>JAFAPR010000047.1 GCA_019247075.1 Solirubrobacterales bacterium
CCAACCTCGACCGGCGTCTCCCGCCCGAAGATCGAGACCAGGACCTTCAGCCGCTGGGCGTCCTCGTTGACCTCCGAGATCTCGCCGGAGAAGTCGGACAACGGCCCGGAGACTACCTTGACCGATTCGCCGATCCCGAACTGCGCTCGGCTCCGGGGCCTCACTTCCGCCTCGCGGTGCAGGAGCCTGTTCACCTCGTCCTGCGTCAGAGGGACCGGCTCGTTCGAAGCGCCAACGAACCCTGTCACCCCCGGGGTTCCCTTGACCAGGGACCAGGAGTCCTCATTGAGATCCATGTTCACCAGGACATATCCGGGCATGGTCCGTTTCTCGACCATCACCTTCTGGTTGTCCTTCATCTCGGACACCGTCTCGGTCGGCACCACGATCTGCCGCACCGCGCGCTGCTGACCCAGAGACACGATGCGGTGCTCGAGGTTGTGCTTGACCTTCTGTTCGTGTCCGGAGTAGGTATTAACTACGTACCAGCGAAACATGCTCTTCCTATTTGTCCCGAAGTATTGCTCGGCTGGAGGCGGCGGCCAGCCGCGCCCGGCCAGCGCTCATTCCCCGTTCCATGGCAGTGCGCGCCGCTGAACCTTAGAAGGTCCCGTTGAGGACGAAGTGAACGATCTTGCCGGCCACGAGGTCAGCGACTCCCAGGAACACGCTCGCCACGATTACGAAACCGATCACGACTCCGGTTGCCTGCATCACCTGACGCCGATCGGGCCACTGGACCCGTTGCAGCTCCCGCCAGCTCCCCTCGAGGAAGGCGAGTAGCCGCGCTCCCAGCCACGGCCGAGGCGCCGCGACGGCTGCGTGCGGAATAGGTGCCGGAGCCTCCGCGCGTCCGCCAACGGCCGGCTCCGTAAAGAGACCATCCTCGAGCTCCCCGGCCTCCGCTTCCTCGGCCTCGATCAGCTCCTCGTCGGTGACCGGCCCCGACCCCGCTTCGACGCTGCCCAGCGCCACTCGCTCCTCGGCGAGCTCCACGTCGGGCGTGGCGTGTTCCAGTGGGTTGGGCGCGCCATCGCCCGATCCGTCTTCGAACTGGCCACTCGAGTCCTGGGTCAGTTCTTGGGGGGCTTCTCCCGACAGCACGTCATCGCCGTGCTTGAACCCGGTCGCGGTCTGCTCCGGATCCCCTGGCAGCAGGCGATCATCGCGCCCGCGGCCGCTCGCCACCGGCTGGGCCTGGCGAGGGCGCCGCTCCTTTGCGCGTTTGCGGTTACGAGCCACGGCTCAGATCAGCGAGTCTCGCGGTGCGGGGTATGGCGCCCGCACCAGCGGCAGTACTTGCGCAGCTGGATCCGCTCCGGATTATTCCGCTTGCTCTTGTTTGTCTGGTAGTTCCGGCGCCGACACACCTCGCATGCCAAGGTGGCGGCGATCCGGATGTCTCCACGGGCCATCGCGCGTTTTTAGTCTTGTCGTGGTCGGATTGCGCCGATTCACGGCACGCCTAGGCGCGCCTGCGGACGCAGGGCCAGTTTAGCGCCCGCTCGTCGGGCGCCGACGCCCCTTAGCCCGCCAACAGTTCGGCCGGCGCGAGCGTCACGGCTAGCAACTGCTCGCCGCGAAGCACCCGCACCGCTATCGCTCTCCCGATCGCGGCCTCGGTCATCGCGCGCTGGATGTCATACATCGACTCGACCGGGGCTCCATCGAGCTCGACCACGAGATCCTCGGGACGCAACCCGGCGCGCTCGGCGGGGCTTCCTGGCGCCACCTCGACGATTTCCACGCCGGCGGCTCGCCCCAACCTCGCGCGGGCCTGTGGCGGCAGGGGCCGGGGGCCGGCCGCGATTCCTATATAGGCGCGTCGCACTCGCCCATTGCGCATCAGCGACCCGATGATCTGACGCGTGGCGGGGTTGATGGGCACGGCCAGGCCGAGACCGACGCCAGCCACCGCGGTGTTGATCCCCACGACGCGGGCCTTGCTGTCGACGAGGGCACCCCCCGAGTTGCCTGGATTGAGCGCCGCATCGGTCTGGATTACGTTGTCGATGTAGCGGACGGTGCGGCCGGCGCGGGCCGGTAGCGAGCGGCCCAGGGCGGAGACGACCCCCGCGGTGACCGAACCCGCGAACCCGTTCGGATTCCCGATCGCCACCACGAGCTGACCCACGCGGAGCCGCTCCGCCTCGCCGAGCACGGCCGCCACGAGCGCGTCGCCGTCGGCGCGCAGGACGGCGAGATCCGACAGGGGATCCGCGCCGACTACCGAGAAGCCGAGCTCTCGCCCGTCCGGGAAGGTTGCCCGACCGCCGCGGCCGCGTCCATCGGGGGCGCCTCGCGCGGCCACCACGTGGGCGGAGGTCAGGAGGAAGCCATCCGGCGTGAGCACGACGGCGCTTCCGGCTCCCGCCGGCACTCGGCCCATGCGGGTGCCCCGCATGATGCGAAGGTTTGCGACCGAGGGTGCGAGCCGCTCGGCGACCTCGACCACGATCCGCGAATAGGCGTCAAGGGCCTCGGCGTCGGCTGCGCGGGTCACGTCCTCTAGCGCTTCCATCTGCGGCACCTTCGTCTCCATGGGAGTGGTCGCCTAGAAGCGGACCGAGATGGGCCGCTCGTCGAGCGCGTGGAGCACGGTGAATTCGAGCTCTCCCCCTGGATTGGCGCTATCCAGGGCTTCATACAGCGCGTCGACCCGCTCGACCGGCCTCCCGCCCGCGGCGACGATCAGGTCTCCACGCTCGATCCCCGCTCGGTCGGCGGGACTACCTGACTCGACCGCGCGAACCAGGACGCCGTCACGCTCGGGCAAGCCAACCGAGGCTCGCAGCCGCCTCGCCACGCGGGGCGGGGCAACGGCCACGCCGAGCCGTACCCGAGAGGCAGGCTCGCCCCGAGAAAGCGCCTGCACCTTCTCGCGCACCGATTGCTCGGCCGGTATGGCAAGGATCAGGCCACCGTCTACGCGCACCGCGTTGATACCGAGAACCTCGCCTCCGAAGTCCACCAGGGGCCCGCCTGAAGAACCGCGCGGGAGCCGCGCGGTGTGCTCGATCGCACCCCCGATCCGGCGGCCACGGGGACCGCGAAAGCTTCGTGCGTTCGCGGAGACCGTTCCCACCGTCACATGTAGGCCGAGGCCCCCTGGGTTCGCCAGCGCGAGGACTGGGCGACCCAGCGGCGGGCCGGATTGATCCGCCCACCGTGGCGGCTCCACCTGGCCGGTGTCGACTTCGATTACGGCCAGGTCGATGTCGGCGTCGACGCCAACGACCCGTCCGCGTGCCCGCTGGTCCGTGGAGAGGACCACTTCGACCTCCTCCTCGTGGTGCCTTCCGTCACGCAGGGCGTGGGCGGTCGTGAGGACCCGGCCGGGCGCAACGACCACGCCGGAGCCCATTCGCCAACCGCGGCCGAGGCCCACAACCGCGGGCCCGATCTGCTCAGCGACGCGCTGAATGTCGTTCTCTAGCTGCTCAATAACCGTCATTTGCAAATTCCTCCGGATGCCCGCAAGCCGAGAGGCCTCGCTCTCGCTCCGCGATCCACGGAGTCCGAGCCGCAGGTTGCTATCGACTTGCAACTTACAAGCAACTAGCTTATCACCCTTGGCCCACTAGCATCCTCCCGTGTGCATAGCTCCATCGACCGCAGCCCACGCGCACAGACGGATCCCTCGCCGCGCGCCGCTCAGGTAGAGACGGATCCTTCCTCGCCGAATTCCCTCGGTGGGCCGGATCCGTTGAGGGTCGCACTCGCCGAGGCGCTGGCCACCGTAGGGGATCGCTGGACCCTGCTGATCGTCGCCGCGCTGCTCGACGGACCGCAGCGCTTCAGCGAGCTTCAGGAAGAGGTCTACGGAATCGCACCCAACGTACTAAGTCACAGGCTGCGGCACTTAGAGCGCCGCGCGCTCGTCGTCTCCAGACCGTATTCGCGCCGTCCGCCGCGACTCATCTATGAGCTGACGACGGCGGGGCTCGAGCTGGCCGGGGCGGTACGGCTGCTGGCCGCCTGGGGGGCGCGCAGCCGGGAAGAAGCAGCGCCGCGTCACGAGCTCTGCGGCTCGCAGGTGCAGGCGCGCTGGTGGTGCCCGACGTGCGAGCGGCCCGTCGTGGAGCAGGAGCTGGGCGAAGTGCACTTCGCCTGAGCCTGCAGGAGCGGCTTGCGCCCGCTAGAACAATTGGCCCATGCTCCGCTTGGTGGCCGTGGTGTGCTCAATTGGGCTCGCGGATTCGCTTAACCCGTCGACGATCGCGCCCGCCCTCTACCTTGCCTCCGGCCCACACCCGCGCCGACAGGTCTTCCAGTTCACCGTCGGGGTGTTCTCCGTCTACCTGCTCGGCGGGCTCATAATCGACTTTGGGCCGGGTCACTTGCTGCTGGCGTTGGTACCGCATCCTCACCATCGGGTCGCCTTCATACTCGAGCTTGTAGCCGGAGTGGCGATGATCACCGCCGGTGTATTCCTGTGGGGGTACCGGCGCCAACTCGCCGCGCGGTCCATGCCGACCCCCAAGGCCACCGGCCGTTCGAGCATCCTGCTCGGGGCGGGGATCATGGTGTTCGAGCTGCCCACCGCCTTCCCGTATTTCGCCGCGATCGCCACGATCGTCGGCTCGGACGTCGGCCCGATACGCCAGATCATATTGCTGGTCCTCTTCAACATCTGCTTCGTGCTGCCGCTTATCGCCATCCTCGTCACGCTCAGGATCGCGGGCCCCAGAGCTGACGCGATCCTTACGCGCGCGCGCGCGAAACTAGAGGCCCATTGGCCAAAGGTGCTAGCGGCGGTAGCGCTGCTGGCCGGCGTGTTCGTGACGCTCCTCGGCGCGACCGGTCTGGCCGGCCTCGGCCACGGGCATCTCGGCCAGCTCGCCAGGAGGCTCCGGCATCGGTTGCTTCACCCGTAGCGCGTTCCGCCACGCCGCGCGGACCGCGCCCGCCCCGCCGCTGGCCTACATTTCCGGCGTGGCCGAGGGTCGATCATCCAGCGAAAGGGCACTATTTCCCGACGAAGCCGAGATCGATCGGCTGATCGTCGGTCCCGGATCGATCACCTGGGAGCTCAGCTCGGACGTTCGGTTGTTCCTAGCGCCGCTGTACGCACTCCTGCTTCAGGTCGCTCACCCCACCGTGGGTGCCGGGGTGCGCGACTACTCAGATTTCGAACACCGGCCGTGGGAGCGGCTCCTGCGCACGCTCGACTACCTCGTGCTGCTCCAGTACGGGGGCCGGGAGGCGGCCGCGGTGGGTCGCCGGCTGCGGGAGCTACACGGGCACATGAAGGGCACAAGAGCGGACGGACGTCCGTACCACGCGCTCGAGCCCGGGGCGTACGCCTGGGTCCACGCGACGCTGCTCGAGACCTACGTTCGCGCGCATGAGCACTTCGCGCGGCCGATGACGCGCGCCCAGGTCGAGCGGTTTTATGCCGAGTACACCGGCCTCGGCCGCCTCGTCGGGGTCCGCCAGGGGGATCTGCCGGAGACCTGGGACGGCTTTCGCGCCTATTTCGAGTACATGGTCGGTCAGGAGCTTGGCCACAACGAGACGGTCGATCGCGTGCTCGCGGCGGCGCGCCGGCCGGCGCCACCCGAGGTCCCGCCGATGCCCTCGATCCTGTGGAGCGCCTTGCGGCGGCCGGCCGCGAGCTTGTCCTATCTTGGCGGGGTGGGCCTGTTGCCGGGGGCTTTGCGCGAGCGGCTGCGTATCCGCTGGACCCGCCGCGAGGAACGCGAGTTCCGCGCGCTAGCCGCCGGCTCGCGCGCACTTGAGCCCGTGCTTCCGGCGGCCATGAGAGCGCTGGGGCCCTCGCAGCTTCGCTGGCGCCGACGCGCCATCGCGCGGGGTCCGTTCGGTCACCTCTCCTGACGATCTCGGGCTTCAATCCAGCTCGAGACCGCATGTCGCTGTCCAAATCTGCGACCTATCCTTGGCCCGTGCCGCAAGAGCTGTCGGACATCGGGAACCAGTTGAGCGAGCGGAGCCCGCGCGGAGCGCGCTCGCCGGCGCAACTCAGCGCCACCGACACCTCCTTTCTGCTCCAGGAGCGCCACGGTGCGCAGATGCACATCGGCGGCATGTCGGTGTTCGAAGGTCCTGTGCCGGGGCATGAGGAGCTGCGCGAGCACGTCTCGGAACGGCTGGGGCTGGTGCCCCGTTTCCGCCAGAAGCTGGCCAATCCGCCGATCGCATTGACGCGGCCGTGGTGGGTCGATGACCCGGGGTTCAATCTCGACTACCACCTGCGGCGTACCGCGCTGCCGTCCCCGGGTCACGGGGTCCAGCTCAAGGCGCTGGTGGCGCGCATCTTCTCCCAGCGCCTCGATCGCGGCAAGCCGCTGTGGGAGATGTGGGTAGTCGAAGGGCTCGAGGAAGATCGCTTTGCATTGATCACCAAGGCACACCACGCGCTCGTCGATGGAATCTCCGGGGTGGACCTCGCCAGCGTGATCATGGACACCGCCCGCGAGCCCGTCCCGGTCGGCGGGGCCGTTTTGCCCTTCGAGCGCCACCCGGCTCCCTCGCGGGCCGAGTTACTGGTCCGCACCGCCGCCGGGGCGGCGAAGGCGCCGCTGTCGGTGGCGCAGTACGCTGCCGGCGCGCTGCTTTACCCGCAGCGACTCACGCGGACCGTGGCGCAGGTGGGCAGCGCCGTCGCCTCCATCGGCTGGGAGCTGCTCACACCCGCGCCCAGGGTGCCGCTCAATGGACCGATCGGCCCGCACCGCCGCTACGACTTTCGTGATCTCAGTTTCGCCGAGCTTCGGGCGGTCAAGCAGCGCTACGGGGCAACCATCAACGACGTCGTGCTGGCGCTGGCTACGAGCGCTCTGCGCCGCTGGCTGCGCGCGCGCGGGGTGCGCACCGAGGGGCTTGAGCTGCGGGCGCTCGTGCCGGTGAATCTGAGAAGCGACGAGGAGCGCGGATTGCTCGGCAACCGGGTTGCCTTGTTGCGGACGGCGCTGCCCGTCTACGCCGATGAGCCCGAGCAACAGCTGGCGCTGGTGCGCGACGAGATGCGCGAGGTCAAGCGCTCCCGCCAGCTCATGGCCGCGCAGACCATCATCGGCATGAGCGGGTTCGCGCCGCCGACGATCCTTGCGCAGGCCTCGCGGCTGCACTTCTCCACGAGACTCTTCAATCTGATCATCACCAACGTGCCGGGACCGCAGATCCCGCTGTATCTTCTCGGTCGCCGGCTGGAGACGATCGCCCCGGTGGCGTTTCTGCCCAGCGGGCACGCCGTCTCCATTGCCGTCTTCTCCTACCACGGCTTGATCAGCTTTGGGCTGATCGGCGATTACGACCGCATGTACGACCTCGAGCTTGTGGCTGACGGACTCGAGGAGTCCCTGGCCGAGCTGCAACGGGTGCCGGCCCTGGCTCCGTGAAGCGCCCGGCGCGGGGTCATGGTTCCCCGGCTGACGGGAAGGGGTGTGCGGCACGCCACCCGAGCAATTTCTCGGTGTCTTCGGTGTCCAGGAGCACGTCGCGGCCGGGTGCAGCGGCGTGGAGCACCGCGAAGCGGTAGTCAGCCTCGATCGCGCGCTCGAGCAAGCGGACGAGATCGGGTGCGGCGATGAAGACCTCGGCCATCCGCTCGGCTCCGCGGGAGCGCGCGGCGTCCACGGGCGCGAATGCGCCGATGCGTACCGCCGCCGCCGACGCCGAACCGCGGTGCGCGTACCAGAAGGCCAACGCCTCCACGAAGCACTTGGTCACCCCATAGAGATCCGCAGGGGCCACCGGGTCGTCCGGGCGCACGGGACGCCGCGTGCTGGCCGAGACCGCGTGCACCGACGACGCGACGATCAGCCGGCGGCAGCCTGCGCGCATCGCCGCCAAAGCCACGTTGTAGGAGGCCTCGATGTTGTCCGGCAAAAGACTCTCCCAGCCGGCTTCGTGATTGGCTTCGCCGGCCAGGTGAACGACTACCTCGGTGCCGGCGAAGAGCTCGTCTGGTATCAGCTTTGCGAGATCCACCGCGATGGTCTCGCCCAGGTGACGCATCGACTCCAGGCCTCGCCCCGACCTGTCGAGCAACCGGAGCCGATTGGGCTTCGCGGCCAGCTTCGCCGTCAAGGCGCGCCCGATGCGGCCGCAGGCGCCGGTCACCGCGATGCTCGGGGCCACGGCCATCGCGGCCCGGCTCACACACGTTTGTGCACGATCAGCACCGAGCGGCGCGCGTGGGCTGCGAGCGTGGAGGCGACGCTGGCGACGAAGGCGCCGGTAAGCCCGCTCTTCCCGTGGGAGCCGAGCACGATGAGGCTAGCCTCGCGGTCGTCGGCAACATCCCTGATGCCCTTCCAGGTTGGCGCCGCGTCCACCGCGATGCTCTGCGCCCGGAAACCCGCCGTCCCCGCCAGCGTCGCTCCCTGGGCGGCGGTCTCCTCTGCCGCCTCCCTGACCTGATCGCTGGCAGCCGCGTCGAATTCGCGCTCGCCGGCCGGCACGAACCCGACGACGAACGGGCGCCACACGGTCAGCACCAGCGCATCGCGGCCCGGCGCGAGCTGGCGGCCGGCCTCGCCGATTGCCTCCTTGGCCAACTCTGAACCGTCGTAGGCGAAGAGCACAGGCCCGAGGTCGGCTGTGGTCATGACCCCGCCGTCGGCGAGCGGTCAGCCGCGCGTCTGGCGCCGTCCCGAGCGGGCGGACCGCCATCCTGAACGATTATGGGGCTGGGGCGCGCCAGAGGCTCGCTGAGAACCTGCTCGCCGGGATGCTTGCGGACCACGGCGAGCAGCGGCGGCGAATACCAGCCTGGCGCGGCCCCGCTGAACCACTGCTCCAGCGACGGTGACGGCGGGCGCACCCTACCGAGCGCGTAAAGCGAGACCGCCAGGAGCGTGCCGGCGGTCGCGATCGCGAAGCAGATCCACAGCGCCGCGCTGGTCCCGGCATCGGGGTTACCTCCGACGGTCGCGGCCACGTGCACCAAGACGGGTCCGACCATGAACGCGGCCACGCCGCGCAGCAACTCGATGATCGCGAAGACGCGCTGAAGCGCGTTGTTGCGTAGCGAGAAGCCCGCGATGAACAGAGCCGGCGCCACTGAACCGCCGACGCCCAAGCCGACCAGCCCCGAGCCGAGCGCCATCACCCCGCTCGTGGGGGGAAGCTGGGAGCGCAGGAGGAGGATTCCGGCGATCAGCGAAAGCATCCCGCCGAGCACCAGGTAATGGAGACCGCGCGACCGAAACACGAGCCCGAGGAGGGCGGCGGTGATCAGCGCACCGCCGAACTCCGGGAACTGGAGCAGCCCCAGGTGCACTGGGGAGTATCGGGTCGCGAGCAGCACCGCCGCCAACCCAACGGCGGAGATCGAGCTTGCCGCCGCGCAGATCGCCACGGCGATCCCGCTCACCGGCAGCGTGCTGGCCAGGGGGCGGATGCACAGCAACGGACGCTTGGCACGGTACTGATAGACGAGCAGGATCACGATCAGCGCGAGTCCGCCGATCCACGGCACGAACGTGGAGGGGTCGAGGAAGCCGCGGGTGAGCATTTCCGAAGCGCCGTAGAACGCTGCCACGCAGCCGACGGCTGCGATCCCGACGGGTAGGGGATTGCGAGGTGCGGTGCGGTCGGCCGGCGGAGCGTCCTGGAAGGTCAGCAGCGACAGCACCAGCGCTGCCGCGGCGATGCCGGCGATGATCCAGAACAGCGGTCGCCAGCCGTTGGCCTGCGCCTGGATGCCGCCCACGAGCGGACCGAGCGCGACCGCGCCGAAGATGCAGATGTTCAAGATGATCGCGGTCCAGCGCATCTTTGAGATCGAAAAGCCGACCACCAGCGGCGGCACCGCGGCAATCAGCAGGAGGCTGGTGCAGAGGCCCTGGATCACGTGCCCGGCGACAAACAGCCCCGCATCCGGGGCCGCCGCCGCCATCACCGAGCCGATCACCAGCAGCGCGGCGTAGAGAACTTGCATCCGCCGCTGAGGCAGGTGCTGGGCGAGGAGCACGGCAAGTACGGTCCCCACGGCGTAAGCGGCGTTTGCCATCCCCGAGCCCAGGCTCATCGCCTGCAGGCTCATGTGAAGGTCTCTCGCGATGATCGGCGTGATCGGCGCGAGCGCCGCCGATAGCGCAAGGTACGGGACCAGCGCAAAGACGACCATCGCGGCCGCCGCGGGATAGCGGCCGGTCAGCGGGCCCTGTCGCACCAGGCGCCGTTCGTCTCGTTTGCGTCGGCAGGCTTCATTTGCCCCCCGGAACCTCCAGCGATCGGCAACCTGACCGACAGTAGCGCAAGGCCGAATTGCGGCCCACGATCTCCACGGCGCGCTCTCAGCTAACTCTCATGGTCGTGTGCCAGGCTGGCTCCATGCCCTCGAACGCGCTCGCGCTGATGCTCAAGCCCATCCTCTACGGCTGGGCGGTGGTCCTCACCGATGGCCGGGAGCTTGCTCGCTTCAGGGGCCCGGGCGCCGAGCGGCGGGCGCGCCGCTACCTGGCGCACATCGCGGCCGGCGGCGGCCTCAGGGCCTAGCGCCCGCCGCCGTAAGCGCGATCGCCTGCGACGACCACGCCATTCTCGTACGCGTAGATCACCGCCTGGACCCGGTCGCGCAGGCCGAGCTTCTGAAGCACGTTCGAGACGTGCGTCTTCACCGTAGGCTCCGAAACGACCAGCGCAGCCGCGATCTCGGCGTTCGACATCCCCACCGCCAGCAGCCGCAACACCTCCCGTTCGCGCTCCGTCAGCTCCACCAGCGAGCGTGTGTCGCGCTGGACCGCCGTCGGTAGGCGGCGGGCGACCTGATCCAGCAGCCGCTTGGTGACCGCGGGGGACAGTTGCGCGTCCCCCGCAGCCACGGTCCGAACTGCGCGCACGAGTTCCTCGACCGGCGCGTCCTTGAGCAGGAAACCGCTCGCTCCCGCCCGCAACGCCTCGATGATGTAGTCGTCCAGCCCGAAGGTTGTGAGGATCAGGACCTTCTGGTGCGGCATCCGCCGGGTCGCTTCGATCCCGTCCATCCCGGGCATGCGGACATCCATGAGCACCACGTCTGGGTCGTCGCGCCGGGACAGCGCGACGGCCTGCTCACCGCTTTCGGCCTCGGCCACGACCTCGATCGTCCCAGTCGCCTCGAGTACGGCTTTGAATCCGGCGCGCGCGAGCGGTTGGTCGTCGGCGATCAGCACTCGGATCATGGTCATGATGCGTACGGCAGCGTCGCCAGCACTCGGTATCCGCGCCCGTTGACCGGACCCACCTCGAGGGTCCCGCCGAAAAGCGCCACCCGCTCGCGCATCCCGACGAGGCCGTGACCCGACTGCGGCACGCCGGGGTCAGCGGCGTTGGCGCCTTGGTCGACGATCTCGAGCTCAAGCCCCTCCCTGCCGTAGCGAAGCTCCACGGAGGCATGGTCGCTGCCCGAGTGCTTGATCACGTTGGTGAGCGCCTCCTGGACGATCCGGTAGGCCGACACCTCGACCCCGGTCGGGAGCGGCCGTGGGGCCCCCGCGACCGACAGCTCGACGTCCACCCCGGCGGTGTGCGCACGCTCGACCAACCGACCGAGACCGTCCAGCGCGGGCTGTGGCCTTCGCTCCTCGTCGGTGCTGTCTGCGCGCATCAGCTCGAGCGTCCGGTGCATCTCGCCCATTGCATCGCGGCCGAGCTCGGCGATTGTCTGCGCGCCGTGGCGGGCCGTCTCGTCCTTCGCGGTTGCCTCGAGCGCCTGGGCCTGGATCACCATCAGGCTCACGTCGTGAGCAATGACGTCGTGCAGCTCGCGCGCGATCCGCAGCCGCTCGCCCGCCGCCGCCTGCTCGTCGAGCAGCTCACGCTCTCGCTCCAGCCGCGCCGCACGCTCCCGCTGCTGATCGAAGTACGCCAGCCGGGTGGCCTGATAGAGACCGAGCGCCAGGGCAGCGCCGGCGAAAGCGATCCCGGTGATCACCCCGGACAGCGGCAGGCTGTAGCCCCAAATCAGCCGATGGAGCCAGAGCCCGACCGCCGCCGCCACCGCGCCAACCACTGCGATCCGCCACGGCCGCCGCGATGCGACCGTGTAGACGGCGACCAGCGCGGGGGGCCAGACCACGGCCGCCGTAGGGATCGCGATGCCGACGATCAGCGTGGCGGCCAACACCTCAACCGGCCAGCGCCGCCTTACCAGCAGTGGCAAGGTGGAGAGAACCGAGGCGCTTATGACCGCGGCCGCGCTCGCGCCCACATACCCGCTACGGATCGAGTGGCTTCCGTGGCCTGCCGCTGCCAGGGTCACGACAAGCACTACGAGCGCGAGCGCCCCGTCGACCACCCAGGGGGCGACTGCGTCCGCCCTTTGCAGGAGCTTTGGGCGCTCGCGCTGCATGTTCACGTGCAAAGCGTACGTCCCGGCTGGGCGCTCAGACTTCCACTCGCCGCGCCCACCAGCCGCCGGCCGCCAAGGCGGCCAGTGACCAGGCGACGGCAACCGCGATCGCGACAGCCAGCGAGAAGTGCAGTCCGGAGACCGCGTCTCCGGCCATGCGCTGGAACGCCGCCAGCGGCAGCAGCTCGCGCAGGCTGCCGAGGAAGCTGATCTGCAGGACCAACTGCGAGATCAGCACGCCCAGCGCGATCACGCTCGCCATCAACGGCCCGCGTGACCGCACCAACGAGGCAACACCCGAGCACACCAGCGCACTGCAAGCGCCAAACGCAAGCACGGCCGCGTCGCGCTGGACGACTTCCGACAGGGAGGGCACGGGTGCCCCTCCGGCCAACGCCACCGAGGCAATCGTGACCACGATGACCGCGGCGGCAAGTATGGCGAGCGTCACGGCCACCGCCGCTATGGTGCGCGAGCCGAACAGCATGAGACGCGAGCGGCCTGTCGCAACCTGGTCTCGGAGCACGCCCAGCTCGGCGTCACCGGCGCCCGCGGTCACCCCGATCATGGCCGCCACCACGACCGCGATCATTCCCAGGAAATCGGTCGCGTCCTGGAAGCTCTTGAGCCCGCCGGCCGGACGGACGTGCTGGGGGTTGGCTCCATGCCGGATCGCGGTGACGATGAAGATCAGGCTCACCGAGCCGACCGCAATCAGCAGCGCGACCGCCATCAGCCCACGACGCCGCAACAGCTTCCGCACGTCCATCCTGACGAGAGTCAGGGTCTCGAAATTCATTGTTCATCCTCCAATCGCTGTGTGATGCTCAGGAAGCGCTCTTCGAGCGAGGCCGCGACCGGTGCCACCCGGTCAATCGAGAGATCCGCGTCGAGCATCCGTCGTACGATCTCGGTGACCTGCTCGCGCTCTGTCGTGCCGTTCGACGCCAGCGACACCACGACACCACCGTCGGCCACGGCCGCGGCGTCCACGGTGTTCAGCCTTGCGATCAGCGCCGCCGCGCGACCGGGGTCGTCGGTCCCAATCGAGACCCGGCGCACGCCCGCGGTGAGCTCATCGATCGATCCCTGCGTCACGACCTTGCCCCGGTCGACGATCGCGGCAAAATCGCAGGTTCGCTGCACCTCATCCAGCAGGTGCGATGACAGGAACACCGTGCGGCCTTCCCGGACGAGATGCCGGATGAGAGCTCGTACCTCGAGCATTCCGGCCGGGTCCAACCCGTTCATCGGCTCGTCGAGAAACAACAGCTCGGGATCCGCCAGCAGGCAGCGGGCGATTCCCAGCCGTTGGCGCATGCCCAGCGAGTAGCTAGCCACGCGCTCGCTGGCCCTGGCACTCAGCCCAACTCGTTCAAGCGACTCGGGGATTCGCATCGCGGCCGCCCCGCCCCGCGCCGCGGCGTTGATCTCAAGGTTCTCGCGTCCGGTCAGATAGGGGTAAAAGCGCGGCTCCTCGACGATCGCGCCCACGCGGACAAGCGCCTCGGCGCGCTCTTCGGGGACCGCGTGCCCAAGCACGGACATCGATCCCGCCGTCGGCCAGGCCAGCCCGAGCAGCAGCCTGATGATCGTCGTCTTTCCGGCGCCGTTGGGCCCCAAGAACCCGAACGCGACGCCGCGAGGGACCTCGAGATCAACGCCGTCGAGGGCCCTGCGCTGACCGAATTCCTTCGTCAGCCCAACTGTCTTGACGGCGGGCCCCTCGCCGTCTGTTTTTGATGTGGTCATGGCGGCGACGGTACGGGGGCGGGTCGCCGCCGTCATCGGGCTCAGGGACCGAGACGCGACCTACTTGTGAATGGTCTGGGGCGCCGATCTCCTACCCGAGTATGAGGCGCGCCGACCGCGGTCCGATGTCGGTTACGCCTTTGTTGTTCGCCAACCCGATGTCTGCGGCCGCCCGTCCCGGGGGTACGATTTCTTCACACGCCGGATGAAAGCGACAGTCGGAACAGTGATCGCCATGGTGGTCGCCGGTCTGGCCGCCGCGGGCTGCGGTGGCTCGACGTCCACGCACACCAATACCACGGCTCACGCCGCGACCCACACCACAACCACCCACACTTCCCCCGCGGCAAGCGCCGCCACGGCCACCACCCCGAGCGTGAACACCGGCCCTGTGCACGCGTCGCTGCACGGAGCCAGCCACACGCCGACCGCCGGCAAGTTGTGGCCCTACACCGTCCGCGTCACGAACGCAAGCGGCAAGCCGCTGGAGGGCACCGTCGCGACCGAGTTTGCTTTTGCTGAAACGGTGGTCGGCCGTGAGAGCCCGCCCGTCCATACGCTCAAGGACGGCGTGTTGCACGACCGGATTACGTTCCCCTCCTCGGCCATCGGCCATCCGCTCACCCTCGTGACCATCGTTCACACCAGCGCCGGGTCGGTGGCGCTCGGCTGGCCCGTGACCGCCCGCAAGTGAGCGCCCCGGCGGCGCACGCGGGCGCCGGGGAGGCGCCCGCGTCCGGTGGCGTGACCGTGGTCGTCGAGAACGTCGCCAAGCGCTACGGCGCCGTGGTCGCGCTACGCGGCGTCTCCTTCACCGTCGCCGAAGGCGAGTTCCTGGCCATACGGGGGCCCTCTGGCGCCGGCAAGAGCACCCTGCTGAACCTGATCGGGACACTGGACCGACCCGACTCGGGGACCATTTCCGTCGGTGGTAAGCCGGTGCCTTCACCGCGGGAGGCGGTCGCGTATCGGCGCCGGCTGGTGGGCTTCGTCTTCCAGGATCACCTCTTGCTGCCCTACCTGACGGCGCAGAGCAACGTCGAGACCCCGCTGCTCGCAACCGGCGTGGAGCGCCACGAACGGGGACGTCGCAGCCGGGAGCTTTTGGCCGAGGTCGGCCTGCTCGATCGCGTACGCCACCTTCCAGCGGAGCTCTCGGCCGGGGAGCGCCAGCGCGTGGCGATCGCCCGGGCCCTCGCCAACGCGCCCCAGCTGCTGCTGGCCGACGAGCCGACCGGCGCGCTGGACTCGGTCGCGGGCGATCGGGTGCTGGGCCTCCTGGCCAGGACGCGCGACCGACACGGCATGACCCTGATCATCGCCAGCCACGATCCAGCCGTTCCCGCGCGTGCCGACCGCGTGGTCGACCTGGTCGACGGCCTTTTGGGGTGAGCCTCAGGTCTGAGCGAGGGCCACAACCGAGCGCATCCTGGTCACCCGCCAGACCGGATAAATCGCTCCAAGCGTCCCGATCGCGAGCCCGATCAGCACCGCCCGGCCCACACCCCAGGCTGTCAGTGTGGGCGAGATAAAGCCGCTGAGGCCGAGCGCGCCCGGCAGTAGCTTCCCCGCGGCCAAGCCCAGGAGCACTCCCACGCCGGTTCCCAGCATGCTCACCGCCAGCGACTCAGCGAGCACGAGCGTCCCCAGTTGGGCGGTGCTCCAGCCGATCGTGGCGAGCAGCGCCAGCTCGCGACGGCGCTCGAGCAGCGCAGACAGCATCGCGTTGGCCACGGCCAACCCCCCGATTATCAGGGCGAGCACGACCACCAGCAGAACCGCCTTCGAGATCAGAACCGTGTTGGCCCCGGCCCTCACCGCCTCGCCCGGGTCGGCTATCGCGCTCAGGCCCGGGAACGCCCGTCCGAGCTCGCGGACCCCGGTGGATGCCGGCGTCTGCGGCCGGAGCTTGACCGCGAAAGTGGTTGCTTCCCCCGGGGTTCGGCCGGCCAAGGCCTGAGCGTCGCGCAGGTCGAGCACCGCGCCGGAATCCTCGTACGAGAGGCCGGTGTGGAACACGCCGCCGACGGGGAATCTTCGCCGGCCAAGCTTGAGCACCGAGCCTGGATCGACCTGCAGCTGGCTGGCGAGCACGTCGCCGACCAGTACCTGCCCGCGCGCCATCCCGTGACCGGCCGTGATCACGAGCTGCCGCGCGGCGAAGCCGCCGGGCTCGAGCCCCAGCACGATCGCGCCAGGGTGCCCCGCCACCGCGCCGACCACGATCTGGATTGGCGTTGCCTGCGCGACCTCCGGCTGGGCGCGGACGCGCGGCAACAGAGCCAGGGGGAGCACGGAGGACGTGGGGTCCCCGGCGTCGCGTTGGAACAGACCAAGGTCGGCCTTCCCGAGGTGGACAAACCCGGACGCGGCGTTGTTGAGACCCGTCGAGAGCGCAAGCAGTGCCACGACGGCGGCCACGCCCACCGCGACGCCGGCCGCGGCCAGGAGAGTCCGCGCGGCACGACGGCGAAGGTTCGCAGCGACGAGTGCGAGCACCGACCTGAGCGTATAGCGCCTATATGCGGCGCACCTTCATCGTTCGGTCGTCGTTTGTCGTTTTGCTGACCGCTTGCCGGTGCTGCGAACCGATCGCGGGTACAAAAGGCCAGCGCGCGAGGCGCTTGATGGCGAGGTAAGGCACCCTCATCCCAACGCCGGCAACCGCCGCTCGTCCGCCAGCGAGCTCAGCAGATTCGATTCCTAGGAGGCTGGGCGAAAGAACGACGTATGTTGTCGCTTATTCGCCCAGCCTTGCTTCGTCGCCCTCATGCTCAGGGCTGATGCGCCGCGCGGCGCACCAGCCAGCAGATCGCGACCAGCGCCGCGGCCGCCCACGCGGCGAACACCGCGAGCTGGGTGCCAAGGCCGGGGAGACCGAGCCAGGGGTCGGCGACCGCGGGAATCGCCGAGGGCAGTGCATTGCTGATCGAGTGCATGGCCCCGGTCATCGCTCCCTTGGGCGGCCCCCCACCTCCCAACAGGTAAAGGGGGAAGAAGGCGATCAGCCCGATCGCCTGGGCCGAGCGTGCGCTGCTCGTCGCAAGCCCGACCGCAATGCCGACCAGCACGAGCGTCAGCGTGCCCGCAGCCAGGCCGAGGGCAGTCTGGATGGGATGCGTGATGTGCGGGATGCCATAGGTCGGTGCGGCGACTGCCAGTACCGCCACGACGCCAACCAGGATCAGCCCAGCCGTGACGATTGCTTGCGTGCCGATCACCTTGGAGGGCGAGACGCCAAATGCTTCGAACCGGCGCAGCACGCCCCGTTCCCGGTAGGAGGCGAGCGTGACAGGGAGGCCAACGAGGGCCAGGGCGATGACAGGCACGCCCACCGATGCCGCGACGTAGTAGTGCTGGGGATTACGCCACCCGAACCCGACCGTAGCGCGGGTGCCGAACACTCCCGCGAGGATCAGCATCACCAGCGGCGGGAACACGAAGGCGAACACGAGCACGGTCCAGTCGCGGACGAGCAGACGAAGCTCGGTCGGGGTCAACGCGGCGAGCGCAGTCATCGATCGTCTCTGTCGAGAAGTGATATCGGCGAGTGCGGTCATCGATTGTCTCCGTTCAGTAGTGGTACAAGGGCTTCCTCAAGCGACGGCCGGATCACGGTGAAGTCGCTCGGAGCAAGGTCCAGCCGGCCAAGCTCCGTGGCCACCCGCACGACCGCGACAGGCTCCACGGTGATGTCCGCGGTCGCGCCGTCGTAGCCGATGCTGGTGACGCCAGGGACGCGCCCCAGCCCCTCGAGCCCGGCCGCGCCAGGTGACGAGAAGCGCAGGCGGACCGTCCCCACGCTTGAGGCAATCTCGACCGGCCTGGCGCAGGTCACCAGGCGCCCGTCGTGGAGCACCGCGACGCGGTCGCACAGGCGCTCGGCTTCCTCCATGTCGTGGGTGACGAGAACGGCGGTCGTGCCGTGATCGCGCGCCTGTTCGATCAGCTGCCAGGCCTCGCGCCGCGCGACGGGATCCAGTCCCTGCGTGAGCTCGTCGAGGAACAACACCCGCGGGCGGTTGATCATCGCCAGGGCCACGAACAGGCGCTGACGCTGACCTCCCGAGAGGTTGCCGAACGACATGTCCAGCAGCGGGACAAGACGCCACGCTTCGGCGAACTCCCGCCAGTCCGTCCGACCATCGGCCAAACGGGCGAACAGCCGCAGCGCCTCCCCGACGCGAATGCGCTCGGGCAGAGCGGACGTCTGTAGCTGCGCGCCCAACAGCGGCCGGAGCCGTCTGCGCTCGCGGCCGGGATCGAAGCCGAGCACGTCGACCCGGCCACCGTCACGTCTGCGGAGTCCCTGCAGGATCTCCACCACGGTGGTCTTGCCGGCCCCATTGCGCCCGGCGATACCGAAGATCTCGCCGGCGCCGACGGCGAACGACACTCCTTTGAGCACCGGTTGGCCGTCATAGGATTTTTCGAGGTCGTGGACCTCTATGGCTGTGTTTTTCATGCCGGCAACGCTAAGCGCGCTGGCGCTTTTGCACATCGGGCCACGGGCCCGAATCGAGGTCCCACTGGGGTAGGAATCGAGACCTTCCGTGGGTGGGCCGGACGGCGAGGGGCTAGGCGCTGCTCGCGCCAGGCCTGACCACGCCGTGGTCATAGGCGAACACGATCGCCGCGGCTCGATCGCGGACGCCGAGCTTGCCGAAGATGCTGCCGATGTGGGTCTTCACGGTCGCCTCGGCGAGGTAGAGCGCAGCCGCGATCTCGCCGTTGGTCGCGCCCCGCGCCATCATGCGCAGCACCTCGCGCTCGCGCTCCGAGAGCAGCGCGAGCCGGGCGGCCTGTCGGCTCGCAGGGGCGATCTGGCGGCGATAGTGCTCGAGGATCCTTGGGGCCACCGCGGGGTCGAACCACGCCGCCCCGCCGGCCACTGCCCTCACCGCCGCGATCAAGTCCTCCGCCGAGGAATCCTTCAGTACAAATCCAGCGGCGCCGGCCTCGAGCGCACCCCAAAGGACCTCGTCTTCGCCGAATGTCGTGAGCACGAGCACCGCCAAGTCGTCCGCCGCCTCGCGCAGCTCGACCGTCGCCGCGATCCCATCGAGGACCGGCATGCGGACGTCCATCAGTACGACGTCGGGTTTGCGCGCCGGCAGCTCCTCCACCGCTTGGCGGCCGTCCGCGCATTCGGCTACCACCTCGAACCCGTCTGCCGGGGAGAGAATGCGGGCCAATCCCGCACGGACGATCGCCTGGTCGTCGACGAGTGCTACACGGATCACGTCGCTCCGCCCTCGCCTGCCGGCAGCCCATCGGCCCCTTCCAGCGGGAGTCTGCAGCTGACGCGCCATCCACCGGCGTTCGGGCCCGCATCGAACTCACCGCCCAGCGCGGCTGCCCGCTCTCGCATCCCGATCAACCCATAGCGGCTTCGGTGCGGCTCCGCTTCGGGCAAGACGGGGAGCGGGCCGGTTGTCTGCGCAACAAGAGAAACGTGCCCGTCAAGAAGCTCGAGCACGAGGGCGGTCCGCGCCTGGGGCGCGTGGCGGGCCGCGTTGGCAAGCGCCTCTTGCGCGATCCGGTACAGCGCGAGGCCGACGCCTGGGGAGATCGCGGTCAGGTCGCCCCGGATTTGCAGCTCCACCGGAAGACCGCCTGCCCGCACGTGGTCGACAAGCGCTGGGATCTCGACCGCCGACGGCACTGGCGCAAGTACCCCCGGCTCCTCATCGCTGCGCAGGAGCGCGACGTTTCGACGCAGCTCCTGCATGCTGCTACGGCCCACCTCCTCCGCCGAGCGCAGGGCGTCCTCGGCTGCAGCGGGGTCACGACGTAGCACGTGCCGAGCGCTGGTGACCTGAAGCATCACCGCGGCCAGGCCATGACCGACGAAGTCGTGCACGTCACGTGCGATGCGGCGGCGCTCCTCCAGCATCGCTTGTCGTGCCAGCTCGCGCCGGGTGGCCTCGAGCTGCGCCGTCAGCTTGCCCTGTCGCAGGATCGCCCGGCCGATCACCCAAGGGAAGGCGATCCCAATGATCCAGATGCCCACGGCGACATTGCCGTGCGTCTCGATTGCGCCCACCACGGCCGGCGCGGCGAGCGCGACTAGCCCCAGCGTGACGGCTTCCGGGAGCGACCTCGACCAGAACGCGACCATGAACGCGAGCATCGAGACCTCGAACATCAGCGGCTCATGGGTTCCCGCGCGCTGTGCAGCAACCACCGGTACCAGCACGGCGATCGTGACCAGGGCGAGGGGCGTGCGTGGCACGAACGCCCACATCGCGAAGGCCGCGACCGGGATCGCCATCAGGAGGAGGTCGATCGCTGATGTCGGATCCGTGACAGCAGCCACGATGGCGACCGCGAGCGCAAACAGGGGAACGAGGCTGCGTAACTCGTCGGTCCTGGAGCGCGCCTGCGAGTTCTCGCTTGCCACCCGCTGAAGTTACTGCGGCACCGAAGAGGCGACATCCCCCCGCGGACGGAACTGTCCCGAGACCACGGTATGACCGGCGCGCGCCCGCAGTTCGGGCAAGACCTCTTCCGCCCAGCGAAGGTAGGCCTCCACGACAGTCAGGCCCTCGCGCAGCGTCATCCTGGGCAGCTCGTCTCGTGCGGCGTGAGGCGCCTGTTTGTCGATCGCCTGCAGCGTCGCCAACTTGGCGGCCGCCTGATCGCGAAAGCGCTCCACGTGCTCGACCACGCTCGACGCGCTGCCGTGGTCGCCAAAGAAAAGCTTGAGCAGGAACACGCCCCGTGCATCAAACGGGTCGGGATCGATTGTGTTTAGCCACGCCGCGAGGACGGCCCGTCCCCGGGCGGTGATTCGCCAGAGCTGCTTGTCGGGTCGACCCTGCTGGCGCACTACCCGGCGTCGGGTGTGGCCGCCATGCTCCAGGCGCGGAAGCACGTCGTACACGTGGCTCTTGGCCGGCGACCAGAAGAACCCGATTCCAGACTCGGCGAGCTTAAGTAGCTCATAGCCGGAGTGCTCGCCGTAGCGCGCGAGCATCCCGAGCAGCGCATGCTCGGTCGTGGTGAGCTTGCCGGTAGAAGTGCTGTCTGGCATAGTCCGCTCCGGACTATGATGGCAGTGCGGTCCGACCCTGGCGGACGCCGCCTCGCCACGGCTTTAGCGGCAGCATTCGCGGTCGCGCTGGCCGCCGCCGCATGCGGCGGATCGGCGCATAAGCGGACTACACACTCGACGCCACCGCAGGCAAGCGTGCCCGCGACCACTCAGCCGACTGCGGCTAGTACCTCGTCGGCACCCTTATTCATCGGACCCTCCATAGGCGGGTGCAACTATGCGGTCCGGCACGCGCGCGTGGTTCGTCTCCACGTAGGCGGGGAGCGGCTGAAAGCCGCGATCGTCGGGACGGGGCCCAGGGGGGTGGTTCTGGCCAACCAGACCGATAACAGCGCCTGTGAGTGGCTGCCGTTCCCCGCCTACCTGGCCGCCCACGGGATGCGCGTGCTCGCCTTCGACTATGGCAACGGCGACCCGAGCGCGGAGGTTCAGGCCGCCGCGCGCTTCCTGCGGGACCGAGGCGTGCGCAACCTCATCCTCATCGGCGCTTCGATCGGCGGTGCCGTCGTCATCGACGCCGGGCTACACCTGCACCCGGAACCGGCTGCAGTGGTCAGCCTGTCCGCCGTGCCCGACGCGACGCTCTATTCATTTCCGGCGGACGCGCGGCGCCTGCGCAGTCCGATCTTCCAGATCGGCGCAACCGAGGATCAGCTCACCCAGTCGGGCCAGGTCACTCGCTCTCTGTTTCGCGAAAGTCCCAGCCCCGCCAAGCGCCTGCTCATGATTCCGGGCACCCAGCATGGGGTGGATTTCGTCGATGCGGGCGCAGGAAACCGGGTGCGCAGCGCGATCCTCGCGTTCATCCGCGCTCAATCCGCCGGCTAGTCACGCGGCGCTCGGCGGGCACGGCGTAAGCTTCGGTCGCGCCAGTCAGGAGCATTCGAAGTTGTACTCAGCGGCTATCCCAGAAAGTCCTCGTCGGTTGCCTGGGCATGACGGCACGTTCGTCGTCCCCCAAGCGACCGGCGCCACAGCGCCACCCGGAGCGGCGGGCGGCCACCGCCCGCCAGCGTCTAGAACCGGCGAGGCGGCGAACCGATCACGGCCCTCGTTGGATCCATGATCTGGGTTTCTGCCGTGTTCATCGCGGCGGTTTCGAACCTTGACAACCTCGCCGCTGGGTTTGCGTTTGGTATGCGCGGCCGGGGGATCACCGCCGCGCCGAATTTGGTCATCGCAGCCGTCACGATGGTGGCCACTGCAGGCGCGATCACATTCGGCCGTGCGCTCTCGCATTTGATGCCGCATGACGTGGCATCCGCCCTCGGCGCGCTGATCATCATCGCGATCGGCGGGGCGACCATCGCCTCTTCTCTGCATACCGTGTGCCAGCCAACTTCCGACCGTCGATCGCGGCGCCGGCCCGGCGGTACAAGCGACGCCATCTCATCGCGAGAGGCGCTCGTCCTCGGCGTGGCCCTCTCCCTCAACAACGTCGGCTCCGGCGTCGGGGCCGGCGTGGCGGGCGTGTCACCACTCGTGACAACCGCGCTGGCAGGTGTGTTTTCGTTGATCTGCGTGGGGGGTGGATCTAGGACTGGATCGTCCGTTGGCCGGCTCGTTGGCGGTTGGCCAGCGCCGATTATCGGAGGCCTCGTACTGGTGGGCGTCGGGACCGCCATCCTCTCGGGCGCGCAATAGCGAGAGGTCCGGAGTCCGCGCAAGCAAGCGGTCTACAGACCGCCTAGCAGATCCCGGAGCGCGTCGGTGTAGGCGTCGAGCGCCGCCCGGCCCCGGCCGGTGAGTGCGATCGAGGTGCGCGATGCTCTCCCGTTGCCGGTCGTCGCGCTGGTGAGGTAACCCACGTCCTCGAGCTTGCGCAGGTGGGTGATCAGGTTGCCGGGGGTCAGGTCGAGCATGTCCTGGAGGCGGGTGAAAGACAGGCTGTCTCCGTCAGGGAGCGCGGCCAGCGTTGCGACGATGCGCAGTCGCGCGGGCGCGTGGATCACGGCGTCCAGCGCGTCCGCGCCCATCGGTGCCTCCTTAGGAGCGGCCCAGCCGCTTGCCGGTCGCGGCGGCGTAGCCGAGCACCCCGATAAAGAGGCCGATCCCGGCTGCCAGCCACGCTCCGCTCGGCCCCACGAAGGCAGCGACGATACCGCCTGTGACGACCACCAGTGTGGCGCCAAACTGCGCCCAGTCGGCCTTGCTGGCGGCGATGCCCAGGACGGTGGTGCCGACGATGATCAGCGGCGCCGCGGCCGGGATCACGCCGTAGACGATCGCGTCGCTGGCGCCATAGTGCTTCATTGCGCCCTGAATTACGGGGCTGCCGAGGAACGACACGAGGATCGCGACCCCTTCGATCCCTTGCCGGCGTACCGACGGTCCGCTGACGCCGGCTGTCGCGCGCCGATAGACCTTGACGGATACGGCGATCGAGACCGCCACCGCCGTGTACACCAGCCCGACCACGCCGAGGCTCGGCCCCTCATAGGGATGCTGCCCTCGGGTCGAGAGCCACAGCGCGCCGTACGCGACGAGGATCACGGCCCCCATCACCGCCGAGATCCACGGGGGGCTCAGATTGAACTGGCGTCGCGCCTCCCGCTTGGTCTGCTCAAGCAGCCGCGCCGCCTCACGGGGATCGAGCCCCTCGCCGGCATCGTCGGCTGTAGTGGTCTGATCGATGTCGTGTGTTCCCTGCATGGTGCCGTTCCCTTCAGTTGCTTTGCGATGCAAAGCTAACATAGTTTGTCGCCCAAAGTCAAGGCTGGACGTCTGCCGTCAAGTGGCGCGCCGCAGGAATCGGGGCTGGCACTGTCAGAATTGCTGTGCGAGAGCGTCACACGAGGCGATCAGCATGCGAGCACTGGACCCTCAGGTGCCTCGGTCACAACCCTTCCGATGAAGACGCGGCTCAACACCTACACGGCCTACAGCATCGGCTGCGCCGGAGTCTGGGGCGTCATCCTCGTCCTGGCACGGCGACGGTTGGATCCCCAGAGCCGAAACGCGCTTGCGCTCGTGTGTAGCGGGTGGTGGATGGGATGGACGTCATCCACCATCGCCCGGATCGGCTATCCACCGCCCAAGCAGCTAACGGCCGCTGCGGAGAAGAGACTCCGCCTCGTGTCGATCGTGCTGGTAGCGCTCGGCCTCACGAGCGTCATCAGGATGCTTGCCAGCGGCAAGCGACCGAAAGGCGCGCGGCGCTCCTGAAACGCTATAAGCGAGCGACACTCCGTCGGACTGCCGCGACAAGCCCGGCGTGATCGCCGGGCTCGCGGCCTCGGTGCCAGACTGGCAGCCGTGGCCCCAACGCAGAGACCGCATCGAGTGGTTGTAATCGGCGGCGGCTTCGGAGGCCTTCAAGCCTCGCTCAAGCTTTCGCGGATGCCGGTCGAGGTCACGCTGATCGACCGGCGTAACTTTCACCTGTTCCAGCCGTTGGTCTACCAGGTTGCCACCGGCGCGCTGTCGCCGGCGGAGATCTCCTATCCGCTCCGGCGCATCTTTCGCCGGCGGCGCAACGTCCGTGTGGTGCTCGCCGAGGTCACTGGGTTTGATCTCGAGAACCGCCTGGTGGTGCTCGGGCCGGTCGCGGGCCAGCGGGTACCCGAGGCGATCCCCTACGACACGCTGATCGTCTCGGGAGGCGCGCGCTACAACTACTTCGGCCACGAGCCGTGGCAGCGGTCGGCGACCGATCTGAAGACGTTGGAGGGAGCGCTCATGATCAGGCGGGGGGTGCTGGAGGCGCTGGAGGCCGCCGAGCTCGAGCCCGATCCCGCGCGCCGCGCCGCTTTGCTTACGTTCGTGCTCGTCGGAGCCGGACCGACCGGCGTCGAGATGGCCGGCCAGATCGGCGAGATCGCACACGACCTCAACGGCGACTTCCGGTCTCTGAACCTCAGGGAGGCCCGGATCCTGCTGGTCGAGGCGGGCGACCGGGTGCTCCAGGAATTCCCGCCGTCCCTTTCCGCCAAGGCCCTGCGCTCGCTGCAGAGCCTTGGGGTGACCGTGCGGCTGAGCCATACGGTGACCGATCTCGACGACGAGTCGGTGACGCTCCAGGCGGCTGACGGCTTCCAGGAGCGGATCCCGACCCACACAGTGGTGTGGGCCGCCGGCGTGATCGCCTCTGAACTGGCGTTGCTGCTCTCCAAGGAGGCTGGCGTCGACGTCGACCGCAGCGGACGCGTCGAGGTGTCGGAGGATCTGTCGCTGCCCGGGCACCCCGAGGTGCTCGCGATCGGTGACATGGTCCGCATCCGCCAGGCGTCCGGTCCGCCTGTCGCGCTGCCGGGGCTGGCGCCGGTCGCGATGCAGGAAGGCAGGCACGCCGCCACAGTCGTGGGGGACCGTCTCCAGGGCCGCCCGGGACGTCGGTTTCGCTACTTCGACAAGGGCAACCTCGCGACGATCGGCCGGGCCCGCGCTGTCGCCGACATCGAGGGGATCCATCTCAGCGGCTTTGTCGCCTGGGTCCACGTGGCTGACCGTGCATCTGTTCTACCTGATCGGCTTCGAGAACCGGCTGCTCGTGCTGATCCGCTGGGAGTTCAGCTTCGCCACCCACGGTCGCGGGGCGCGGCTGATCGCAGGGGAGGCGAAGGTGCCGAAGCTAGCTTCGACGGTCGCTCAAGCGGGCGCGCGACAGAGCGACCGGTAGCCCAGGCCTCCCGCGGATCGCCGAGCCGGGGGGTCGACTTATCCAAGCTAGCTGCCCGCGTGCCGGCGACCGAGCGCTGCCACAGCGGTCTGGAGGCGGTCAGTGACCTCTCGCGGGTCGTCGTCGGCGGCGGCGAACATTGGCCGGCCGAACGCGACCGTGACATCTCCGCGCTGGATCAGGCCGCGTCCCTTCGGCATGATGATTGCGCTCCCCTTCACATGGATGGGGATCAGCGGCGTAGAGGTGGCGAGCGCCAGACGAGCTATGCCGGCGCGAAAACCCTCGACGCTCCCGGCCGACCGTGTGGCCTGGGGATACAGGAGCACGTTGTGGCCCGCGCGCAAGAGCACCGCCGCGGATGCGAGTCCGCGCAGGTTCCCACCGCGGTCAAACGGGAAAGTGCTGAGCCAGAGGGCGGTCATGATGGCGGACGCGTGATTTCGGTAAAAGCGGTCGGTCGCGGCTCCAACAACCGTTCGCCTCCGCCAGGCCCACGGAAGCGCCGCGAGGATAAGCGGAGTGTCGATGTCGCTTGCGTGGTTGGAGGCGAGTAACGCCGGCTGGGGTGCGTTCATAAGCAGCTCGCTGCCGACCACCCGCGGCCGCGCGATTGTGCGCGCAAGCGGGAACAGGAACGACTGCTGGAGCAGCTCGCGCGCCGCCGCGCTGGTCGCGGTGCGCGACCATGCCTGGTCGCCGACCGGAGCGCGTTGCGACCACGGGCCGCTGCCGCCGCGCCGAGTCCGCCAACGGTATGGCGAGGCGGATCGGCGCCGTCCCCCACCGCGCGCCATCCACTCGAGCGTCCGGCCGCCGCCAGCCAGCCTCATGGAACCTCGCAGTAGAACAGCGGAGGGCAGTGCATGTGGGTCAGCGAGAAATCCCGTCCGACGACCTGTTCCGCCATCTCGAGAGCGTCTCCCATGGTGTCCGCGCGCCGGAATCCCATCCGGTGGCATGCCTCCCTGTCCCCGCCAACGAAGATCACCTCGCCAACGTGCTCAAGCGCGTGAGCGCCCCAATACCACATGTAGAACGGGTGAACGCCGTGGTAGGCATAGGAGGTCCGATACAGGTGGCGGTACCACTCGTCCTCGGCATATCGGGGCTCCCAACGCGTCTCGATCTCGGCGGGATCGGTGGTCTCCGCCAGCACCTCCTCGTAGAAATCGATGTATGAGGGGTGGTGGACGGGGTGGAACTCGCGCGGCACGGGGTGGGTGAAGATGAGCACGCCTCCAACCCTCACCAGGGGCTGGCCCTGGTAGAGATTGAAGAAGTAGCCGAGGCCAAGGCACATGACCAGGATCGGATTCATGATCGAGTTGACGTTGTAGGGGCAGATGTAAGGCAGGCCCGCCGTCACCACATCCGCCTGTCCCTCAACCAGCACCGCCTGCTGCTCGGCGCATCGCTGGAGCGTCAGCGTGTGGACCTCGTCGACCGCGCCCGCCGCTATCCCGGTTAGCGCGTAGGGAGCCGTCATTTGCTGGAAGAGCGTGCGCCGCGCCCGCATCGGCATCCGGTCCAGCGTGCGCTTGACCCCGGCAAAGAGCGCCTGCTCGCGCGGTGTCCATCGCGCCTCCGGCTTGCCCAGGAACGCCAGTGGGCCTCCGAACATGTCATTGTTGAGTGTCGTCTCGATGTGGAAGGTCCGAACGGCCGCCTCCACGATCTGTCCCTGCCGCCGAGCCGAGTGGTGTAGCTCGCTCTCCTGCGGATCCATGAACGAGCGCGAGTGGCGCAAGCTGTGCACGTTGTGATGCGCCCGCAGCGACCGGTAGGTGCCGAGGCCGACCGGCACGGACTTGTGCCCGCCGTCCATCGTCGTGAGGTTGATGTTCACGTACACGAGCAGGTCGGACTCGGCAGCGCGCCGGTTCAGCTCGACGGCTTCCCCGTTCGGGGTCTCACCGAGCACGGTGATTCCTTCGGGATCCTCCGCGTCGTGGTTGTAGAGCCGGTCGGGGTAGAAGCCGTCGAACACGCGAGCCCCCACCACCCGTCGCAACTCCGCCGGAGTCATGCGGCGGTGCACCGCGAGTGCGGCGATCACGTGGATGTCCTCCACGCCCGCCCGGTAGGCGCGCGCGAGGACCTGCTCGATCACGATCTGCCGCACGTCTGGCGTCCGCATCGGCGGCAACGGCAACGAGATGTCGTCGAACGCAATCGTCATGCGCATTCCTGGATGCAGCAGTTCCGCCAACGGGTCCGTCCCCAGCGGGTTGTCGAGCGCCGCGGCAACGGCCGCCTGGGGGTCGGCGAGCCCGGGAAGCGGCGGTGGCGCGTATACGACGCGCGAGCCCACGGGCAACCGCTCGAGGCGGAACGACTCGCCGTAGTGGAAGAGGACCGGTGGAGAGCTCTCGGTCATTTGCACGACGCAGGCGTCGCGTTGCCTGGCGGCTCGCGACGGCACCATGCTGGGACGCTCGATCGTCGCCGACGACGGTGCCGTTCGGCGCGCGGTCGTGCTCACGCTGAGGACCTGAGGTCGAAGACAGTCTTCACGCGCCCGGCCCGCCTGGCGCGCCGCGCCTCGTCGAGCGCCCGCCGGAAGTCCCGCAGCCTGAAGCCATGAGCCACGAGCCGCCCCGGCCGGATCGACCGAGCCAGCTCGAGCGCCTCCTTGAAGTCCCCCTCGTAGCCGTAGGCACCGCGGATCTCCACCTCGCGCAGCCACGCGGGCGCGAGGTCCACCGAGACCCTCTCGGGCATCCCAAAGAGCACGACCGCGCCGCGCGGGCGGACGGCGGCGACCGCCGCCTCGACCGAGGCTCCCGAGCCGACGCAATCGAGCACCGCATCGAAGCCGCCCAACAGGAGCTCGCGGCCGCCGTGACCCACTAGCCGACGGGCCCCGGTGATGCGGGCCCCCTCGAGGTGCAGCCGACCGGGGGCGCAGACATGGTCGGCGCCCGCGCGGCGGGCCTCCAGCTCCTGGCCGCGGTGCTTGGCGATTGCGGCGATCGTCGCATCGGGATGCCTGTACCGGAGCGCCCTGATGGTTAGCAGCCCGATTGTGCCCGCGCCGATCACGGCCGTGCTCGCGGCCGGCCTCAGGTCGGCCCGCCGTGCGGCGTGCAGCGCGCACGCGAGCGGCTCGACCAGCACGGCGTCCTCGTCGTCGAGGTCGTCTGGGACGGCGTGGAGCTGGGACCGATGCGACACGAGGCCCTCGCTCCAGCCGCCGCCCGTCTCCCGGCAGAAGCCGATCTGGAGACCTGCGGCCAACGAACCTTCCGTGACCGCCCGGCAAAGCGCCCGCCGCCCCTCTCGGCAGTCCGCACACGGTGGATCGATCGCGCGCGCGCAGCAGCCCAGCGCTGGCTCCACCACGACGCGCCGCCCACGCTCCTCGCCGGCGGTCACGGTCGCGACGATCTCGTGACCGGGAACGAACGGCGCCGATGTCAGCGACGAGAGGTATAGCGACGCTCGACCCTCGATCACCGCCTGATCAGAGCCGCAAATGCCGCTGAGACGCGGGCGAAGCGCGACCCAGTCGCGGTCGGGCAGGCGCGGC
>JAFAPR010000357.1 GCA_019247075.1 Solirubrobacterales bacterium
TCGAGCTGGCGCTCCAGTCGCCTCACCCGGTCACGGAGCGACCGGGAATCCTCGTCCTGTCCGCCCGCCAGCGCCGGATCGGTCTCCCACCACCTGATGCCCATGCGGCGCGCCGTATCGACGGACGCGATCACCAACCGCAGCTTGATCGTCAGTAGTTCGATGTCGAGCAGGTTGACCTGGATGTCTCCGGCGATCACCACGCCCTTGTCGAGCACCCGTTCGAGCACGTCAGCGAGGTTGCTGGTCTCCCCCCCGGCTAGCGAGGTCGACGCGCCGGCCGGGCTCGGGGTCAGCGCCCCACCGGAATTGGGCCCAGCTGTCGCGCTCATCCCGTTCCCCCCGAGCGCTGCTGATCTTGGGCCTGGCTGCGGGCGTAGCGGCGGACGCGGCGGTAGGAGATGAGCTCGCCGCTCTCGTCCAACTCGGCCTCATAGCTGCCGAGGAGGTCGTCGGTTTCCGGGATCCGGGACAGCTCGAGCAGCTCGACCGTGACCCACCAGGTCCCGCCGTCCTCCGAGCTCTCCAGTGACGTGACCGCCTCCGGCTTGAGACCAGTTATGTCGGCCAGTTCGTCGCGCGCCTGTCGAGCGGCCTGGGCGCCGGAAAGACGTTCGCGTGGACGCCGCCTCTCGGTTGCACGCTCCCGGCGTTCCCTCGGAGGACCGCTGTCGCCGTCATCGCGTCGCCTGCGCTTTGGCCTGTCCTCAGCCATTGTCCGGGCCTTGGCCGCGCTTGGAAAGGGTGGGCGCGCTCATCTGCTGCTCGATGATCCGGCCCTCGAGCTCCGCCGCCTCCTCCTCGGAGATCTCGCCTCGTTCGCGCGCCTGCTGGATCTCTTCGAGCTTCCGCACGCCCGCACCGGGGCTGAACTCCTGGCGCTCGACCTCCTCGGCCACCTTGTCGGCGACCCATACCGTGAACCGGAGGGGCGCGGCCGGCAGCAGGAGCAGCTCTTTGAGCACGCTCAAGCCGCCTTTTCCACATCGATGAAGTTGTAGGCGGGCATCGGGCCCAGCAGCGTGAACTCGATCCGGTCCTGCTGGTCTTCGGCCACCTTCTCGGCGGCCTCCTCGAACTCCTCGGTCCGGCTGCGCTCCACTAGAAACGGCGCGTTAAGCACCATGAACTCCTTCTCGAGACCCTCGACGCTTACCGCGTCCGCGAGCGGCTTGAGCTCTTCCAGAATCTCCGAGCTGTCCCGCTGGCGCAGTTGCTCAAGCGCATTGGAGATCATTTCCCCGAGCTGGACGCGAGCGCCGCGCGTAGCCGCCTCCGGACCCTCACGGCTCTGATCGCGTAGCTGGGCGATTTCCGGATTGCCTTCAATGATGTCTCGCATCACCTCTTGTTCCCGATAATAGGCCTTGAGCGTCAGCTGTACCTGGTCCTTGAGCGTGCCCAAGAGTTTCGCGAACTCATCGTGATGGGCCTCGAGCAACTCCGACCCGACCTCGTCGTCCCCCCCGGGGACCATCGTGCCGAAACGCATCGGCACGACGGGAGCGTCGGCCACCGCGGCCTCCAGCACCCGGGCGTGGGCGACCGCTTGGTCGCGCGTGGCCCTACCGTCCTTCTGTGGGGCGTCCCCGACGATGGCACCCAGGTCGCCGGCCTCGATCACCCAGACCTCGGGCAGCCCTTCTCGCCGCTCTACCTCCTTTAGGGCGGCTCCGGCGGGCACGATCCCATATATCCATGTCCTTTTCTCATCGTTCATGACGGCTCTCCTCGCGTTTCCTGCGGGGACGCGCTTCCTCGTGCTCCTCGTCCTCGTCACCGGGAGAAACGATCTCGTCCAACTTCTCAGCACCGGCCTCCAACACGCCCTTGGTCTTGCCTTTGGCGGCACCCGACGAGCCCGAATCGGCGAGGTCGCCGACCACGTCGGAGAGCTGCTCCGGCTCCTTCGTGCCCAGCTCGAGGCGATTCGCGGCCTCCGCGAAGCGTAGGTAGGTGTCGACGCTTGCAATCACGATGCGCGCATCGACACGAAGCAGCTCGATGCCGACGAGCGACACGCGAGCGAAGATATCAACGACCACGCCCTTGTCGAGAATCGTGCCCACAACGTCCGCGAGCGAACTCGTCTCTTGTTGGCGCTGGAGGGCGCCTCCGCCGCTTGGCTCAATAGCCATGAATTACCTCCTTGAATGGGGCTGCCGTTTCCGGGTGGCAATTATCAGGACGGCGCGCTGTCGCGTTGAATTCTTGCCTGCCTATACGTTGGCATGCGCAGGTAGCTGTGAACGCGGACCTCAGGTTCGTCTTGCGCGACGTGCGGTGGGCCGCGCCGGCGCCCGCGGGCGCGAGGGGCGCCGGCGCACCGGACGTCGCTCGGGCTCTGGCTCGGGCTCTTCGTCGGGCTCCTCTTCGACCTCGCCCTCGTCTTCGACCTCGTCCTCCGGCATCCCTTCCTCTTCGGTCTCGGCCTCGGGTTCCTCGTCGACCTCGCCTTCGTCCGGCTCGTCTTCGTCGTAGTCGTCCTCGTCCGGCTCCTGCGAGCGAGAGGATCTCCGCCGCCGACGCGAGCCGTCCGGCTGATCGCCGGAACGCGCCGCGCCCTCGCTTTCGTCCTCGCCTTCAAGCTCACCTATCTCGGCCAGCGCCTTGAAGCGAGCCAAATCGGCTCGCAGGGCGCGATTGCGAGACTGCAGCGCGGAGAGCGCTTTGGATGCGAAGTTCTGGGGCTGCTCGTCGTAGGAGACCATGACCCGCGTCAGACGGTCGTCCAGCCGGTGGAACGTGACGACGGCGGTGGCTTTCTCATCGCCGCTCGTCCAGACGATTCGCTCGTTCTCCTGCTCCTCGACCACCTCGCCGCCAGAGAGCAGGTCGGCGAAATCATCGAGTTGCATGAACCGTTCGTAGGCCCGCTCCCGTGGAACGGCTACATCGACGGACTCCTGTTCCGGTACACGCTCTGAGCCTTTATTGCCCGCGCCGTCCCCTCTGCCCAGCTGCTTGAGCTTCGACAGCCCGCCGCCTTCCGATGCCGAGGAAAGGGTCTCCCGGGCGAACGCGCCTGCGCCGCCGGCCTCTTCGATGTTCGATCCCAAATCCCTGAGCTTCGGCAGCACGCTCTCCATCGCCACCTCGGGAGCCTTCTTCACGGCGTACTTCGCCGCGCTGCGCGTTGCGCTGACCATGATCGGTCTCAGTACCTCCATCGCGGCCTCGCGCACGATCGAGCCGAGCTCCTCGCGCATGCTTTGCGGTTCGTGCCGATCGCTGTGCGATTCCCGCTGGCTCCTGTCCGCCCCGCTCTTGACCTCGTCTACCGCCTCACCTGGTGCGTCGGCAACGCTCTTGGCCGTGCCACCCACCGTCGAGCCGGCTTCATCCACGATTTTGCCGGCGCCTTTACGAGTCCGCTCACCCGCCGCTCCGGCGCGTCTGCGGCCGCCTCGCGCGCCGCGTGACTTCTGCTCCGCCATCGATCCTCCTACTGACCTACCCCGAAGGGGCCTAGCTTCTGTTTTTAAGCAACCTACCCCGGCGGGATGGCCATAAACGCTGGTGCGTGGCCGCACCCCCCGGCCGACGGGTTAGGACCGGAGTCCTAGGAGGGAGACGACGCCAGGCCTGGTTCGGGCCCGGCGTTGCCATGAGGACGAGATGCGTTGACGCCGCCGTCGTCGCGCTCATTGGAGCGATCCTCGTCGCGGTCCTTGTTGCGAGCTCTCTGAACCAACATCCAGATGCCGACTACGAGCAAAGCGATGAGACCGGCCACCGGCGAGACCAGGAGAGCTACAAGTGCGCCGACCGCCAGAGCCACGCCAAGCGCCACAACGAGCCACCAGAATCCGAAGCCGCGCTCTCCCGTCAGGCCGGAAGTGAGCAGTCCCGACAGCCACCGGAGCGGGCCAGGCAGCCGTTTGGCGAGCAGGCCCGCCGCTACCAACGCCCCGAGCTTGCGCAACTGACCCGCGCGGTCACTCTCGAGCGAGTCGAACACGTCCAGGAGCTTTTGTCCGAGCCACTTGAGCGGCGTAAGCAGGCGCGACAGCCACGACTGGGCGCCTCCATCTCGCCCCTGTCGTACTGTGCATTCCGCGGTCGAGGCGCCAGGGCGGGTCTCCTCACCGCGGGCACCTCGTACCCGAGAGCTGCCTCCGGCCGCGGGTCTGCCACCGCGGCGAGCCTGCCGGGCCCTGACGGCGTCCGTCAGCGTCCGCGGCCGCGAGGATCCATTCGGTGCAAAGGTCGTGCGGTTCGGTTTCGGTGCAGAGCTCATGGGCTTCGCCAGCCTCTACCCGCTCAGGCAGGCAAGCAAGCGCGCGCTTAGGTCCGGCGCTGCGCCCGCGCGCGGAGAAGATCCGCCCCGAGCCCCGTGACGGAGGACCGGGTTTGCGGTTTCTCGGGGCCGGGTACGCAAGTCCACTCAAGCCAGACCACCATGTAACGGCAGGAGGGCCGAGATGGCTGAAGAGGATCCAAGGTCGCAGGCAGACGACAACGGCGACGAGACGAAAGAACAGAATGGCGGCAACGGGGACCGTTCCATCTCCGGGTCGGTCATAGAGGAGATACGCAGCGTCGTCCGGGATGCGGCGATGGAGGTGCTGGGTCCGGCCGCCCGCCAG
>JAFAPR010000359.1 GCA_019247075.1 Solirubrobacterales bacterium
CTGGCGGGCGCGGTTCATCTCGAGCGTCAGGTCTTCGATCAGCGTGCCTGCGTTCTCGGAAGCGTTGCGCATCGCCGTCATGCGCGCGCCGTGCTCGGAGGCCGTGGACTCGAGCAGCGCGCGGTAGATCGAGACCTCGACGTAGTCTGGCACCAGCCGGGCGAGGATCTCCTCGGGGCCGGGCTCGTACTCGACGAGCGCACGGCGTTCTGGCGCCGCTTTGTCCTGTCGAGCCTCGCCCTCCTTGGGTTCCTCTTCGAGCACGGTGGCCTGCTGCAGAGGCAGCAGCGTCTCGCGCTTGACCTCCTGCGAGATCGGCGAGATGTAGGCGTTGTAGAAGACATCGACGCGGTCGACCTCGTCATCGACGTAGGCGGCCATCAGCCGCTCCGCGATCGCGCGCGCGTCCGCGTAGGACGGCCTGTCGGTGAAGCCGGTGAAGCTCTCCGCGGGCTCGAGGCCGCGGAAGGTCAGAGAGGAGGCGGGCCTCCTTCCCGATGCGAAGTAGATCGCGCCGAGCCCTTCTGCACCATAATCGCGGCCGGCCTGGACGCCGGCGCGAACGATGTTGGAGTTGAAGGCTCCGGCCAGCCCGCGGTCGCCGGCGATGAGCAGCAGCCCGACGTTTCGCACCTGATCGTGCTCCGAGAGGATCGGCAGCCGCGGTAGTCCACGCGCGGCGGCGGAGGCCTCCCGTGTCATCCTGCGGATCGCCGAGGCATACGGCCGCAGCGCCTCGATTCGCAACTCCGCGCGCCGCAGCCGCGCGGCAGCGACCATCTCCATCGCCCGGGTGATCTTCTGGATGTTGCGGACCGATGCGATCCGGTTGCGGACGTCGCGCTGAGAGGTTGGCATCGCTAAAGTGGCGACCGCGCCGGGGCTAGGTGTTTGCCAAGAGCGCCACTAAGCCGCCTCACGCTCCTCGGGTGCCTCGCCCTCCTCAGGCGGCCGCGAACCTTGCTCTGACTGTCCCGGCCGCTCGCCCTCGCCCTCCTCGAGCGGATGGCCCTCCTCGTCGAGGTCGAAGCCGAAGTCCTCGGCGTACTGCTCCACCGCCTTATCGACGCCGTTCGCCGTCTCTTCGCTCCAATCGCCCGAGGCGATCTTGTTCAGCAGCTCGGGTTCTCCTGCGCGAACCGAGTCCGTCAGGCCTTCAAGGAACCGCTCAACCTTGTCCACGGTGATGCGGTCGAGATACCCATTGGTGGCCGCATATATCTGCACGACCTGATCCTCGATCGGCATGGGCTGGCGCTCGTGCTGGTTGAGCGTCCTGACCAGCCGTTCCCCGCGCGCCAGCGTCCGCTGCGTCGCTGTGTCGAGCTCCGAGCCGAACTGTGCGAAGGCCTCTAGCTCGCGGTACTGGGAGAGCTCGAGCTTCAGCCGACCAGCGACCCTGCGCATGGGCGTTATCTGGGCGTTGCCGCCGACGCGCGAGACGGAGATGCCGACGTTGATCGCCGGCCGCACGCCCGAATAGAAGAGCTTGGGCTCCAGGTAAATCTGCCCGTCGGTGATCGAAATGACGTTGGTAGGAATGTATGCGGAGACGTCGCCGGCCTGGGTCTCGATGATGGGCAGCGCCGTCAGCGATCCGCCGCCGAGCTCGTCCGCGAGCTTGACCGCGCGCTCGAGCAGCCGTGAATGCAAGTAGAAGACGTCGCCGGGGTAGGCCTCGCGGCCTGGCGGCCGGCGCAGCAGAAGGGACATCTGCCGGTAGGCGTACGCGTGCTTCGTCAGGTCGTCGTAGATCACGAGCGCGGCCTTGCCGTTGTAGAGGAAGTGCTCGCCCATGGCACAGCCCGCGTAAGGCGCCAGGAACTTGATGGGCGCCGCCTCGTCTGCAGCCGCCATGACGATGATGGAGTTCTCCAGCGCAGCGGCATCCTCCAGCACCTTGGCCAGCGCGACCACGGTGGACTTGCGCTGACCGATCGCGACGTACACGCAGATCAGGTCACGGTCCTTGTTGTTGATGATCGCGTCGATGCCGATCGCGGTCTTGCCCGTCTGGCGGTCGCCGATGATCAGCTCGCGCTGGCCGCGGCCGATCGGAATCATTGAGTCGATAGCCTTGAGCCCTGTCAGCATCGGCTCCTTGACTGGCTGTCGCTGCACGACACCGGGAGCCTTGTGTTCGGCCGGGCGCGTCTCGCTCGTGTGGATCTCTCCCTTGCCGTCAAGCGGGTTGCCGAGCGGGTCGACGATGCGGCCCAGCAGCGCCTCGCCGACAGGGATATCGAGCAGCCGCTTGGTGCGCTTCACGGTGTCGCCCTCGACGATCTTCTCCCAGTCGCCGAACAGCACCGCGCCCACGTTGTCCGATTCGAGGTTCAGTGCCAGACCGGTGACGCCGTGCGGAAAGTCGAGCATCTCGAACGACATGCAGTTCTCGAGGCCGTGGATGCGGCAGATGCCGTCGGCCACCGAAAGCACCGTGCCGACCTCGGTCAGCTCCGCACCGCCGCTGTCGAGCCCTTCGATGCGGCTCTTGAGGATTGACGTGATCTCGTCTGGCTTGATCTGCATTTAGTAGAAGGCTCCTTGAAAGTGGCCGCCCGGCGGTCCTAGGCGCGCGCGAGTTGATTGCGAAGTTGGTTGAGCCGGTTCCTCAGCGAGGCGTCCAGAATCGCGTTGCCCACGCGCACGATGATGCCACCAAGGATCTCTGGATCGGCCGTCGTGGTCAGCTGCACCGTTTCGCCCGTCTGCTCGCCGATGCGCTCGCCAATCTCGTTGACGATCGATTCATCCAGCGGCACGGCGCTCGTTACGGAGACCGGCAGCACCCGGTTGGCCTCGTCCCACAGCCGCTTGTAGCGCGCGCGGATGCGAAACAGCGCCGGCATGCGGTGACCATCGATCAGAGTCTCGAGGAAGCTCATGAAAGTGTCCTCGGCCCCCTCGACGACCCGATGGAGCGCCCGTTTCTTCTCCTCCGATGAGAAATAGGGCGAGAAGAAGAAGATCTGAAGCTGGCGGTCCTCGCCCAGCGCCTTGCTGAATTGGTCGAGCTGTTCGCGGATGGTGTCGAGCAGCCCGCGTTCTTGCGCCACCTCGAACAGGGCCCGGGCGTAGACCTGTGCGATCTCTTCCATCAGTGGTGGCCTCCGTGAGTACGGTCGCACCGAGAGTGGTCCCCGCCGGATGACTGGCGAGGACGCAGGAGGCGACGCGTAGCAGCGCTACGCGAGCCGACGAGGACAGCCGGATGACGCGGGCGCGGCCCAAGAAAGCGAGGCCGGATGCCGAGCGGGCCGCAAGCCCGCGCAGGCCCCGGCAGGGGCCGCTCGAATGTGAGCGTATTTGCGGAGGCGATCACTACCTAGCCCTCACCGCCGACGCTGAGCTCGGTGAAGTCGAGCTCCCGTACGGCCTCCTCCACCAGCCGGCGTTGGTCTTCCTCAGTAAGTGCCATGCGGGTCACCTTCTCGGTGGCCATCACGGTTAGATCGGCGACTTCGCTGCGGATCTCCTCGATCGCGCGGCGGGTCTCCGCCTCGATCTCGCGCCGCGTCTGCTCCATCAGCTGCTCGCGCCGGACGTGCGCCTCCGCTTGCGCGCCGCGCGCGTGAACCTCCGCCGCCTGGCGGGCCCGCTGCACGATGTCCTCCGCCTGACGGCGGGCATCCGTCAGTCGCTCCTGGTACTCGGTGAGGAGCCGGTCAGCGTCCCGGCGGGTGCGCTCTGCGGCATCGATCGAGTCCTCGATCACCTCTTTGCGGCGGTCCAGCGCCCGGCGGATCAGCGGGAACACCCACCTGGCGAGGATCGCCATCGAGAGCAGGAACACCACGATGGTCCAGATCGTCAACCCGGTGCTGGGCTGGACCAGAAACGAGCCGCTGGACGCGAACGCGACCGTATGATCGAGGGCGGATTGCATGGTCTAGGTCTAGAGGAAGAAGGCGATGAACCCGCCGACCAGGCCGTAGAAGAAGGTGGCCTCAGTCAGCGCGAAGCCGAGCCACTGGTCACGCTCGATGTCCTGGCGTAGCTCGGGCTGACGCGTCTTGGCCTGAATCGAGGCGTTGAAGACCATGCCGATCCCCGCGCCCGCGCCCGCGGCGCCGCCGCCCGCGCCGAAGCCGAGCGCGACCGACTGCAGGCCCTTCTTGGCTAGGGTGTCACCGGCGGCGCCGATCAGAGGTTGGAAAATCGACCAGAGGTGGATGAGCATTGGAGGACTCCTTGTCAGTTGTCAGTTGTGGCCGTGAACCGAGTCGCCGATGTAGATGGCGGTGAGGATCGCAAAGATGAACGCCTGCAGGCCTGCGATCAGCGTGGCTTCGAAGACGAAGATCAGGACCCCGAGCGGCAGCAGAAACCATGAGATGAACGGCAGTCCCACCAGCACGCCCAGCTCACCGCCCATGAAGGCGATCAGGAGGTGGCCGGCAAGCAGGTTGGCCCACAGCCGGATCGTCAGCGAGAGCAGGCGCAGGAACACCGAGAGGATCTCGATGACGACGATCAGCGGGAGGATCCCCCTCCCGACACCGCCGGGGATCAGGCTCTTGACGTAGCCGATGGGGCCGTGGTAGCGGACGCCCTCGTAGTTGAACAGCAAGAACACCATCGCGGCGAGGATCAGTGGGAAAGCGACGTTCGTGTCTGCCGCGTAGATCTGGAAGCTCGGCACGTGGACCCCGAACAGGTTGAACGTGTTGCTCGTCTCGAGCGGCAGCGGGATGTAGCCGATCAGGTTCGTGACCAGGATGAACACGAACAGCGTGGCGACCAGCGGGAAGTACTTGCGGGCGAGCCGGTCGTCCATATTCTCCGAGGTCATCTGGCGGGTGAAGTCGTAGAACCACTCGACCGCGACCTGGACGCGATTGGGGCGGCGTATCTGCATCTGGCGCGCCACCCAAAACATGATCCCGACCGTCAAAACGGCCGCGAGCAGGATGAACAGCACGCCCTTGTTGATCGCGATCGGGCCGATCTTGAACCACGTGTCGAGCCTGAACTCGTCGATCGGAGAGAACTGGCCCGAGACAATCGAGGCCGCCTTGTGCGACGTGATCCCGTACGCGATCGCGAACACGATCGTCCCGCCCAGCCACGCGATGAGGAACCCCCAGCCGATCTTCGCCCGCGTGCTCATGTTTTGAACGAAGCTCACGAGGTCTCCCTCTCCGGGGGCCCGCTCGCGATCCGGATCGCAAACGCGATCGAGTACGCGGCGAAGATCACGACCGCCGCGGTCAGGCCGTCGACTCGGCCGCCAATGACCCCGGAAGCGATGATGGCGCCTGCCAGCAGCCAGATCCGCCCGAAAGAGGCGAACAGCCGCGCGCCGAGGTACCTGCGGGTGTCATCGACGCGCACCAGGAAGCGCCGCTCGCCCACGGCGATCAGGCGCTGGAGTATCCAGGCACCGCCGGCGATCGCATAGCCGAGCGCGGGCACCCCGAGCAGCAGCGCTGGAACCGCGCCCACAAGCACGGCCACCACGTCGAGGAAGCGGATGGCGTTCATGGGGCGTGCTTGCGTGACAGCCTCGGCACCTAACGCCAAGGCAGACTCCCGGCTGGGCGCATGCGCGCCAGGCGCAGCATGGATGCTCGCGCGTGGCCGTGGGCGCGGTCTGTGGAGTCGTATGCAGGGCACGCACGGGACATCGGTGGACGGCTTGATCGTAGCCGACGAAACCCCTCGCTGCGCAGCGACTTCAGCGCTCGCTGTAGCGCCTGATGACGAACGCGATGGCGGCACCAAAGCCGACGAAAGCGTCGTTTTCATATCCTCGGCGGGGTGCCTCTGTACGGCTTCCGCTGCCCGCGCTGCGGCACGCGCTTCGACGCGCTGGCGCGACCCACCGCGAGGCCGAGTCCTGCGGCTAACGCGCCGAAGAGGCGGTCTGGCGCCCGCTTGTGGGGCGCTCGAGCCCGTTGGTCGTGAACCGGTGCAGCGCCCGCTCGACCTGGGCTCGCTTGTCGAGCAGCTCCTGCTCCAGCCGCTCGAGCTCACCGCGCCGTTCCTCGACCAGCTGGAGCTGGGTCGAGATGTGACCCAGTGCCTGCTCGAGGATCTTCCGCCGTCTCCCAGGATGCTCGGTACGGTGGTACTCCCGGCGCAGCTCGGCGCGAGCGGTCTCTGCCTCCAACAGCTGCGAAAGCTGCTCCAGCGATAGGCCCAGCAGGTCCCGGAGGCGCACGATCTCGCGCAGCCGCTCGACGTCGGCATCGGAGTAACAGCGGTGCTTGCCGTGCGCTCGCTCGGCCCCTGTGAGGAGGCCGATCTCCTCGTAGTAACGGATGGTCCGAGGCGTGGTGCCGGTGAGCTGCGCGACTTCGCCGATCCGCAACGGTCTTTCTGCACCAGAGTTCACGTTAACGTGAGGTTAGCAGCCGCGCTGGGCGAGGCGCCACGCCAGGATCTGTGGATGGCCAGCGCCACGCTAGAACGCGGCCACGGCGGCGAGGATCACGAACACCGAAATCAGCGCCAATCCCTCAAACAGGGTCGCCTCCCCGTCTCCCGTGATCTGCCACACGATCACCGCCATCCCGAACAGAGCGCCGATGTAGACGGGGGCGAGCGCGAAGGTCAGCGAGGTCGCCGTAAGCAGCGAGACCAGCACCAGCGCGGGGTAGAGAAAGGCGGCGATCTGTGCGACCGAGTTCTTCACCACGGAGATTGCCAGCTCGGAGCGGCCCTTGGCAGCGAGCACGATCCCCGTCACATTCTCGACCGCGTTGCCCGCGATCGAGACGATCACGAGGCCTGCGAAGGCCTCCGAGATGTGAAGGGTGTGGATCGCGGGCGCAAGCGCGTTGATGAACCAGTCGGAGACGAACGCGGACTGCGTGCCGGCGGCCGCCAGCAGGATGAGGGCGGTGGCCAGTGGCAGGCGCGCGGGCTCAACCTCCTCGCGCTCCCCGGTGCGCAGATACTGGCGCAGCCAGGTGCTGTACACGAGCAGGATCGCGATCGCCCCGATGAGCGAGACCGTCTCGACGTGGTGGCTGGCGGGGTCGTGGGCCGCGTTCGCGAGCCCGACCAGCACGATGATGAAGACCGCGAGCAGCAGCAGCGTCGCGGTGTCGTTCGGCAGGCGCCGACTGAAGCGCATGACTCCGTCACTGGCCCGGCGGGCGCCCACCGCGATAACCAGTCCCAGCACGAGTAGGGCATTGACGAGGATCGAGCCGACGATCGCGGTCTCGGCGACGATCCTCTCGCCGGCCTGCAGGGCGAAGATCACGACAAAGAACTCGGGCAGATTGCCGATCGTGGACTGCGTGAACCCCGCAATCGCGGGTCCTGTTCGCCGGCCAAGCTGCTCGGTCGCCAAAGCCACGATCCAGGCCCCGCCCGCGAGCGCCAGCCCGGCGAGCACGAACGCGAGGACGTGCGACCCGAATGCGCTGTAGCGCGCGGCACCGGCCGCGGCGGTGACAATCGCCACCAGGCCCAGCAGGGCCCACTCGGGCTGACGCAACCCGATGCCGCCGCCGCTCCCGGAGGCCGGGCCCCTCGTTGCACCGGCTGGCGCCTGTCGGCCGCGCGTGCGCTCGGTCGTGCTCAGCCCGCCACTCTCGGTCCGCGCTCCGCCTCGGGTCACTCCTCGACGCTACCCCACCCGCTCGAACTCACCGGTCTCGAACTCCTGGCGCACGCGAACATCGATCTCGTGCTCGCTGGTCGACGGCTCGAGGCTCTGTAGCTGCCGCATGCGCGCGCGCTTGAACTTGAAGATCTCGAGCACGAACACCAGGTACACGCTCGCCGCCAGGGCCGCCACCGCGAGCACGACCACCAGCAGCAGCCACCCCAGGTGGTAGTGATGGGGATAGGCGTGGTCGTGGTAGGGAACGAACCGCAGCGCCACCGCAAGGCCCGCCAGCAGCACGGTCCAGCCGTACAGGTATGCGAGCGTTTTGCGCTGGCTGAAGCCGATGCGCGCCATGCGGTGGTGGAAGTGATTGGCGTCGGCGAGCCACGGCTTGCGGCGGTACTTGAGCCGCTTAGCGATGACGAAGCCGGTGTCGAGGAACGGCACGGCGAGGATCACAAGAGGCACGACCAACGCCACCACGGCGGTGGACTTCAACGTGCCCCCGATCGTCACGATGCCGAGCAGGTAGCCGAGCAGGTTGGCGCCCGAGTCGCCCATGAAGACGCGCGCGGGCGGAAAGTTGTGGGCGAGGAAGCCAAGCGACGCACCGGCCGTCACCGCCGCGAGGGTCGCGTAGGAGTGCTGGACGTTTGGAAGGTCGAAGATGATCACCGCGAACGCGATCCCGTCGATCGCGCACAGGCCAGCAGCGAGTCCGTCGACGCCGTCGGAGAAGTTGACCACGTTCATCAAGCCGACAAGCCAGAACACGGTGAGTAGGCCGCCTTCGTTGGGGAAGGCCAGCCGGCCCACGAAGGGCAGGGTGATCTCCTTCAGGGTGATGCCGGCGGTGACTGCTATCAGGGCCGCGCCCACCTGGCCCAGCAGCTTCAGCCACGGCGGCAGGTCGAAGACATCATCGAGGGCCCCCACGGCGGTGATCGTGGCGGCCCCCAGCAGGATCGCGCGCGTGGGTGTCTCCCCGCCCGGCAGCCAGATCGCTCCCGCCACCAGCACGGCCGCAAGGATCGCGAGGCCCCCGAGGCGCGGCGTCTCCTTGATCGCCAAGCCCCGATCGCGGGGCTTGTCGAGCGCGCCGATCCATCGTGCGAGCCGCGCCGCGAGCGGCGTCAGCACAGCTGCCACTGCCATGGCTACGAGCAGGGCGAACAGCGCGTGCCAGTAACGCATTCCTCTACCGGAAGAATGGCACCAGCGGGGGACTTTGCGCGAACGGGGCGCTAAGCCGGCGCGGCGGCGGCCAGTCCCGCGTACAGCGGATAGCGCTCGGCGATCACCGTCGCGCGGTCCGCGAGGTCGGCGCGGGACGCCTCGAAGTCGTCGCCCGCCACCAGCGCGGTGGCGATGATCCTGCCCACTTCGACGAAGTCTTCCAGCGCCAATCCCCGTGTGGCGAGAGCCGGCGTGCCGATCCTCAGCCCGCTCGAGACCGCGGGCGGTCGCGGGTCGAACGGGATCGCGTTGCGGTTGACCGTGATGCCCACCGAGGCGAGCCGGTCCTCGGCCTGCTTGCCGTCGAGCTCCGAGGCGCGCAGGTCGCACAGGACCAGGTGCACGTCGGTCCCTCCGGTCAGCACGCTCACCCCCTCGCCGGCCGACAGCAGCTCGGCGGCCACGGCGCGCGCGCCGGCCACGGTCCGCTCCTGACGCTCCTTGAAGGCGTCCGACATCGCGATCCGCAGCGCCACCGCCTTGCCGGCGATGACGTGTTCGAGCGGGCCGCCCTGCTGGCCCGGGAAGACGGCGGAGTTGATCTTCTTGGCGAACTCCTCGCGGCACAGGATCAGCCCGCCCCGCGCGCCGCACAGGGTCTTGTGCGTGGTGGTCGTGACCACGTCCGCGTGCGGGACCGGGTTGGGATGCAATCCGGCGGCCACAAGCCCGGCGAAGTGGGCCATGTCGACGACGAGATACGCGCCCACCTCGTCCGCGATCGCGCGGAAGCGCTCGAAGTCCATGAAGCGCGAGTACGCCGACCAGCCCGCCATGATCAGCTTCGGGCGATGCTCGTGGGCGAGCCGCTGGACCGCGTTCATGTCTATCAGGCTGGTCTCAGGGTCCACGCCGTAAGCCACCACGTGGTACAGCCGGCCCGAGACGTTGATCTTCATCCCGTGGGTGAGGTGGCCCCCGTGGGCGAGCTCCAGGCCCATGAACGTGTCGCCGGGCTCGAGCAGCGCCTGGTAGACGGCTGCGTTGGCCTGGGCACCCGCGTGAGGCTGGACGTTGGCATGTTCGGCGCCGAAGAGCTCCTTGGCCCGGTCGATCGCCAGCTGCTCGGAGACGTCGATGTATTCGCAGCCGCCGTAGTAGCGCTTGCCGGGATACCCCTCGGCGTACTTGTTGGTCAGCACCGAGCCCTGGCACTCGAGCACCGAGACCGGGACGAAGTTCTCGGAGGCGATCATCTCGAGCGTCCGCTGCTGGCGGGCGAGCTCGAGCGAGAGCAATTCCGCGATTTCGGGGTCGACCTCGCCTACCGGCCGGTTGGCGAAGTCAGAAGGCAGCTCCACGGACACGCTGGCGCCGACGATACCAGCGGAGTGGGCGGCTCTCCGACTGACTCAGAAACGGGGCTTCTCGGCGGCGATGACGGCCAGATCGCGCACGGAGAAGGTCACGCGAGGATTCAGATCGCACTCGGAGAGCCACTCGAGCTGGTCGGCCACAGGGCTCGGACGGTCGAAGTCCGGTGTCAGCGTGGTGACCGCATTGGCCGGGTCGAGAGGGGCTACCACGTCCGCCAGCACGAACCTTCCGCCCGGCCGGAGGACCGCGGCGACCCGGCAGAAAAGGTCAGCCTTGTCGCCGTGCTCGAGGTGGTGGATGGCAAGCGCTGAGGCGACGAGGTCGAACGGACCGGGCGGCAGCGGATCTTCCAGCCGGGCCACGTGCAGCTGCACCCGCTGGGGCGGCAACGCGGCGCGCGCCGCGGCGAGCATCGGCTCGCTGGCGTCGATGCCGACCACTGACGCTTGGGGATGGCGCGCGAGCAACCGCCGCGTCGTCTCGCCGGTGCCGGTCCCCAGTTCGAGTATGCGTCGGGCGCCTGATCCGCTGGCAGCTACAAGCTCCTCTTGTAGGCGGTCGAAAACGGGAATGTCCCGCTTGATCTCCGTCAGATAAGTCTTGGGATCGAAGTGGAACTGGCCTTCGAGCGCTGTCTTCACCGCGGCCTCGTCCGTGGCGCCTTGGCGAGCAATCGACCACGAACCGTCCTGCTCGTAGGACCGCAGGTCGACGACTGTGGAGGGGGTGCCGGGCAGCTTGCCGCCGTCGATCACCAGGTCGGCAGCCGCGCGCAGCAGCTCGGGCACCTCCTCCAAGGACCGGGGGTCCGGGCCCCCGGACCGGTTAGCGCTCGATTGGAGGGCGGGCCGGCGGACGGCGGTAAATTCGGGGCGGCCGGGCACCCTCAATCCAAGCGTGGCTGTGTCGCCGCCGCACGCCAGCGGGAACCTGGCGGCGGGATTCGGGAGCAACACTGTCACGGCGCCGGGCAAAAGCCGCCCGATCGCCTCGCGCGTGCGCGGGCCGAGCTCGGGGAGCGCCGCCAGGGCCGGGTCGAGCGCGAAGAACATCACCGCCGCGGCCTTGTTCCGGGGTCTGCGCTTGAGCAGGTATAGGCGCTCCACCGCCAGCCTGTTGCGGGGGTCACAGGCGAGCCCATAGACGGTGTCGGCGGGAAAGATCGCAAGCCCACCCGCGGCCAGGCAGCGGGCATACTCGTCGGCCAGTGCGCTATCGGCCTCCGTCGGGTCGCGGCGCGCGTCGCCGTTCACCGGCCGCGCGGGGCCTCGGCGTGTCGGGGGGCGGGCGGGCTCCTCACCGCCGACCGATCACCACGCGTTCGTGGCCGGCTAGATCGCCGCGCGTCTCGATCGCGGTGAAGGCGGCGCTCCGCAGCAGGTCGCGGGCGGCGCGCGCCTGGTCCTGGCCGACCTCCAGAGCTGCAAAGCGAACGGCCTCGGTCGCTTTGAGCCCGGCCGCCAGGCGGCGCAAAGAGGCGAGCCCATCCTCGCCCGCGTAAACGGCCTCCGGCGGCTCGTACAAGGCGATCTCGGGAGCGAGCCTTGCGCTGCGGGCGACGTAGGGGAGATTCGCGACCACTGCGTCATAGCGGTCGCCGTCGAGCAGGTCCGCGCGCACGAACTCGACCTCGACGTCCAAGCGGTCGCGGTTCTCGCGCGCGACAGCCAGCGCTTCCTCGCTGACCTCGATCCCGGTGACCGCAAGGTCCGGCCGCTCCATCTTGAGCGCCAGCGCGACTGCGCCCGAGCCCGAGCCCACGTCGGCGACACGGGCCCCGCGGGGGAGGGAGAGCGCGACCTCGACCAGCAGCTCGGTCTCTGGGCGGGGGATCAGCACGCGGCTGTCAACGCGCACACAGATCCCTCTGAACCACTTGAAACCGAGGATGTAGGCGACCGGCTCGCGGCGTTCGCGGCGGGCGAGCAGCCGTTGAAAGCATGCGAGCTGACCCGGGTCCGGCGAGCGGTGTGCATCGAGCACCAGCCGCGCACGGGAATCGTGACCAAGCGCGTGCGCGAGCAGCACCTCGGCGTCCAGCCGCGGACTGTCGCAGCCCGCGGTCGCCAGCCGTTGGGATCCCTCCGCAATCGCCTGCCTGGTGGTCCGCGCGGCGGCGACCAACTCAGCCAAGCGGCTGCTCCGCAAGCGTTTGGCGCTTCTCTTGATCTTGGAGGGCAGCGGTGAACTGCTCGAGGTCGCCCATGAGGATGCCGTCGAGATCGTGAGAGAGGAGGTTGACGCGATGATCCTTGACGCGCCGGTCGGGGAAGTTGTACGTGCGGATTTTCTCGGCCCGCTCCCCAGTCCCCACCTGCGCCTGCCTGTTCGCAGCCACGGCGGCCTGCTGTTGCGCCCGGGCGCGCTCGTACAGCCGGGCGCGGAGCACTCTGAGCGCTCGCTCGCGGTTCTGGAGCTGAGACTTCTCGTCCTGCATCGAGACCACCATGCCGGTCGGGCGATGCGTCACGCGCACGGCCGAGTCGGTCGTGTTGACCGACTGACCGCCCGGGCCCGAGGAGCGGTAGACGTCGATCTGGAGGTCGGCAGGGTCGATCTCCACCTCGACGTCCTCGGCTTCCGGCAACGCGGCCACGGTCGCCGTTGAGGTGTGAATGCGCCCCTGTGACTCGGTCTGCGGCACGCGCTGAACCCGATGCGTACCGCCCTCGAACTTAAACACGGAGTAGGCGCCGTCCCCTTTGACGGCGAACGTGTAGCTGCCTTCGCCGATCGACAGAGGCTCGACCTCGAAGCGCAGGCGTTCCGCATAGCGCGTGAGCATCCGGTACAGATCACCGGCCCATAGGCTCGCCTCCTCACCGCCGGTGCCGGGCCTGATCTCCACGATCACGTTCTTGGCGTCGTTGGGGTCGGGTTCGACCATCGCGAGCCGGATCTCGTGCTCGAGCGAAGAGAGCCGCTCCCGCGCGGACGAGAGCAGCGCCCGCAATTCGGGATCATCGCCGTCCTCGGCCAGCAACTCACGCGCGCCCGCGACGTCGTCGGCGGTGCGCCGGTACTCGGCTGCCAGCTTCGCGGGGCGCTCGAGGTCTCGGTAGGCGCGGCTCACCTGCGCGAACCGCGCCCGATCCGCGATCACGGCGGGGTCGGCAAGCTCGCGCTCGAGCTCGCCGAAGCGCTCTTCGATGTCGGAGACCAGCTCGTCGATCATCTGATGGTGAGTGTAGGTGCGATCTCGCAGGCGCCCTGCTTGCATCGAGGACCCGCCACCCGTAGGGTCGGCCCCAGCAAACGGCCGAAGGAGGGTCCGATGCAGCTTTACGCAATCTTGCGACGAAGCGGGTGGCGTTCGGGCGAGGAGCTCGAGCAGGCCGCCGCGCGTTCAACGGAGGTGGGAAACGAGCAGATGCCAGACGAGGTGCGGTGGATCCGCAGTTATGTGCTCGAGGAGGGCGGCGGCTCTGTGGGAACCGTCTGCATCTACGAGGCCACGAGCCCGCAAGCGATCCGCAAGCACTCCTCGCTCGCCGATCTACCCGTGGACGAGATCATCCCGATCGCCGACACCGTGCTGGTCCGCCCCGACCCGCAGCCGGCCAGTCGGTAGGGCCGCGCTCCACGCCGCCAACGGGCGGCCGTCGCCGCGCTCCCTAGGACGGGGCTTGGGCGGCCCGCCGTCCTTTGGCGACGCGGCGCTGGAACCGCTCGACCCGCCCGCCGGTGTCCACCAACTTCTGGCGCCCGGTGTAGAAGGGATGGCAGGCCGAGCAGATCTCGACGTGGATTTCGGGCTTGGTGGAGCGCGTCGTGAACTCATTGCCGCATGTGCAGCGGACATGCGCTTCGACGTACTCGGGGTGAATTCCAGTCTTCATAAATCCAGCATAGCGGCGCCCCGAAGCCACTCGATGGCGATTCAGTACCACCCCTCGGTATCGGAGGGACATCAAACGGGATTCCGCGGAGGAGGGGGGCCGTCAGGCGAGCGTGTAGAGGGGGGCCGTCAGGCGAGCGTGTAGAGCGGTCCGTCGCCGCCCTCCGGTGGGGTGAGTCTTCCGCCCTTGGCAGTGATCGCGCCGCACTGGACGCAGTTGGTGTAGTTGACGATCACGTCGACGGGTCCGGACTGGGGCGCGTCTTCGGGAATCTCGTAGACGCCGGCTGGGCACATCCATCGCCACCCCTCGGCGATTTCGCGCGGCACGTGGCGGTGGACCCGGATGTGGTTGGGGGCGTCGTCACGGGTCGCGTTGCCGGAGACATAGACCGACGAGAGCTTGTCGAAGGTGTACTTGCCATCGGCCTTGGGATAGCTCTTGTAGGTGTCGCCGATGAACAGCGGCTCCTCGTCGTCGCGGTGCCACTGCAGGCGGCCTGGCGGCAGCTTGCCCTTGCTGACGATCGACAGGCCCGACATCGGGAAGCCCTGGATGAAGCCCTTGGACAGGGGCTGGCGGGCGTTGCGCATCTCGTAGAGCTCCTTCCCCACGGAAGAGCTCTCAATCGCCTCCTCGTAGGGCGACAGCGGGCTCTCCCCCTTCAGATGCTTGTAGATCGCCTCGGCCGCAAGGGACCCGGACTTGATGCAGTGATGGATGCCCTTCAGTGCCGCGGTGTCGACCATGCCGCCGGCGTCCCCGACCAGCAGGGCGCCGGGCATCGACAGCTTCGGCATCGACCAGTAGCCCCCGCCCGGAAGCGCCTTGGCCCCCCAGGCGACGCGCTCGCCGCCGTCGAGAATGCCGCGGACGAATGGATGCGTCTTGAACAGCTGGAGGAGGTCGTGCGCCGAGGTCGTGGCGTCGCGGTAATCGAGGTCTACCACGAACCCGATCGATACCAGGTCGTCGCCAGATTTCCCATCAGTCATTGGGTACAGCCAGGTGCCGCCGATCTGTCCGTACTTGCGCGCCAGCTTGAGCGGCCAGGGACCCAGGGTATGAATCACCCGGTCCAGCGGCTGCCGTACCTTCCAGACCTCCTTGGCGCCCAGCTCCCAGACCTGCGGCTCACGACCGTCGGCGAGGTCGAACTCGCGGATGGCCGCGCCGGTGAGATGGCCCCAGCAACCTTCGGCGAGCACCGTGACGGCGGCTTTGATGTCGGTCCCGGGCTCGAAGTTCGACAGCGGCTGGCCATCTTTGCCGCGCCCCTTGTCGCCGGAGCGCACGCCCACCACCTGCCCGTCTTGCACGATCAGCTGGGTCGCGGCGGTCTCGGTGAGCACATAGGCGCCGCCCTCCTCCGCCTGGCGCTGCTGGAAGCGGCCCATGGCGGAGACCGAGACGATTTCGTTGCCGTGGTTGCTGAAGTTGGGCGGGACCGGAAGGCGCAGCTTCATCCTGGCGTTGGGAAGCATGTAGACCGCCTCCTTCTTCACCTCGCCAAAGGCGAAGCGCTCCCTGCGCCAGTCCTCGCGGCTGAAGTGGGGGAACAGCTCTTGCAGCGGACCGGGGCGCATCACCGCGCCCGAGAGGCTGTGCCCGCCGCAGGTCTTGGCCTTCTCGATCACGGCGACAGGCACCTCGCCAAGCCGTTCCATCGTCGCCGGATCGTCGCTCAGGAGCTGGAGCAGGCGGTTGGCGCAGGAGAGCCCGGCGGTGCCGCCGCCCACGATCGCCACGCCGACCTCGATGCGGTCGTCCTCGGGGTCTAGCCCGCGCTTGATGAACTCCTTGACGGAATCGACCGGGGGCGGGAACTCGCTGGGCGCGACGGCGCCGTTCAACGAGGCCATGGGGCGGCTCAGCCCCCCTTCTTAGCCTTGATCGCGTCCGCCAGCCGAGGCAGGATCTTGTTCAGGTCGCCGACGACCCCCAGGTCGGAGAACTCGAAGATCGGCGCGTTGGCGTCCTTGTTGATCGCGATGATGTTCTCGGAGGACTGCATCCCGACCTTGTGCTGGATCGCGCCCGAGATGCCCGCGGCGAGATACAGCTTGGGCGATACGGTCTTGCCGGTCTGGCCGATTTGGGCCGCGTAGGGATACCAGCCCGCATCCACCACGGCGCGGGTGGCCGCGACCGCAGTGTTCCCGCCGAAGGCGGCCGCGAGCTGCTCGACCAGTTCGAACCCCTCGGGCTTGCCCAAGCCGCGACCGCCGGCGACCAGGATGTCGGCGCCCTCGATGTCGACGTCGGCGCCCCGCTGCTCCCCCCGCGCAACCATCGTCGCCTGGTTGGACCACGGCGAGTAGTCCACATCTACGTCGACGACCTCGGCCGAGCCGCCGTCGCGGGTGACGGTCTCGAAGGCGTTGATGCGGCCGATGATGATCCCGAGGTCGCCCCTGTAGCGGGAGACGGAAACCTTCGAGTCCTGGAGGATCGGACGCTCGGCGACGAGCTTGCCATTCTCGGCGCGGACCTGGGTCACCTCCATGGTGACGCCGGCCTGCTTGCGCGCCGCCAGCCCGGCGCCGATCTCGAAGCCCAGCAGACCGCCTCCGAACAGCGCATAGGAATGACCATGGTCGTCGATCACCTTGGCCATCACGTCGATAACGGGCTGCGCGAGCCCCTCCAGGCCCGCGGCCCGGAACACCCGGGTAGCGCCGTAGGCGCCGAGCGAGGAGCAGAGCTCGTCGCTCAGGTCCTCGCCGCCCACCACCACGGCGTGACACTGGCCTCCGATCTCCTGCGCTCGCGCGGCGCCCTCGGAGACGGCGCCGAGCGAGTTCTTGTTGAACGCGCCCTGGAAATGCAAGACGTAGGTCAGTACGTCGGCCATCAGCGGTTCCTCGATTCGCAGCCGTCAAGCGGGTCAGGACTGAGTGGAGCAGCCGCCATCAGATCAGCTTCCTTTCTTCAAGCCAAGCGACGATCTTGTCGACAGTCTCGCTCGTGTCCTCGTCTTCGATCACCTGGCCCGGAGCCTTGGCCGGAGGGTCGTGGAAATCGCCGCATTGCACGCGCGATCCGTCAGCGCCCACCAGCCCGGGGTCGATGCCGACATCGCCGGCGGCGACCTGCTCGAGGGGCTTCTTCCTCGCGCCCATGATCGCCTTCAGCGACGGGTAGCGCGGCTCGTTGATGGCGTCCCCGACCGAGATGACAGCCGGAAGCCGCACCTGGACGGTGTCATAGCCGTACTCGGCCTGCCGCTCGCAGCGCAGCGCGCCGTCCTCCACGTCCATCTTGATCACCTGGGTGAGCGAAGGCATCTGCAAGTGGTCCGCGACCACCGCTCCGATCGTGTAGCACTCGCCGTCGTCCGACTGCTGGCCGAGCAGGACCAGATCCGGTTGCTCGGAGGCGAGCGCTTTCGAGAGCGCGTAGCCGGTAGCAGCCACATCCGAGCCGGCCAGGGCCGGATCGGTTAGGTGGATGGAGCGATCGGCGCCGAGCGAGACCGCCTTGTGGAGGGCACGCATCGCTGATTCCGGACCCATCGTCAGGGCCACGATCTCGTCTACCTGGACGGCCCCGCCCTCGCGGATCTGCATGGCCGCTTCGATCGCATGCGTGTCATAGGGGTTGAGGTTCTTCTCGCCCGAGCGGTCCATCCGGCCGGTCGAGGGATCGATGCGCTTCTCGACGGCGGCATCCGGTACCTCTTTGACCAGGACGCAAATCTTCAACAGCTGCCTCCTATCGCTTGCAGACGAAATAGTACCCGGAGCATTGACTGACTAGTCAATCGGGCCATCCTGTTCGCGCCCCCAGGCGGGCTGTCCGCGCCGCGATCGGCCTATGTCTTCACCCCGCCCGCTCTCTCGCGGATGAAGTCGACGATCTCCTGGGTGTTCGCTCCGGGGCCGAACACCTCGGCCACGCCCAGTGCCTTGAGCTGGGGAACGTCATCGGCGGGGATCGTCCCGCCTACGGTAACCAGGACGTCCTCGATTCCCTGGTCGGAGAGGAGCTCGATCACGCGGGGGACCAGGGTCATGTGCGCGCCCGAGAGGATCGACAGCCCCACCGCGTCGGCGTCCTCCTGGATCGCCGTCTCCACGATCTGCTCGGGCGTCTGATGTAGCCCGGTATAGATCACCTCCATGCCGGCGTCGCGTAGCGCGCGGGCGATGATCTTGGCGCCGCGATCGTGCCCGTCGAGGCCCGGCTTCGCGACGACCACGCGAATCTTTTTCTCGGTGGCCGCGCCCATGGTTTTGCCCTGGAACTATATGTCCGGAGCGTCAGTTGTTACCGTGTCCGGCGCCGACCAAATCGAGCGAACGGCGCGCGTCGCAACTAGAAGACCGGCGCCTCGCGAAAGGAGCCGAACACTTCTTGCAGCGCCGCGACCATCTCTCCTTCGGTCGCCTCGGCACGGGCCGCGTCGAGCAGAAGGGGCATGAGGTTCTCGTCCTCCTCGGCGGCCGCAAGCCGCAGCTGCTGCAGCGTGCGTGCGGTTGCCGTACCGTCGCGCCGCTCACGGATTGCCCGCAGTCGCGCGATCTGCTTGGGCTCCAGCTGTGGGTCGATGCGTAGGATCGGAATGCCGTCGTGCTCGTTGCCCTCCCGGTAGGAGTTCACGCCGACGACCTTGCGGGCGCCCGATTCGACTTCGCGCTGGTAGCGGAACGCGGCGTCGGCGATCTCGCGCTGGGGGAAGCCGCGCTTGACGGCTTCGACCATCCCTCCCAGACGATCGATCTTGTCGAAGTACTCGTAGCAGCGCTGCTCCATCAGGTCGGTCATCGCCTCCACGTGGTACGAGCCTCCGAGTGGGTCGATCGTGTTCGCCACGCCCGTCTCGGAGGCGATGATCTGCTGCGTGCGGAGCGCGACCCTCACGGCCTCCTCGGTGGGCAGCGCCAGGGCCTCGTCGAAGCTGTTGGTGTGCAGCGATTGCGTTCCCCCGAGCACCCCGGCGAGTGCCTCGATTGCCGTGCGGACGATGTTGTTGAGCGGCTGCTGGGCGGTGAGCGAGACGCCCGCCGTCTGGGTGTGAAAGCGCATCAAAAGCGAGCGCTCGTCGCGGGCGCCGAACCGCTCCCGCAGCTCCCGGGCCCAGATCCGGCGGGCGGCGCGGTACTTGGCGATCTCCTCGAAGAAGTCGATGTGGGCGTTGAAGAAGAACGACAGGCGCGCGGCGAACTCATCGACTGCAAGGCCTCTCGCGACCGCGTACTCGACATAGGTGAGACCGTCCTTGAGCGTGAACGCGAGCTCCTGCGCTGCAGTCGATCCAGCCTCGCGGATGTGGTAGCCCGAGATCGAGATGGGGTGCCAGCGAGGCATGTGCCGCGCGCACCACTCGATCATGTCTGTCACCAGCCGCATCGCGGGGTCGACCGGGAAGCACCACTCCTTCTGAGCGATGTATTCCTTGAGGATGTCGGTCTGGATGGTGCCGTCGAGGCGCTCGGGTGGGATTCCGCGCCGTTCGGCGGCGACCACGTAGAAGGCCAGCATGATCGCTGCCGGGGCATTGATCGTCATCGACACGGACACGCGGTCCAGCGGGATGTGGTCAAACAGCGTCTCCATGTCCTGCAACGTGTCGATCGCGACCCCTTCGCGGCCGACCTCCCCCAGCGAGCGGGGGTGGTCGGAGTCGTGGCCCATCAGCGACGGCATGTCAAATGCGGTCGAGAGCCCGGTCTGGCCGTGATCGAGGAGGTACCGGAAGCGTGCGTTGGTCTCCTGCGCCGTCCCATAGCCGGCGAACTGGCGCATCGTCCATAGCCGGCCCCGGTACATGGATCCGTACACGCCGCGCGTGTACGGATATTCGCCCGGCAGACCGATCGCCGCCTCGGTGTCGGCCGGCAGGTCGGCCTCGCTGTAAAGCGGCTTGACGGGCTCCCCCGAGATCGTCTCGAACAGTTCGTCGCGTTCGGTCCCGCGACCGAACACCTCGCGCTGCCAGCGCTCCAGGCGTTCGCGCGTTTGGCCCATGTCGACGTGCGTCGCCATCTAGCGAAGTCTACGGGCGGTCAGCGCGCCCGGAGGGACGCGTCGACGCGCTGGCCGGCGGGTGGTCCGGTACGTCCGCGGGCGAATCTGCCGTGAGCTCCGCGCCCCGTTCCGTCCCCGTGTGATCACCGCGCTGCCTAGCCCGCCGGCGAGGGCAGCGCTCGCCACGGCCGCCCCCGCCTTGAGCCGCCTGCCCAGCCTGTCGATGCGCAGCACGTCCCAGCCCTCGGCGCGGGCGATACGCGTGAGCTGGGCGTCGGGGTTGACTGCCACCGGATGACCTACCAGCCGCAGCATGGGCAGGTCCGATTCGGAGTCGGAATAGGCGTAGGAGCCTGCCAGGTCGATTCCCTCCCGCTCCGCGAGCTCGGCGATGGCCTGCGCCTTGCCCGCCCCGTAGATGAACACCCCGGTCGGACGGCCCGTGAAGACGCCGTCGCGAATCTCGGAGAAGCGCGACCCGATGCCGCCGTCGAAGGCGAGCACGCGGGCAAGCATCTGGGCAAGCTCATGCGCCGCGGCTGTGATGATGTACACGCGCCGACCGGCATCCTGGTGCTCGTAGGCGAGCTCGAGCATCTGCGGATAGATGCGCGGCAGTACCCGCACCAACAGGCTTGCACCCAGCCGCTCCATCTCGCAGACGCGGACACCTGTCATGTCGTGCGATATGCGGTCCCGCACGGCCGTGGTGTCGGCCTCGTTGGCGCCGCGCAAGCGGAAGACGAAGTTCGCCCAGGCGTCGGCGGCCAGCCGACGCCGGGAGACGAGCCCAGCGACATACGCGACCCGTACGAACTGGAAGGCCGAGGAGCCCTCCATGAGCGTGCGATCGAGGTCGAAGAAGGCGGCTGCGGCGCCCGCCGCGCAGCCCTCGGCGCGATCGCCTCTCAGCGGCCGTTCACCTCCACGATCAGCGCGTCGCCCTGGCCGCCGCCCGAGCAGATCGCCGCACAGCCAAGGCCCCCGCCGCGCCGCCGGAGCTCGAGCACCAGCGAGCCGAGGATGCGGGCGCCGGAGGCGCCGATCGGATGGCCGAGGGCGATCGCCCCGCCGTTGACGTTGACCCGGTTCTCGTCGATCCCGAGCATCCGGATTGAATTCAGCACCACCGACGCGAAGGCCTCGTTGATCTCCCACAGGTCGACGTCCTGGGCGTCGAGGCCGGCCTTCTCGAGCGCCTTGAGCGCCGCCCTTGCCGGAGTCCGCGCGAGGTATGGAAAGTCGTCTGCGACCGCCGCCTGGGCGACGATCGTCGCCAGCGCATGGCGGTCGTTCCGGCGGGCCCACTCGTCGCTGGAGAGCACGAGCGCGCCGGCTCCGTCGTTGACGCCCGGAGAGTTGCCGGCGGTGTGACTTCCGTTCTCGAGGAAGATCGGCGGCAGCTTGGCCAGCTGCTCGAGGCTGCTGTCGCGCCGCGGCCCCTCGTCGATCTCGACGGTCTTCTCGGCCTTGCGCTCCTTGACGGTCACCGGGACGATCTCCTCGGGCAACCGAGCCTCGTCGGTGGCCTTCACCGCCAGCTCATGCGAGCGCAGCGCCCAGCGATCCATATCCGGCCGGGTCAGCTCGAGCTCCGCCGCGACCTCGCTGGCCTCTTGGGCCATGTGCTTGCCCGAGAACGGGTTGCGCAGGCCGTCGTTGATCATCGCATCCAGCGCCTGAGCGTCGCCCATCCGGTAGCCGAAGCGAGCGTCCTTGAGCAGGTAGGGCGCCCTGGACATCGACTCCATCCCGCCGCCCACGCCGAGCTCGAGGTCACCGGCACGAATCGCGGCGTCAAGCATCCCGGCCGCCCGGATCCCCGAGGCGCAGACCTTGTTGATCGTCTCCGACGAGACCTCTTTTGGGATCCCCGCCTTGACCTGGGCCTGACGGGAGGGAATCTGGCCCTGGCCGGCCTGGATGACTTGACCCATGACGACGTGCTGCACCTGCTCGGGGGCGACCTCCGCCCGGTCCAGCGCGCCGTTGATGGCGATGCTGCCAAGCTCTGCCGCATCGACTGACTTCAGCCCGCCGCCCAGCCTTCCGATCGGGGTGCGGGCGGCAGACAGGATCACTGTCTTAGGCATGGTGATCTCACTCTCTTGCAGTTCTTTTAGTTCCAGGCCAATCGTAATGGGGTCCGCGCATCCGGCACAGCTATTGAAACGCCATCGTTGCACCCCGGCGCCGCGGCGGCGTCTACCGCTTCTGGATCGCGCTGCGCCCCTCGAGGATCCTGGCGGCGGCGGTGGCCGGATCGATCTCCCTGGCAACCACGCGGTCGAGCAACTCTCTTACCTCCGCGTCCTCGTAGATCGAGGCCTGGAGCTCTCGGCGCATGCGGAAGGCGGCCAGCGACAGCACCTCGTTCATCAGGTTGCGCCGGCGCCTTTCCGAAAGCGTCCCTTCCTGCTCGATGTGAGCGCGGTGCTCGGAAAGGGCCGCCGCCACATCCTCGGTGCCCTCCCCCCGCACCGCCTCCGTCCTGATGACGGGTACCTCCCAGCTGCCGCGCGGCCCGAGCGCGAGCACGCCTTTGATCTCCCTAACCATCGTGTCGGTGAGGGGATGGTCGGACTTGTTGACGACGATCACGTCCGGGATCTCCATCACGCCCGCCTTCAGAGCTTGGATGGAATCCCCCGAGCCCGGCATCAACACGAGCACGACCGTGTCGGCGTGGTCGATGATGTCGACCTCGGCCTGGCCGACGCCCACCGTCTCCAGCAGGATCAGGTCGCGACCCGCGGCATCCATCAGCAGGGCGGCCTGGAGGGCAGCCTCGCTCAGGCCGCCCAGCGCGCCGCGGCTGGCCATCGAGCGGATGAACACGCCTGGGTCCAGGAAGTGCTCGGCGAGCCTGATCCGGTCGCCTAGCAGGGCACCCTGGGTGAAGGGTGAGGAGGGGTCGATCGAGAGCACGCCCACCGTGCGGTCGCGGCCGCGCTCGAGCTTGGTCAGCGCACCCAGCAGCGTCGATTTGCCCGAGCCGGGCGGTCCGGTGAAGCCGACCACCGCCGCCCGCCCCGTATGGGGGTACAGCTCGCGCACGAGCCTCCACCCTTCGCGGTCGTTGTCCTCCACGAGCGAGATCGCCCGCGCCAGCGCGCGCTTGTCGCCGTTCATGAGACGCTGGGCGAGCGAGCTGCGCTGTTCGGACACGACGCGGGCAATCATGCCAACCGTCGGCGGGCGTGCCGCCGGCGGTGGCATTCCCGGGGCGTCCGGGGGGATTACGATGCGGCGGTGCGGCAGCCGATGCTCGAAGCGCAAGCCCGCTGCAAGCCGGTGGTGCGGCGCTCGCCGTCGCCCCTGCGTGGCGGCCCGCTCACGCTTCTGCGCTTCGCTCGGGAGCACGGGATGCTGCGCGGGTCCTATGTTCCGCTGGTACTCCGCTGGCTGTGGCTGAAGGTCCGCTGGCGCGGCCGGCTGCGCACCGACGGGCTGTGCTTCGTCGGCCGCGGCGTGAAGATAGAGATCGGGCGCACTGCGACCGTCGCGCTGGGGCGGTGGTGCTGGATCGGGCAGGGCACGAAGATTCGCGCGCACGAGGGAAGCGTCTCAATCGGCGCCAAATCGGTGCTCGGGCAGGAATGCACGGTCTCGGCGTATCAGCGCGTCGAGATCGGCCGCGAATGCATCATCGCCGACCGCGTGATGCTGATCGACTTCGACCACAGCGTGGTCGAAGTCGAGCGTCCCATTCGACTGCAAGGGATCTACAAGCGCGACGTTCGGGTCGGCCACAACGTATGGATCGGATACGGCGCGTCCATACTCAGAGGCGTCTCGATCGGCTCAAACTGCGTGGTCGGCACCGGCGCCGTGGTCACCGTCTCGCTTCCGGAGAACGCGGTCGCCGTGGGCGTCCCCGCCCGGGTGATTCGGATGCGCGACGCGCCGACGACCTTCATGTGGGGAGACTAGTGCCCACCCCCCTCTCGCTTCTCGTTGGGCTGATCCGTCCGGTTGAGGTGGCAGCCTTGGCGGGGTGGCGTGGATCAGCGCAGCGACGGTGAGGTGCCCGCGGCCTGGGCATGTCGGCTCGCGGGTATAGCTCGACGGCAGCTATGGCAGGCCGGGCCATCGGCGACAGCGCTACAGGTGTTCGCCGCGCGAGGGCAAGTCG
>JAFAPR010000036.1 GCA_019247075.1 Solirubrobacterales bacterium
CGTTCTTCTTTAGGGCGCCTCCCGTCGCCGCGCAGCGCTTAGCCGAGCTGGGGGTGGACGTGGTCACGCTGGCGAACAACCACGCGCTCGACTACAGGGCCGAGGCATTGCTCGATACGCTGCACCACCTCCACGCGGCAGGAATCGCCACGGTCGGGGCGGGCGCGAGCGAGGAGCTGGCCCGCAAAGCTCGTCAATTCCGCTGCGGCGGGCTGGCCGTCCAGCTGCTCAGCTTCTCCGACCACCCGGCCTCGTTTGCCGCCGGCGCCGATCGGCCCGGGATCGCATTCGCCGACCTGCGACCGGGACTGCCGGCGTGGGTGCGGGAGGCGCTGCGCTCGGGCCCCCCCGCCGACGCGGTCGTGGTGATGCCGCACTGGGGACCCAACATGGTGGCCGAGCCGCTGCCGTATGTCCGCCACGCCGCCGCCGCCCTCCTGGGCCTGAGGGCGACGCTCATCGCCGGCCATTCCGCCCACGTCTTCCAAGGGGCGGCCCGGGGAGTCCTGTTCGACATGGGCGACTTTCTCGACGACTACGCGGTCGATCCAGCGCTGCGCAACGACCTCGGCCTGCTGTGGCTGGTGGAGCTGGACAGCCACGAAGTCAGGCGGATCAGAGCGCTGCCGTTGGCGCTCGACTACTCCTTCACCCGTCTGGCCTCGCCCTCGGAGGCCGACTGGATCCTTCGCAGGCTTCGACAGCTATGCGCTCCGCTTGGCACCGAGGTCGAGTCTCACGACGGACTGCTCGAATGTCAGACCACCCGCTTGCCCGGGACGAGGTGAGCTTGGGGATTGGCCCATCGCCGGGGAGAGAGGGCCGTGCAATCTGGTTTTCCATTTACACGGGAGAGTCCTCCGCGGTTATCGTGCCGATCCAATGCCGAGGGCGCTCAAGCCAGAGGCCTCCCGGATGGGCGGAGTCGTGTTTGAGCTCGATCGCTTCGAGCTGGCCACCGGGAACCGCTGCAGGCTGCGCGGCCGCTGGTTCGGCGTGCGCGGCCGGCGCTTCATGCGGCCAGCGCTGACGCTCATCGGGGAGGGCCGGCGAACTCGGCTGTTGGCGGACCTCACCAACAAGCCGTGGGTCGCGGAAGACGGCGAGCCGTGGGAAGCCGTGTTCGAAGGCGACCTCCAGGACGTCGAGCTGGTCCAGGCCGAGCTGAGCGTCACGCCAGACATCACGATCATGCTGCCCGTCTGCGATACGGGTGCAGGCGCAAAGCAGTCCACAGCTGGTACCCGTCTCACGCGGCCGAGTCGTGGTCCACCGACGGGCGCTCTAGACGCCGGCGAGGAGCTCGACCAGACCCAACAAGCGGAGGAAGACCTGGTCCGCGGCCGGCTGGCAGTGCTGACACGCCAGCTCGTCGAGGCGCAGAACGACCTCCGGCGCGTGAGGCGCCAGCTCGCCCACGCCGAAGCCGAGAAGGCGCGCGGCGGAACTCGCATGGATGCACTGCTTGGCGAGCTCGACGAGCTCAGGCGCGCCCGCGACCAGACGCAGGAACGATTCGATCAGTTCGCAGCCGAGCAGCACGTGGCGCATGAGGCCCGTGCGACGGCCGAGCAGTCAGGCGAGCGGGCTCGCTCCGCTCGCGATCGCGCCGTGGAGGAGCGAAACGCGGTGTCAGCGCAGCGGGACCAGGCGATCGCGGAGCGCGACCGCGCCGTCACGGAACGAGACGCCGCAGCCTCGGCGCGGGATGCGGCGCTGGCGACCCGCGACGAGGCGGTTTCCGAGCGCGATCAGTTCAAGGCCGAGGGCGAACGGCTGCAGTCCGAGCTCAAAGCGCTGAGAGCTTCGAGCGGCGCCGCGCTTGTGATGCGGCACGCGACTCGGGCGCGCGGCGGATCGCACTATCGAAGCGCGATCGCTGTCATCGCGCTCATCGCGGTGCTCGCAGTCGCGCTCGGGCTCGCGATCGCTTTCGTCGTCCTGTAGCGGTGCGGGTTAGCAAATAAGCGTTGACACCGCCCAACATTCCCTAGTCATGGCGACCTAGCTCGGGTACGGTGCCACTTTCGCTTCCACTAACGGGTAGGAGGTAAGAGATGCCCCAAGCGAGAAGAAGGTCAACGTCGTCGCGTCAGCGCTCGTTCAAAGAACCGGCGGCGCTGAAGCGGTTGAACAAGTCGCTCGACGCCGCCACCGATGCGCTGTCCGATTTGCGCAAAGAAGCCGGCCGCGGCACAAGTAAGGGAACCCGCGATCTCCAAAAGGAGCTGCGCTCGGTGGTGTCCAGCGCGCGGCGCTACAGCGGCAGACTCGCAACCACGCTCGAGCGCGAGTTTGACCGCGCGCAGAAGCAACTCAACGAACGAGTGACCGCAACCGCCGGCGGGCGGTCCACGTCATCCGGTCGGCGCGCAGGCTCAACTGGCTCCCGGCGCGCTGCTTCAACGAGCTCGCGGCGCGGTTCTTCGACCAAGTCTCAGCGTGGTTCTTCGACCAGCCGCTCACGTGGGAGCAGCAGCAAGCGCAGCTGAACAAGGGCAGCGCCGGCCGGCGTGCACGAAACTCAACCCTCTATACCGCGCTGCACTTCCTTCAGCTTGCGGCGCGCTTGTGCCGCTTGCTCGCGGGCGCTGGACAGCAGAACTTCTGCGTCATGGAGCGCCGCGGCCGCGCGATCTCGCCGCGCTTGCGCGTCCCTGAGATCTCGAGCGGCCCGCTCGGCGTCGCGCCGCGCCTGTGCCTGCGCCTCATGCGCACTCTCTCGCCGTGCGGAGCGCGCGTCTGCGCTGACCGGCTTCGTCGCCGCCGGACGGCGACCGCGGCGCCCGGCAGCTCTCGAGCCGCGAGCCGGTGCGCGTTCCCCGAGCCCGACGTGTCGCAACTCGCGCGCGAGACATCCACCCTGCACCTGCGCGCGAGCCCCCGCATCGAGCGCGGCCGCGTGGAGCGTCTCGGAGACCCGTTCGAGGGTCGCCGATGTGAGCTCGTGGCCTTCCGAGCTAAGTAGCCCGCGCGCCGTCTGGGCCAGCTGGTCGAGCGCCACGCGCTCGGCATCGACTGCCGCTCGCAGAGCGCCCGCTTTGCCGCGCCCAGCCAGCAGCTGAGCCTGCGCGTTCTGGAGCGCATCTCCAGCTCGAAAAAGCTCCGCGACTTCGCGCCGCTGAGTGCGCACGAGCTGGTTGACAGCCCACGCGGCCACCGAGGGCTTGCGCAGCTTCGATGCCTTCGCCGCCTGCTCGCGCTGTCCCTGTTTGCGAAGCTCCTTGACCAGTGCGTTGCGCTCCTCGGTGAAGCGCTCGAGCGGCAAGCCGTAGAGGTCGTTGGTGTCCATTCCGACCTCGCTTTGTAGCGGATCTATCCTTGTCTAAATGGGTACGACGTGGGTTCTGCATACCGAGACGAAGGGAACGGGCGCGAACATGGTTCCCCTCGAGCGCATCACCAAGCACCCGCCCACGCCGGCGCCTCTGGTAGTGGCGCCGAAGCGGCGGACTCCGCGCAAGGAGACCCCCAAACCCAGAGCGCGACGCAGGTTCCGGGTTCTGGACGTGATGACGCGGCAGCACCTGGTCGAGAACGGGAACGCGCGCGAAACCATGGAGGCGCTGGAGACAGTGCGGAGCGTTGTCGACGTGAATATCTACATCTGGGATGAGGAGCCGGAGCGCTGGCTGCTCTTGCCCTTCTCGGAGCAGCGGGCGATGCTCGAGTTGGCGCGCGTGCAGCGCCGGGATCAGCGCGATCCTGCTCTCGCGCCCGCCGCCTGAGATAGCTCACGCGCTAATCAAACTCCGCTAGCGCCCCTATCAGACGCTGCCGCGGCACCGTGATGGTTTGCCGTCTTGCGCCGATTGCGCGCCACGGGTCCCCTTCGCGCTCGAGCCGGTCGCGAATGTTGCGCAGCGTCCAGCGGTCGGGACGGGTCGCGGCATCCTCGAGTTCGCCGGGATGCAGCGGCGTCGCGACCGGGGCGCCGGGGCGGGCGCGGACCGCGTACGGCGCGACCGCGGTGCGAGCGTAGCCGTTGCGCATGATGTCGATCAAGATCCGTCCCTGGCGCTTAGCCTTGCGCTGCTCGGTGGTGAAGACGCCCGGGTTTCGCTTGGTGGCGAGCTCGGCGAAGTCGCGGGCGAATGCCCGCGTGCCGGCGAAGTCTGCGCGGCGCTGGAGGGGCACGGTCACGTGGTAGCCGCGCGACCCGGTCGTCATGACCCAGGGCTCGAGACCGAGCTCGCGCAAAAGCTCGGCCATCGTGCGCGCCGCCGCGCGGGTGTCGGATTTGCCGTCGCTGGGGTCGAGGTCGAAGATCAGCCTGTCGGGACGGTCCAGCGCGTCGGTGCGGCTCAGCCAGGGGTGCGGCGTGATGCAGGCTTGGTTTGCGAGATAGACGAGCGCGGCGGCGTCGCCGGCGAGGACGTGTTCGACGGTGCCACCCTCCTTGCGCACCCTGGCGCGCTTGATCCAGCTCGGGAAATGTCGACCCGCGCGCTGTTGGAGAATGCGCTCGCCCGCGATGCCGTCGGGATAGCGCTCCAGGTTCAGTGGCCGGTTCCGGATGTGCGGCAGCATCGCGGTCGCGACCTGGTCGTAGTAGCCGGCCAGGTCGGCTTTGGTGATCCCGCAGGGGAAGAGCTGCTTGCGTGGGCGGGAGATCTCGACCCGGCGCCGTCCGGCCTGGATCACGGCGCTCATGCGCTCGCCACCTCGCGCAACACCTCGCGCGCCGGCTTGTCGTATCTGAGCCCTTGGTAGCGCGGGTGGCGCAGTTTTCCGTCCCTGGTCCACTCGCTAAAGGCGATCTGGGCGACCAGCTCCGGCTCCGCCCAGCGGGCACTCCTGGGTAGGTCGTCGGCGGCGAAAGGCGGCGTCGGGCACTCCCGGCGCGCGAGCTCGTCGCCGAGCGACTCGAGCGTCTGCCGGTCGAACCCCGTCCCGACCTTGCCCGCATACCGGAGCTTGCCGTCCTCCCAGTACCCGAGCAGCAGCGCGCCGAGCCCCGTGCGCGACCCCTTGGGCTCCGTCCAGCCGCCGATGATCAGTTCCTGCGCGTGCGAGCACTTGAGCTTGCGCCACTCGCGCGAGCGCGACCCGATATAGCGGCTGTCGGCCCGCTTGGCGATGACCCCCTCCCAGCCGCGCTTGCAAGCCTCGCGGAACGCGGTCTCGCCGTCGCCTGTCCGATGCGTCGTGAACCGCAGTCGCCCGCGCCAGTCCACCGCGGATCGCAGCGCTACCTTGCGCTCTCGCAGCGGAAGGCCGCGCAGGTCGCGGCCGTCCAACTCCAGGATGTCGAATAAGTAGTAGTAGACGGCGACCCCGCTGCGGCGGGCGCGCTCGGGTTGGTGGATCTGCATCCGTTGCTGAAGCCGCTCGAAGCTGGTCTGCCCGTCCTTGAAAGCGATCACCTCACCGTCGACGAGCAGGTCCGGACCCCGGGTCTCTAGCGCCTCGACGAGCTCGGGATAGGTGCCATTGAGGGTTTGGCCGCTGCGCGAGATCAGCCGCACTCGCCCGCGCTCACGCAGCGCCCCGCACCGCTCCCCATCGAGCTTGCGCTCGAATACCCATGCGGGATCGGAGAACGGCTGATCGCTCAGCACCGCCTTCATGGGCTGGTAGCGGCTCATATGGCCATGGCCAGGATGGAGCCGGTCTGCACGCCGGTGTCCGCCCAGCTGTCGCCGCGGTCAGCGCTCTGGAGGACGCGGCCGTCGGCCATGCCGGCGAGCAGCTCGCCGTCGCCGGCCGCCAGCGCATAGGGCATGGCTTCGCCGGGCAGGGCGAGGCGACTCCACGCCCCGCTGCTCCAGCGGTAGAGGCGACCGCGGGCGCGTCCTGCGCTGTGCGCCGCGCCGGGGCCAGAGGCGGCCGACACGTACCAACGCTCGGGATCGCCGGGGTCGACCGCCAAGGCCCAGCAGTAGCGAAGGTCGCGGCCCGCGTCGGCCGCCTCCCAGCTCACGCCGCCATCGCGGCTCGAGGCGGCGCCGTCGCCCGCCGCCTCGTACACCCGCCCCTCACTGCGCAGGTGCCAGGCCAGGGTGTGGACGTCGCGCTTCGCGCCGGGCCGGTGATCGGAGAACGTGCAGCCTCCGTCGTCGGTGTACATCAGGCCGCCGAGCTCTATGCCCACCACCAGGCGCTCTGCGCGGTGGGGGTCGGGCGCGATCCAGCGCACGTGGTGGGTCCAGGGCCGCGGCGGAAAGCTCCAGCTGCCGCGCGAGGGGATTGCTTGCAGCGCGTCGAGCTCGGTGAAGGACCCGCCGTCGCGGGCCACGAACAGGCGGCTCGGCTCGGTCCCGGCGTAGAGCGCTCCGTCGGCCCGGCTGATCGCGACCGAGAAGACCCGGGGCTCGGGCAGCGCGACCTGTTCCCAGCTGTCCCCTCGGTCTCCGCTCAACAGCACGCCGCGATCGCGCGTGCCGACGATTACGCGCCGGCCGATCACCGCGACGCACTGCGCGGCCACGGCCTCGAGCACGGGCTTGGCCTTCCATTCGCCATCGGTCCGCTCGAGACGGACGAGCCGCTCCTCGCGCGTGCAGACGAAGATGGGGGCCATTGAATACCGCCTGGATCTCGTGGTGGTCCTCAGCTTAGATATGTCGGGTGGCGGAGCACTACCAGCGGCCCGGCTGGTTCACGACCAACGTCTTCAACCGGACGGTGGCCGCGCTCACGCGTGCCGGGGTCAGCGTGTACGGCTCGCGCGTGCTCGAGGTCAGAGGGCGTAAATCGGGCGAATGGCGCACGACCCCGGTCAACCTCCTGCGGTACGGCGGGGCCGACTACCTGGTCGCCCCGCGCGGACAGACCCAATGGGTCAAGAACCTCCGCGCCAGCGGCCAGGGGCGATTGCGCGTGGGCGCCCGGACGCAACCGTTCAGCGCCGTCGAGCTCGACGACGACACAAAGCCGGCGGTGCTGCGCGCCTATCTGAAGAAGTGGAAGCTGGAAGTGGGCGCGTTCTTCGGCGGGGTCGGCCCCGACTCGAGCGACGCGGAGCTGCGCCGCATCGCGCCCGACCACCCGGTTTTTCGCATCTCGGCGCGGTAGTGACCGAAGGTCCAGCCGCGGGGCGGCGTGCCAAGCTTGGCGCATGGGGCTCCTGCCCGACTATTCCCGGCAAGCCGAGCGCTACGACGAGGCCCGCTCGGCCAGCCCATCGGTGCTGCGGCCTTTGCGCGAGGCTCTCCGAGGCGCGCCCGGCCGAAGGCTCGCGGACATCGGCGGCGGAACCGGCAATTACGCGCTGGCGCTGAGGCGCGAAGGCTGGGAGCCCGTGGTGGTGGACCGTTCGCCCGCGATGCTGGCACGGGCGAGGGCCAAGGGGCTCGAGACGGTGCAAGCCGACGCGAAGCGTCTCCCGTTTGCGGACGCGAGCTTCGACGCCGCAGTCATGATCTCCATGCTCCACCACGTCGAGGATCAGGGTGCGGCGCTGGCGCAGGCCCGACGCATCCTCGTGCGTGGAGGGCGGCTCGTGCTGATGGGCTTCACGGGCGAGGACGCGGCCTCGCTGTGGATCCTCGACTACTTCCCGTCAAGCCGGCCTTGGATGGAGGCCACCCACCCCCCGCGGTCGGCGTACGCCGACCAGCTACCGGGCGCGAGCCTGCTCGCGTTTCGGTTCGAGGACATCGCGGACGCCTCGCTGGCCGCGCTGTCCGCCGATCCCGAGCGGCTGCTGGCCGCTGCGGAGGGGGGTTGCACGAGCTACTTCGAGCGGATGCATCGCGACCACCGCGAGGAGCTGCGAACGGGACTGGCGCGGCTGCGGGCTGACATCGCCGCCGGCCGCGCCCCCCGGCGAGCGGGCACGGCCACCGTGCTCAGCTGGACAAAGCCTTAGCGGCGGCGCTGCGCACACGGTCGGGCGTCAGCTGCGCGATCGAGTGCAGCGCGTCGGCCGCGAGCGCCAGCGCGTCTTCTGCCGGCGGAAACTCGCGGTTGGGGACCGCGAAGATGACCATCCCCGCCGCCGCGGCGCTGCGCAGGCCGTTGCTCGAATCCTCGACCGCAGCGCACCGAACCGGCGGCACGTCGATCCGCCGCGCTGCCTCCAGGTAGACGTCCGGCGCGGGCTTGCCGCGCCGGACCTCCTCGGAGGAGACCGTGGCTATAAAGCAACCTCTCAGCTCGGCGAGCTCCAAGACAAGCTCGATCAGCGGCCGGTTGGCCGACGAAGCGAGCGCGAGGGGCCACACGCGAGCGAGCCGGATCACGGTTTCCCGAGCGCCTGGGATCAAGGGCAAGTGCTCCCGGTAGAGCTCCGCCAGACGCGCCACGACGGTGCCGGAAATCTTTTCCGGTGACATGGCCACCGCGAGCCGATCGTGCATGTAGGCCGACCACTCGGTGGAGCTCATGCCCATCATCGCGCGTTGAGCCTCCGGTGGCCACCGGCCGCCGCGCTGAAGCGCGACCTCCTTGCGCGCGGCGTTCCAGACGCCCTCGGAATCGATCAGCAGGCCGTCGAGGTCGAACACAACCGCCTCGACTCCGTAGGTCACCGACCGCGCCGGTTTGGAGACCGCTCCAGACACGCGCCGAAAGACTCTAGGCCAGTCGGTCGAGTAGGTTGTGTTGCGTGCAGCGCGTCTCGCAGTCCATCGTGTGGGAGGTCGACCAATGATCGTGATGTTCACTGCCCGGCGGCTCAAGCCGGGGGCATGGGAGGATTTCCGCCGCGCCTGGGATCCGGGCGACGCTCGGCCACCTGGCTTTCAGCGGGCCTACCACGCCCGCAACATCCGCGACGAGGAGGAGATCATCTCGTTCGGCCTGTTCGATATGAGCGAACAGCAGTACCGCGAGTGGCGCGAGGCCGACGACGCGGCCGAGACGCGGCGCGTGGACCAAATGTCGGCTTTCGTCGAGCACGAGTACGTATCCGGCGTCTACGAGGTGGTCGATGAGCTCGAGTAGCCGCCGAGCTTCGTCGTGAACGATTTGCCCGGGCGCGCGGCGAGGGTGCTGGTCGCTTACTACAGCGCCACCGGCCATGTACACGCCCTCGCCAAGGCCATCGCGCAGGGCGCCGATGAGTGCGGGGCGGAGGTGCGGCTGCGGCCCGTGGAGGAACTAGCGCCGGAGATGATCATCTCGCAGCAGCAGGCGTGGGGACGTCACCGCTCGGAGATCGGCGACGAGCCGACCGCCACGCTCGACGACCTCGAGTGGGCCGACGGGATCGCATTCGGGACGCCGACGAGGTTCGGCAACGTCGCCGCGCAACTGAAGATGTTCCTCGACCAGGCCGGCGAGCTCTGGCAGCAGGGCAAGCTGATCAACAAGGTCGTGACGGCGTTCACGTCCTCGCAAACTGCCCACGGCGGCCAGGAGTCGACGATCCTCGCGCTCAACAACACCTTTTACCACTGGGGGGCGATCGTGTTGCCGCTGGGCTACACCGTCAACGAGGTGTTCAACGGCGGCGGCAACCCCTACGGCGCCTCGTACACGAGCGGCACGCGCGTGGGATCGCTCGATCCCGACACGGTCGCGGTCGCGCTCTCGCAGGGCCGGCGCCTGGCGCGAGTTGCGCACGTCATCGGGACCGCGCAGGAGCGGGGAGCTCTCGACGCGCGCGACCGCGTCGTCGCCGGCCAGGATCAGGTCAGCGGAGCGACGTAGGCCGTCACAGCGGGTCGAAGCACCCGTAGATCGTGTACAGCGGGTTGACCACGTTGTGGCCGTGGGCATCGCGCATCATTTGCTGGCCGATGAACGCCGGCGGGGACTGCGCCTTGTAGCAGCCGTCCCAATTGACGCTGACGTCGTAGGCGACGGCCGTCGGCTGCGAGGGCAGGGCGCCTGGCGAGGGCGTCTGCACGTAGATCGTGCATATCCACTCGCCGGGGCCATACGGCACGCTGCCGCGGCGGTTGCAGGTGGGCAGCACCAGGGTGAGCTTGGCGCCCGCCGGAACATGCCGCCCCAGCTCCCGTTGCTGGAGCACCGTGAGCTGGTTGAAGGCCGGAGTCAGGTCCGTTCTGAGACGCTTGGCGGTGACGCCCGCGGGCCCCCAGTTGCCGGCGATCGCGATCAGCGCGACCGCCGCCGTGATCGCCACAACCACCCGGACGGGGCCACCCCATCCCTGCCTGCGCGATACGGGGGTGCCGGCGAAGTCGCGCCGTCGGAGCAGCGCCCACGAGACATCGATGCAGACCACAGTCCAGATCACGCTGACCGCGACCCCCACGAGCAGGGGACCAAGATAGGCATGCACGTTGAAGAGGCCGTGCCAGGCGAACACGGCAGCCCCGATCAGCAGCAGGTGCGACCAGATGCCGGTCCCCACCAAGAGCAGCAGCTGCATCGCAAGCGCGAGGGCAAATGGGGCGATGACCCCGAGAATCCCGTTGCGCGTCGCAATTGAGAGCAGCACCGCAACCGCCGTGAAGGCGATGGCGGGCGGAATCAGGGTGAGCCAGCTCAGGAACACGAGCAGGGCGGAGTGGCCGGGCGAGAACAGCGTGCCGTTCAGGTTCACCAGCGACTGGGCGCCGACGAGCAATACGCCCGCGGCCATACTGGCGAGCCCGGTCAGCAGCTGCAGCCCGACGACGAAGGTCGCCGCCGCCAGCAGCTTGCCGACGAAGACGTCGCTGCGCGTGCACGAGCGCGTGAGCACCAGCTTCCAGGTCCCATAGCGGTCCTCGGACGAGAAGATGTCGCCGGCGACCGCGCCGGCGATCAGCGGCACACCCCACGCGCCCGCGGAAGCGAGCACCACCAGCGAGACCGCGAACCCCGAGGAATGAACCCATACGCCGTAGAGCGTGTCGGCCGGAGCACCGCTCTGCACCTTCAGCAGCGCCGCAAAGATGAACGGCACCGCCAAGCACAGCAGCGCGACCACACGGATCACGATCTGAGACGACAGCTTGCGAACCTCAGCGCGGTACGCGCGGCGGATGCCGTCCTCGGGTCTCGTGAAGGCGGACGAACCTGGGGCGTCGACCGGAAGAACTGATGTGGTGCTCATGTCCCCGCGAGTGCCCTCCGGTCCAGTTCCGCGAGCTCCGGCGGCTCGTTGCGCGGCCGCTCGGAGTCACTGGTCAAAGCGAAGAACATCGACTCCACCGGACTGGCCAGGAGCTCCAGCCGGCGCACCGCTACGCCGGCGGACCCGAGCGCCAGGACATAGGAGTCAAGTACGCCCAGGTCGACAGCGAGCGCGAGCCCGCCCCGCTGCGAAGGCGTGGCCCGCACGCCACGCTGCTGTCCCGCGAGCTCCAGCGCACGGGCATCGTCGCTGCAGTGCATGTGGTATGCCGAGGCCGGAGCCTGCGCGCGGAGCTGCTCCGCGGTGCCGTCCCATACGACGCGGCCCCGGCGGAGCATCGTGAAGCTGTCGCACATCCCCTCCACCTCGACGATCTGGTGACTGGAGAGCAGGATCGTGACGCCGTGGCCCGCGAGCTCGCGCACGAGCTCACCCATGTCCCTGACGCCCGCCGGGTCGAGGCCCGCGGAGGGTTCGTCGAGCAGCAGCAGACGGGGTTCGCGCAGCAGCGCCGCTGCGATCCCCAGCCGCTGCTTCATCCCCGTGGAGTAGCCGTTGACACGGTCATCGCCACGGCCCGCGAGGCCAACGCGCGCCAGCGCGTCGTCGATCTTGGCAGTGCCCGCGCGTCCGTCGAGCTCCGCCAATAACTCCAGGTTCACGCGCCCCGAGAGGTAGGGATAGAAGCTGGGGTCCTCCACAAAACCGGCCACGCCCTCGAGCGCGTCCGATTCAGGCCACTCGAGCGGTCGATCGAAGAGCTCCACCTTGCCCGCGTCGGGCGCCACCAGCCCGAAGAGGACGCGCAACAGGGTGGTTTTGCCGGCGCCGTTGGGGCCCAGCAGGCCACGGACCTGGCCCGTCTCCAATGCCAGATCCACGCTGTCGAGCGCGCACACCGTCTCGAAACGCTTGACGATGCCGCTGGCACGGAGAGCCGCCACGTGGGGCAACTATACGAAGGCGAGCTCAGGGAGCGCCCCAGTGACAACCGGCCTGCCGGTCCGGGCCCGCGCATGGCGCGCCCACAGGGAAGCCGCTTTGGCTGCGTGCCGCCGGGGTAAAGTTCGCGCGAGCGGTGAGCGCCACCAAGATCTCCGGTCCCTCCGCGCCAGGCGGCGAGCGCTCGGACGGGGCGCCCCCAGCTTTCGCGCCGCGGCAGCCGGCCCCGTCGCGGTCAATGCTGCGGGTGATCGCGTTCGTCGTCGGCTCCGCCAGCCTGGGTGCGGAGATCGCGGCGGCGCGGTTGCTCGCGCCGTACTTCGGGGCCTCGACGATCATCTGGGCGAACACGATCGCGACCGTGCTGGTGGCGCTGGCCGCCGGCTACGCGCTCGGCGGACGGCTGGCCGACCGCCGCGCCGACCTGCGCGGTCTGTGCACGATCGTGCTGCTCGCCGCCATCCTGCTTGCGCTTGTGCCGTTTGCGGCCGACCCCTTCCTGAGCCTCTCGGTGAAGGCACTGGGCGCACTCTCGGTCGGGGGCTTTCTGGGCTCGCTCGCCGCCGTGCTGGCGCTTGTGGCAGTCCCGGTGCTGCTGCTGGGGGCGGTCGCTCCGTATGCCAACCGACTTGCGCTCGCGCGCGTGACCGAGGCGGGGACGGTCACCGGCGGCCTGTACGCGATCTCAACAGTCGGGTCGCTGGTGGGGACGTTCATGGCGGCGCTCCTGTTGATCCCGATCGTCGGCACGCACCGCACGTTCGGGGTCTTCGCTGCGGCGCTCGCGGTGGTCGCGGTGGCGGGGATGCGCTCGTGGAAGTTGCTGGCTGTCCCGCTGCTAGTCGTGGGGCTGCTGTTCGTGCCGGCACCCGGAGTGGGCACCGACATTGCCGGGGCGAAGGTCATCTACGAGACGGAGACCCCCTATCAGTACGCGCGCGTGGTGCAGCTGCGCGCGGGGGTGCGCTGGCTTCAGCTCAACGAGGGGATCGCGATTCACTCCCTATATCGGCCAGGTTCGTACCTGACCGGCGGATACTGGGACGACTTCCTCGTGCTCCCGTTGGCGGGCGACCGCGGCGTGCCGCGCCGGATCGCGATTCTCGGCGACGCGGCCGGCACGATCGCGCGTGCCTACGGCCATTACTTCCCCCGCGCGCGCGTCGATGCGGTCGAGATCGACGGCGAGCTGACCGCGATCGGCCGCCGCTACTTCGATCTGCGAGGGCGCAACCTCCACCTCTACACCGCCGACGCGCGCCCGTGGCTGGAGCAGAGCACCGCCCACTACGACGCGATCTTCCTCGACGCCTACCGGCAGCCATACATTCCCTTCTACCTGGTGACGCGCGAGTTCTTCGCGCTGGTGCGCGCGCGTCTGCGCCCCGGTGGGGTGGTGATCATAAACGTCGGTCATATCCCGGACTCGCGGGCGCTGGAGCAAGTGGTGACGGCCACTCTGCACGCCGTCTTTCCCGTCGTGATGCGCGATCGCGTGAGCGCTGACAACTCGCTGGTGATAGGGAGCGCGGCGCCGCTGACGAGCCGGAGAATGATTCAGGCGGCGCGGGCACTGCCCGTCTCGTTGCGGCACCTGGCGGACAAGGTCGCCGCCCGCATGGGCCCCGGGCTCCGGGGTGGCACCGTCTACACCGACGACCTGGCTCCGGTCGAGTGGCTCACCGACCTGTCGATCCTGCAGTACGCGAGTGGTAAGCGGTAGCGCGCCCCCGAGGCTTCAGGCGTGAGGCGCGGCACTATCTAACCGCTTGAAGGTAGCCGGACGTCCACCGCGAGCTCGACCGTGTCGCGCACCTTGAGCGCTCCCATGAAGCCGCGATAGGGCTTGATGCCGAACTCGGTCTGCGTCACCGGCAGGACGCCGCTCAGGCGATCGTCCGCGAGCTCAAGCTCGAAGGAGGCGGGCCGGCTGGTGCCGGCGATCGTCAGCTGGCCGTCCACCCGGAGCCCCCCGTGGGAGCTCTTCACAGCCGTCGAGCGGAATTCGATCGGCTGCCCGTGGAGTACCTTCCCATCGATCTCCTGGCGGATCTTGGCCCGGTCCTTGTCGGTCAGCGGCTTGACCCCGCGCAGCCCTTCGCGCACCCGAAGCGAGCGCGGGTCTACCTCCAGTCCGAGCGCGGTCAGCGCGCCTTCCCCACTCACCTCGGCGTTCGCCTGCCACCCCGTGACGTCGATGATCAGGTCGTGTCCGACCGCCTGTCCCACGCCCTCGCGGTAGGTTCGCACCTCGAGCGTCCCCCGGTCGGGGCCGAGCGCGTTCATGCCGGGAGGCAGCGGCACCGCCTAATCTCCCACTTATCCCGCCGAGGCCGCCTCGCGAATCGAGCGCTCGTCGCGTCCGACCACGTTGGGCTCGCCCGGCGGAGGCACGCCGCGCCCGAGCCGGGTGGAGGCCGGGATGCCGATGAGCACGCATACCGCGCAGGCGATGAGGAGCGCGTCGTGCGTTTTTGAGGCATCAACGCCGCCGGCCACGGCGAGCCCGGCAAGTCCGGCCCCGACGGCCGCGCCTAGCAGACGGCCGACCGACAGCACGGCGGAGGTCCGGCCGTGTGAAGCTAGGGGAGTGGCGTTGAGCGCGGCCCGAGAGGTCGGCACGAACAGCATGCCGAGCCCGAGCCCGACCGGGATCAGCGGGAGCAGCGTGACCGGACTGTCCAGCGGCATACCGGGGATGCCCAGGATTACAAGTCCGATGGCCGCCGCGAGAAACCCCATCACCGCTGGCAGCCGCTCGCCGTGTTCATCGACGAGCCTCCCGGCGAAAGGCGCCGCCAAGCCGACGAGGAGGGCGACCACGACCAGCACGGCGGAGGCGCCGAGCGCGGAGAAGCCGGCTGCACGCTGGAGGTACTGCTCGGCCAGGTAGAAGCACCCGATCATGACCGCAAATGTGAGGGCGGCCACGAAGGAGGCGGTGAGCACGGTGTCGTTGAGGACGGGGTGGCTGGTCTCCTCGCCGTGCACGGTGGGAGGTACCTCGCGGAGGATCGTGACCGCGGAGAGTACGGCGAGCGGGACCAGTGCCCACCAGTTCGCGCGCCAGCCCAGGCCAACCGTCAGCAGACCGCCGAGCACGGGCCCCAGCAGGTTGGCGATCCCCGCGCTCGCGCCCCAGATGCCAAGCGCAGCGCCCCGCCGCGCGGCGGGGAAGCCGCTGACCGCTCCCGCGAGTGCGGCGGGGCTGACCAGGCCTGCGCCCAGCCCCTGTACCACGCGCGTCGCGACCAGCACGCCGATCGTCGGCGCGACTGCGCCGGCCCCGGCCCCGAGCGCGAACAGGCCGAGCCCGGCCAAGGCGAGGCGACGCGCGCCGAAGCGGTCGACCAGCCAACCGCCCGGCAGCAACGCGAGCGCATAGGCGATGAAGTAGGCGCTCAGCACGACCGCAGTGGAGCTGTTGGAGACGCCAAGGCCGTGTGCCACCGAGGGCAGCGCGACGGTTATCAGGGTTCCATCGAGCTGCAGCAAAGCCGCCGCCCCGGTACATGCGGCTAGCCGGCTCCAGGCACCTGGCGGAAGCGGCTCGCGGGCGCGCTTGGCGCGTGGCGCACGGGAACGCTTGAGGACGGCCACTACACCCATTATGCGAAAAGCGATCCGCACCGAGCGCGGATCGCGAGCGACCGCGCCGTTTGCCTCACCGATCCCCCAGCGCCAGCACCAGCTCCCGGATCGCCCCCGGATAGCGGTAGCTGATGCCGCCGTGGGCGCCGTCGAAAAGCTCGAGCGTGTGCCGCGCGCGGACCCGCTGAAGCTCCTCGGCGAAAGCCTGCGCGCCGAGGTCGAGGAAGAACTCGTCGCTGCGCCCGGCGTCGAGGTAGATGCGGCGCATGCTTCGGAGCGCATCCCCGTGGTGCGCGGCCATCCGCACCGGGTCCCACTCGAGCCAGCGCTCCCAAACCTCGCTGACGAGTCGTCCGGTGTTGATGTCGAAGGGCAGCAGGGGCCTGCGAGGCGCGCTCTGGTCGGGCGAGTAGGCCGCGGCCATGGCGTAGGCGCTCAAAGGCGCGCCGAGCCGCGACCAGTCGAAGTGGTCCAGATCCCGCAGCCGTTCGAGGAACACGTCGAAGGAGCCCTCGAAGTGATCTCTGAGCGTGCGCGCGACCGCCGGGAACTCCGGTAGGTAGCAGCACTCGAACAGCGCGTCGCCGGCGTGCGAGGCGAAGGCGCCGAACACGTCGGGACGGCACATGGAGACGACCATCGCGCCGTAGCCGCCGGAAGACTTGCCCGCGAGGCCGCGGTGGTCGCGTCCTTCCAGAGTGGGGTAGCGGGAGTCGACGAAGGGAACGACCTCGTCGCAGAGGTAGTCCATGTAGCGCCCCGTCGCGCTCGAGTTCAAGAATTGCGAGCCTCCAAGGGAGGTCCAGGCATCTACGAACACGACCACGGCGGGCGGACACCCGCCCTCGGCGAACATGTCGTCCAGGCGCTCGACCACATTGCACTCGAACGGCTGGCGCGCCAGCCAGAGGTCGAGCTGTCCACCGTAGCCCTGGAGCACGTACACCGAGGGCACCGGCCGGTGCCGGGCGCCGGGAGCGCTGTAGACGTATAGGGGCCGGCTCGCGGGGTCGCCGAGCGGGTTTTTGGCGAGGATCTCCGAGGAGGCCACGAGGCGCTGCACCGTTCCGCGGAGCGGCCGCTCCCAGGGCGGTCCGGGAGGCTGATCGAGTTCGCGGAGCGCCACGGACCCGAATGTATAGTGGGACAGACCAGACCGTCACAGAGACCCCCGGACAGCCGTATGACCACGGAACCTGCTCAGAGCATCACCCACAACGGCGCCGGGGCCGACGTCGACGCGGTCGAGACGACCGAGTGGATCGAAGCCGTCGACGCCGTCGTCGAGCACGACGGCCCCGGACGCGCGCGCGAGC
>JAFAPR010000095.1 GCA_019247075.1 Solirubrobacterales bacterium
CGAGGAGCGGGTAGGCGATACCCAGCAGGAGCGTCAGGAGCACGATCGCGATGGCGGAGGTGACGATGTCGCGTCTCATGCGTACAGGTGGGGGGTCAGTCCTTGCACGATCGGGCCCAGCAGCAGCGCGGGGAAGAAGGTGAGAGCGCCGACGAGCACGATCACGCCGATCAACAGAACCACGAAGGTGGGGTTGTCCGTCCGCATCGTCCCCAGACCCGCGGGGCTGATCTTCTTACCCGCCAGCGCCCCCGCGACGGCCAGCGCGAACAGGATCGGCGCGTAGCGGGCGAAGAGCATGGTGAAGCCGCCGAGCAGGTCGGCGAACGTGATGCCGTGGGCGCCGAGATTCCCTCCGTGAGGCCCGGGGACGTAGCCCGTGTAGCCCGCGAACGCGGAGCCGTTGTTGTTGGCCTGGGACAAATAGGCATAGAACGACTCCGAGAACCCTTGCGGCCCTCCTTTCGCCGCCGCCGAGATCGATTGCCGGCCTGCGGGGCTGGCGGTGGCGAGCGCGGTCGAGAACAGCGCGGACAGCGGCGTGATGAGAAGGCCCAGCGCGACCAGCTTGATCTCCCTGCCCTCGATCTTCTTGCCCAGGTACTCGGGGGTGCGCCCAACCATCAGCCCGCCGATGAACACAGCCAGCAGGACGTACAGCAAGATCGAGTACAGGCCGGTGCCGACCCCGCCGAAGATCACCTCCGAGGCGGAGAGGTTGGCCATTGGCACGGCGCCGCCGATACCGGTGAACGATTCGATCGCGCTGTTGACAGCGCCGCACGAGGAGACGGTTGTGACCACGTCGAACAGGGCTGAGCCGGCGATCCCGAAGCGCTGCTCCTTTCCCTCCAGGTTGCCGCCGGTGGCGCCTGCGATCACGTGTGTGTGGAGGCCGGCGGCGTGCTGGGCGGGCGAGCCATGTGCCTCGGCGATGTAGGCGACCGCCGCCGCGCCCAGGAACATCAACATCATCGTGGCGTAGATCGCATACCCCTGCCGGCGGTTGCCGACCATGCGCCCATACATGAACACGAGCGCGGCGGGAATGACCAGAACGGTCAGCATCTCGACGAAGTTTGTGAACCCGGTCGGGTTCTCGAACGGGTGGGCCGAGTTGGTGTTGAAGAAGCCACCGCCGTTGGTGCCGAGCAGCTTGATCGCCTCCTGGGAGGCGACCGGGCCCATCGCGATCTGCTGTTTGCCTCCCGCGAGCGTGTGCGCGATCAGGTAATGCGAGAAGTTGGCGATCGAGCCCTGCCACACGAGCGCGAGCGCGACCACGAATGAGATCGGCACGAGCACCCATAGCACGGTGCGCACGAGGTCGAACCAGAAGTTGCCCAGGGACTTGCCGCTGCGGCCGATGATTCCCCTGATCAGCGCGACCGCGACCGCGATCCCGATACCGGCGGAGAGGAAGTTCTGCACGGTGAGCCCGGCCATCTGGCTGAAGTAGCTCAGCGTCGTCTCGCCGCTGTAGTACTGCCAGTTGGTGTTGGTGAGGAACGACGAGGTGGTATTGAAGGTGACGTTCCAGGTACCCGAGTGGAAGTGCTGCGGGTTAAGCCCCGTGAAGTTCCACAGCGTCTGGGTGCGCAGGATGAGGTACAGGAGCAGCCAGCCTGCAAGCGAGAAAATGATCAAGCTCTTGGCGTAGGCCTTCCAGTCCTGCTCGCGGCGCGGGTCAACCCGCATGACCTTGTAGAGCAGGCGCTCCGGAGTGCGGAAGAGCGGATCGAGAATCGTCCGTTCGCCCGTGTAGACGGCAGCCATGTAGCGGCCCAGTGGGATCGCCAGCACTGTCAGGATCGCCGCGAAGAGAAAGATCGTGAGCCAGCCGGCGACTGTCATGGTGCTAGAACTTCTCGCCCCGCAAGAGGGCGTAGAGGAGGTACAGGCAGACGATCGCCGAGGCGATCAGCCCGAAGAGGTCAGCGCCCGTCATACGCGCTCGATCCGCTTACACGCGGTCGATGGCGACGATCAGTGCGTACAGCACGGCGAACATCGCCAAGCCGAGAATCACAGCTACAAGATCCATGGAGCCAATCCTGGCTCGGGGGACGTCAAGATCGCATACAGATCGGCGACGGGCGCGTGCAGATCTTGTGAAGGCCCCTTTGGGGACTTGACGGATCGACTGTCGATGACGGACTAGGCCGAGAAGCGGTAGCCGACGCCTGGGTCGGTCTTGATGTACCGAGGGCCGTCGGTCGGCTCGATCTTGCGCCGCAGGTTGGCCACGTGCGCACGCAGCACCTGTGTGTCCTCTGTGTAGCCCCCTCCCCACACGGTCTGCAGGAGTTCGCGGTGCGTCATCAAGCGTCCGCGGTTGCGCGCGAGCACGCGCAGCAGGTCGAACTCGGTCGGGGTCAAATGCACATCGCTGCCGTCACGACGAACGACGCGCGCGGCGAGGTCGAGCTCGAGCCCGTCCGCGCGGATCAACGCGTCCTCGGGCGCGTCGCTCGCCCGACGCAGAACGGCGTGTAGACGCGCGATCAGCTCGCGTGGGCCGAATGGCTTGGTCACGTAGTCGTCAGCTCCGGCGGCGAGGGCGCGTACCTTGGCATCCTCGTCCCCGACAGCGGAGAGCACGATGATGGGCATCTCGCTCCACTCGCGTAGGCGGCGGCAGACCTCGACCCCGTCGAGGTCTGGCAGCACGAGGTCGACGATCGCCGCGTCCGGTCGCTGCACGGCGGCCATGTCGAGCGCCTCCTCGCCGTCGGACGCCGGGAGTGCCTCAAAGCCGTCGTCGCGCAGGATCACGCGCAACGCGCGCAGGATCTGCGCCTCGTCGTCACAGACGAGCACTCGCGGCCGAAAGGCCGGACGACCGTCAATCGGGGGGCTCGCCTGGCTCACACCACCGTCGCCTCGGGCGCGCGCGAGATCGGCAGCTCGACGGTGAAGCTCGTCCCCTGGCCGGGCAGCGAGTCCACGGAGATGATGCCGCCGTTGGCCTCCACGAAACCCTTGGCGATCGCTAGCCCCAGGCCCGACCCCGTCCACCGGCCGTCTGCGCTCCGCGCGCCCCTGTAGAAGGGCTCGAAGATGCGCTCCTGCTCGGCTTCGGCGATGCCCGGTCCCTGGTCGACGATGCGCACGATCAAGCGGCCCGCGTCGGACCTCGCGCGGACGGAGACGGGCAGGCCGTTGGAGTACCGCCACGCGTTCTCGAGCAGGTTTGAGAACACCTGCTGGAGCTGGGTCGCGTCGGCGCGGACCGGCGGCAGGTCGCGGTCGAGGCTCAGCCGCACCTCCGCGCCGGCCACCGGTGGCGCGTCGCGCGCGGCCAGCAGGACGTCCTCGATCGAGATCCAGTCGGGCTGCGATTCAGCGCGGCCGGATTGCAGGCGGGAGAGATCAAGCAGCTTGTCGATCAGCCCCGCGAGCCGCTGGCCCTCCTCCATGACGGCGCCGCCGAGCTCGCGTCGATCGTCCTCCGGGAGCGAGCGCGCCGCCAGCGCATGCCCCGCCGTCACGATCGCGGTCACCGGGCTGCGCAGATCGTGCGAAACCGAGCGCAGCAGGGCGGTTTTGAGATCGTCGCTGCGCCGCAACGCCGCCGTCTCCACCGCTTCGGCCTGGATCGCGTCGCGGTGGAGCGCGATGGCCACGAGCGCCTCCAGCGACGGCACCACGTGCGCCTGGAGTCGCTCCACCGTCTCGGCCGGGAGGTTGCGTGACACCAGCAGCGTGGCGATCTGCGCGCCATCGGCGTCGTGCAGCGGCAGCGCCAGCCGGCCCTTGCCGTCCGCGGCGCCGAGCTCGATCGCGGCAGACGGGATCAGGAGCGCTTCGCTCATCCTCCGCCCCGTGGCCCGCAGCGCGGCCCGCGTGTTAGCGCCGCCCAGCAACTCTCGCGCTAGGCTCGCCGCCAGGTCGGCCTCGCCTCGGCGCCGCTCCGCCTCGAGCGCGCGGCTCCGTGACCGTTCCGCCATCACGCTCACGACCGCGGCGACCAGCGTGAAGGCCCCGAGCGCAACCCAGTTTCGCCCGTCGGCGATCGTGAAGCGGCCCACCGGGGGGATGTGGAAGAAATTGAAGGCCGCGGCGCTCGCCAGAGACGTCAAGAGCCCCAGCGCAAAGCCCCAATAGGCCGAGATCACCAACACCGCAGGGAGGTAGACGACACCAAGCGACACCGCTGGGGCGACTCCTTTCAGCGGGTAGATCGCGGCTGTCGCCACCGCGACGGCAAGCGCCGCGGCAGCCAATCCGAGCCACAACGGCGGCCGTCGGGACGCCAGCCCCGATGCGCCAAGCAACCCAGTCATGACATCAGCGTACGCTCAGCTCAAGCGGCGGCGCGCGATGCGAGACGGGCGACTTCCTTCATGTCCTCGAGCGTGCTGAGCGCGGCGAAGATCTTCTCCTCACCATCGATCTTGAGCCCCAAGCGGGTCACTTCGACGGTAACCGAGCCGCACTCGTGGCGCGACACCAGGCGGGCGATCGTCGATTGGCTCCATCTGCTCTGCTGCAGGGTGACGATGGACCGCTCTGTAACCATCACCGCGCGAAGTTTGACCGGGAACAGGAGCGGGCCGATGAGCGGCAGCAACAGGGGCGAGACGGACGTTTGGCCGCGAAAGAGCCTGAGTACCTCCTCGTCGCCAAGGTACTCCCGCGCCTTCTCGACGAGCTTGCGCTCGATCCTCATGCGCTTATCCGACGGCACCCGGACGAGCTGTTCCATCGCGGCCTCGTTCAAGGGTTCAAGGATAGTGGCCGCGCCCGAAGATCCCCTCTGCCAGGGCGCCGAAGACGGCGGTGACCCGTCAGACGCTAGCCTTGCGCGAAGCCACTCGCTGGCTGCTCGCGCAAGGACGCTCCGCGCCTCTAGCGAGCGCTCCCCGGGATGAGGATTTGGTTCGACATGACTGCTTCCGCGCATCCCGTGGTCTTCCGGCCGGTCATCAAGCGGTTGCGCGACTCCGGCCACGAAGTGGAGATCACGGCGCGCGACTACGCGCAGACCCTTGGCCTGCTCAGGCTCCAGGGCCTCGACTACGTCGCGGTGGGCAGGCACGCGGGAGCCTCGCGCACGCGCAAGGCGATGGCGCTGGCGGGGCGGACGACGAAGCTTCACAAGTGGGCGCGCGGTCGGTTTGACCTCGCGGTCGCCCATGGCTCGAACGACCTCGCGTTGGCGGCGGCCTGGGCCGGGATCCCCGCGGTCAACACGTTCGACTACGAGTTCGCGATTGCGCAGCACCACATCGGCTGCCGGCTCGCACGGCGCGTGATCACGCCCGACGCGATCCCGGCCTCGCGTCTGCGCCGTTTCGGGGTCACCGGCGAGAAACTCCTTCAGTATCCGGGCCTGAAGGAGGAGTACTACCTGGCCGACTTCGAGCCGGACCCGACGATCCTCGACCAACTCGGCGTCGACCGGGAGCGGATCGTCGTGGTGGTGCGCCCTCCGCCCGACGTCTCGCTCTACCACCGCAAGTCAAATCCTCTGTTTCCGCGCGTCCTCACCCAACTCGGCGCGCGCGATGACGTGCACGCCGTTGTCCTGCCCCGGACCGATGCACAGCGTCTGCACGTGAGAGTGCTCAACCTGCCCTCGGTAATCGTCGCCGACCACGCCGTCGACGCGCAAAGCCTGATCGCCGCCTCAGACCTCGTCGTCTCGGCCGGGGGCAGCATGAACCGCGAGGCGGTCGCGCTTGGCGTGCCCGTCTACACCACCTATGGAGGACGGCTCGGCGGGGTCGACGAGTCCCTCATGCGTACCGGCCGGCTGCGACCATTGAGCGATGTGCGGGCAATCGAGCTGCAGAAGCGCGCCACCACGCTCGACTGGCCGCGCCGGGATCCCGGCGTAATCGTAGACATGATCCTTTCAGCCGTCTCATGATCCGCACCCGCGCCAAGCGACGCCGGGGCGGGGCGTGGCTCTCGCGGGAGCCCGCCAACGAGCAACCGCCACCCCCGCTCGCACACCACCAGTCGCTGGTCGAGCAGTACGCGGCCATGTCGCACGTCTTTGCGCCGCGGCCGGTCGATCTCGTCCTGCGACTGCTCGATGTGGTGATAGGCGGCTGCGCGGCGCTGCTGGGCGGCCCGGTGGTGATCCTGATCTCAGCGGTGCTCAAGCTGAGCTCGCCCCGAGGGCCGGTTCTGTACCGGGGCTGGCGGGTGGGCCGCGGGGGTCATCTCTTCCAGATGCTCAAGTTCCGGACGTTGGCGCCGGACGCGGAGGAGCGGCTCGGCCCCTATCTCGGACCGCAACTGACGGAGCTCACCGAGATCGAGGTGAGCCGCGTCGGTCGCGTGCTGCGGGCCTCGAGGCTCGACGAGCTGCCACAGCTCTACAACGTGCTGCGCGGCGAGATGAGCCTGGTCGGCCCGCGTCCGATCCGCCCGCGCTTCTTCGAGGAGCTGTGCGTGGGCATTCCCGAGTATTGGCAACGGCTCGTCGTGAGGCCCGGGATCACGGGGCTGGCGCAGCTGCGTCTCACGCGCGAGATGACCTGGGGGGAGAAGCTCGCGCACGATCTCGAGTACATCGCAGACCGCTCGGTCCGCCTCTACCTCTCCGTGATCGCGACGACCGTGTGGCTGCTGGTCGCGCGGCCGGCGAACCGCCGGGCGGTGCTGAACCGCCTCCCCTGATCTGGCCCGTATGTGTGGGATCTGCGGCACCTACGACTTCGTGCGCGCTCGCCCCGCCGAGCGAGAGCTGCTCGAGCGCATGAATGCGGCGCTCGTGCACCGGGGACCCGATGGACACGGGTGCCACTTGGACGGACCGGTGGGCCTGGCCGCTCGCCGGCTGGCCGTCATAGACATCGAACACGGCGACCAGCCGATGCTCGCCGCCGACGGACTCGTTTGCGTCGTGCACAACGGCGAGATCCTCAACCATCTCGAGCTGCGCGCGGGACTGGAGCGCGAGGGCGTGCGCTTTCGTACCCGCTGCGACACGGAGGTGCTCCTGCACCTCTACCTGCGGGACGGCCCGGAGTTCGTCTCGCAGTTGCGCGGCATGTTTGCGCTGGCGCTGTGGGACCGCCGCGGGCAGCGGCTGCTGCTGGCGCGCGACCGATTTGGGATCAAGCCCCTGTACTACGAGCTCGGCGGCGGTCGCTTGACGTTTGCCTCCGAGCTCAAGGCACTGCTCTGCCTGCCGTCGTTTTCGCGCGAGCTCGATCGCGAGGCGCTGCACGCGTATCTGGCGTTCAACTCGATCCCGGCGCCGCTCACGATCTTCGGGGCCGCGCGCAAGCTCCCGGCAGGCCACCTGCTGGTCTGCGGCCCGTCGGGCGCGACCGTTACCCGCTTCGCGCGCCCCGCGCCGGCGGCTCGCTCCAAGCTGCGGCGCGAGCACGCGGCGGTGCTCCAAGAGGAGCTGCGCGAGCGGCTGCGCGACTCGGTCAAGGCCCACCTGCTCGCTGACGTACCGGTCGGGGTGCTGCTCTCGGGGGGCGTCGACTCGTCGCTGCTCACGGCGCTGGCATCGCACGCCTCCCCTCGGCGTGTCTCCACCTTCTCGATCGGCTTCCGCGAGCGCTCGTTCAACGAGCTGGAGCTAGCGCGGCAGGTCGCACGCCGCTACGGCACCGATCACCACGAGCTAGTGATCTCGCCGCAGATCGCCGAGCTTCTGCCCAAGCTGGTGGAGGCCTTCGACGAGCCGTTCGCCGACTCCTCCGCGGTTCCCACCTATCTGGTTTCGCAGCTCGCGGCCCAGCATGTCAAGGTGGTGCTGTCCGGAGAGGGCGGTGATGAGCTGTTCGGCGGGTATGAGACCTACGTCGCCGACCAGCTGGCGCCGTGGGTCGGGCCGGCCGCCTCCCGCCTGGCGCCGCTCGCCGAGCTCCTGCCCAGTTCGAGCGGCCGCGTCAGTTTTGACTACCGCGCCAAGCGCTTCGCCCGCGCGGCAGCGCTTCCCCCGCTGGAGCGACACCACGGCTGGAAGGAGATCTTCTCCGCGGGCGAGCGCGAACGGCTCCTGCGGGCGGAGTGGCGCTCGCCGACGGCCGATCCGCTTGCGCCCTGGCGGCTGCGGTTCGCCGAGACCACCGGCGCGCCGCTGCTGGCGAGGCTCCAGGACGTCGATCTGGGCATTTACCTGGCCGACGACCTGCTGGTCAAGACCGACCGCATGAGCATGGCCCACAGCCTCGAGGCGCGTGTCCCCTACCTCGACCCGGTCCTGGCCGAGTTCGCGCTCGCACTGCCGACCGGTTTGAAGGTGCGCGGGCCGTCGAAGAAGCGCCTGCTGCGCGCCGCGGCGCGGCCCTTGATCCCGGCGAGCATCCTGCACGCGCGCAAGCGCGGGTTTTCGATCCCCGCCGCCGCGTGGCTGCGGGGAGAGCTCAAGCCGCTGGCGCACGAGGTCCTCTCGCCGTCGCGCTTACGCGCCGAGGGCTACTTCGAGCCCCAGGTGGTAGCCCAGCTGCTCGAGGACCATTGCGCCCGGCGAGCGGACTACAGCCGGCAGCTGTGGGGGCTGATCTCGTTCTCGCTGTGGGTCGAACAGGTGCAGAGGACCGCGGCGGCGGCTCAGGGCTAGCGGTTATCCCGAGGCCCTGCGCTCCCGCCCGCGGCCCTCCGCTCGCGCTGGCGGCGGAGCTCCTGGCGCGCTAGCGACAGCCGGTGCACCTCGTCGGGGCCGTCCGCAAGCCTCAGCGTACGCAGATGCGCATACATGTACGCGAGCGGGAAGTCGTCTGAGACACCGGCGCCACCGTGGACCTGAATCGCGCGGTCCACGATGCGCAAGGCGATCTCCGGCACGGCGAACTTTATCCCTGAGATCTCGATTCTCGCCCGCTGGTTGCCGACCGTGTCCATCAGCCAGGCCGTCTTCAGCACCAGCAGCCGAGCCATCTCGAGTTCGATTCGTGACTGCGCGATCCAGTCCTGGATGTTCGCGTTGTGGGACACCGGCTTGCCAAAGGTCTCGCGCTCGTCCGCGCGCTCGCAAAGCAGCTCGAGTGCCCGCTCGGCGGCACCGATCGCGCGCATGCAATGGTGGATACGCCCCGGTCCCAACCGCGCCTGGGCGATCGCGAAGCCCATCCCCTCGCCGGCAATGATGTTGGCCGTGGGCACGCGCACACCGCTGAACTCAAGCTCCCCATGGCCTTCGGGGTCCTGGTAGCCGAAGACCGGCAGGCTGCGCCTGATCTCGAGCCCCGGAGTGTCCGCCGGCACGAGCACCATCGACTGCTGTTGGTAGACGGAGGCCTCGGGGTTGGTCTTGCCCATCACGATTAGGATGCGGAGGTGCGGGTGCATGACGTTGCTCGTCCACCACTTGCGGCCGTTGAGCACGTAGCTGTCGCCGTCGCGCTCAATCCGCAACGAGACGTTCGTCGCGTCCGAGGAGGCCACGTTCGGTTCGGTCATCGCGAAGGCTGAACGGATCTCTCCATCCAGCAGGGGACGAAGCCACCGCTCCTTCTGCTCCCGAGTTCCGAACTGGTACAGCACCTCCATGTTCCCCGTGTCGGGAGCGGAGCAATTGCACGCCTCGGAGGCAATCCTGGTGCGGCCCATAATCTCCGCCAGCGACGCGTACTCGCAATTGGAAAGGCCGGCGCCATCGGTGGTGTCGGGGAGGAACAGATTCCACAGTCCCCGACGTCGGGCCTCCTCCTTGAGCTCTTCGATCACGGGGGCGTGGACGTGAGGCCGACCGGCGGCCCGCGCCTCCTGCATCTGCTCTCCCCACACCGGCTCCGCCGGGTAGACGCGCTCCCCCATGAAGGCGATCAGCCTCTCCTGAAACTCCACGGCGCGATCGGAGAGCGCGAAATCCATCGCTCGCGCACTCTATCCGCCGCTGCCGCCTTCCCAGCGAGGCGCGGGCGGATCCACCGGTCCAGCCGCGCTTTTACTTCCCGAGGTTGAGCGTCAGTACCTGTATCCGCTCGACGAGGATGAAGACTTCTTGGACTTGATCACGGCGCCCGCCGGCGACATCAGGTACCAGTAGCCGCCGCTGAGCTTGAGGCCCTGCCCGTGGGCGACGCCGGGTTTGGTGTCGGCCACGTAGGCGTAGAGGGGCCAGTGGTTGTAGGTAACGACGCGACCGCCGCTCGGATTCGGGTCGCTCTCAAGCAGCGACGCTTTCACGGCGCCGGTTGCCTTCGTCTTCGCGTCGCTTGGCAGTGCAAGCGGCGGCCAGATCTTGGCGCAGCCGCCCGTGCAGGTGACCTTTGTGGCCTTGTCGGGCGCGAAGACGTAGAGCGCGTGGCCGGCAGTGTTGACCAGCACGGTGCCGTAGGGCTTGATCGTCGAGGTCTTGACCACGACTGTCGGCTTCGTGGTCGATGACGAGGTGGTCCTGGGGTGGCTGGTCGTCTTCGGACTGCTCGAGCCGCACGCCGCCGCTGCCAGCGCCAGCAGCCCGACGATCACGATCAGCTTGGATTTGCGCACGAGAACTCCTTCCGGGTTGCTCTCAGCAGAGCAGAAGTTACTCCGCCCCGATGAACGGTCGCTTGGCCTGCTGTAAAGGATGGGTGAAGGCGCCCGCGGTCGCGCGGGGCCTTGCCAGCGCCTCTGACTTGCGCCATGCGCCAGCGATTGGTCAGCGTCCAGGCAGGTGGTAGATCAGGACCTTTCCCGTCAAGGCATTGTCTGTCGGGCTTCCGCCTACCGGCAAGATGACCCGGCCGCCCAGGACGATCGGGCTGGACCAGTGCCCTGGCGCCGCGGGGAAGGAGGCGAGCGGCCGACCGCTGACGGGCTTCATCACCCGCAGCCTGCCGGCGAGCTCGTCGTACACGAACAGCAGTCCACCGGCGAGGATCGGGCTGGTCCCGGCGGTGTGGTGCTCCCAGACTTGGTGCAGGCGGCGGTGCGACAGGGCGTAACCCGCGGTCGCCGCGCCGTCGGCAACGACGACGTAGGTAGTTCCTCTCCGCCTGAACGCAAGCGGAGCGGAGAACACTCCGGCCGACCCGGGCGTACGGAGCGTCTGGAGCTGCCCGCCCGTGCGCGGCCCGGCGCCACCACTGGTGCCGTCAAGGCGGTGTAGGTCCAGCAGGTCTAGCTTGCCGGCCTTTCCCCCTTGCACGGCGAGCGCCGTGCCGGGTAGCAGTGCCGGGGCCGTGCTGCCGACATCGAGGTCGTTGGTTTTGAGCGTGGCCTGGTCCTTGGGCGTCCAGTTATGCATCAGGCGGCGCGCGTTCGCAGACAGCTCGAGCACGCTGTCGCCCCAGTCGGTGTGGCCGTTGAAGGGCCCGTTGCCCGTCGCGACCAGCAGCCGGTGGGTGCCGGGCTCGACGACTGCTCCCGCGCGGGCCCAGATCGCCGAATCGCTCGCGGGACACGAGCGTGGCGGGTGAAGCAGGTGGTGGCGGTTCGAGCACAGCGAGTTCCACACGTGCTTGACCGCCCCGGTGGCCCGGTCGATCAGGGCCACGTGACCCTGGTACGTCGGCGCGTCACCGTAGTAGCCGCCGGTGACCACCACCACGTAGCGACCGGAGAGGTTTAGCGCGCCCCCGATCTTTTCCCGTCGCGGGTCCCATGTCACGCGCGCGGCCCACACCTGTCGCCCGCTTGACACATTCAGTTTGTGGATGAACCCGTTGGGGCTCGCGGCGTAGACGTAATGTCGGGTGGGGTCGGCGACCGGAGAGGCGGTGGTGATCTGGGGCGACCCCTGGTAGTTCCCGATGTCCTTCGGCGCGTACGACCACAGATGCGCGCCGGTGGCGGGATCGAAGGCAATCGTGCGTCCATAGGTGGTGGTGACCACGTCGACATCACGCCTCTTGCCGGCGACATCGATGGCGTGGAGCTGGATCGCGGTTGAGTCGGCCACGCCGGGAAGTCGCACCGTCCGAAGCCGCAGCTTCTTGATATTCGCCGTGGTGATGCCCGTCCTCGAGGGCCCGACCCCGGTGCGCTGCGCGTTGTAGTCGAACGTGCGCCAGTCACCGTCGTGGACGGCAGCCGCCGGCGCACCAGACGCGGTGGGCGACGTGTTCGCGGCGCCACCGGCACTGCCGCAACCGGCGAGCACCAAGCTGGTCATCAACGGCGCCGCCCGGCTGAGGCGGGCAAGCGGCATACCCGCATGCTACGCCGAACACTGGGGTTGATCACGCACTCAGTGCGCGGCGGTACGCTCGCGCCATGGCTGACCCGACCCGCCCCTTCCGTTGGCAGGATGGTGAGCGCACGATCGTGTTCGGACCGGGGACGCTGGCCCGGTTCGGCGACTTGTTTGGACCGGGATACGCCCTGCTGACCACCTCGCGAGCGCTGGCCGCCGCCGGCGGGCTGCCTGGCGGCTCGAAGCTGGCGGACGCTGCCGCCGAGATCCACGAGGTCGCTCCCGGCCGGGTGGACGAGCTGGCGGCCGCATTGCTGCCATCCGTGCATGGCGAGGCGCTGGTCGCGCTCGGCGGGGGCCGGGTGATCGACGTTGCCAAGGCGCTGGCCGCCGCAGCGCCACCGCGCCGGGTCGCCGCGATTCCGACCACCCTGTCGGGAGCCGAGATGACGCCGATCCACCGCCACGCCACCGGTGTTCAGGCGTCGGTCGCGCGCGTGAGGCCGGCGCTCGTGGTCAACGACCGGGCGCTCTCGGCATCCCAGCCGCGAGCGGAGCTGGCCCGCAGCGCTGCGAACGCGCTCGGCCACGTCGCCGACGGCATGGTCACGCCCCGCGCCAACCCCGTGGCGACGCTGGCCGGGCTCGAGGCGGCGCGGCTCATCTCCACGGGCCTGAACCTCGCCGTCTCGTCCACGGACGCGGAGCCCGACCGCGACGCGCTTGCGCTCGGGGCGCTGCTCGCCGGCTATGTCATCGGCTCAACGGGCTACGGGCTTCACCACGTGCTCGCGCAGACGCTCGCACGGTTCGCCGGGGTCTCCCACGGCGCCGCCAACGCGGTCATGTTGCCCCACTCGCTGGAGGCGCTGAGACGCAGGTTTCCGACGACGATCACGGAGCTCGCCGAGGCGCTTGGCGGCAACCCCGCGGCCGCGGCGGCGCTGCTGGCGAGGTTTGCCGGCGCTACCGGCCTGCGCGAGCTGGGCGTCTCTCAGGGCCAGCTCGACCGCTGCGTCGAGGAGGCCGCCGCGCGCGCGGAGCTCCACATGACTCCTCCGCCGGCCGACCGCTCCGAGCTGCGCGAGCTCTACGCCGCGGCCTACTGACCGATTAGGACGCCGCCCAAGCCGCCGCGGGCGCACTGCCAGGCGGGCATCGCCCATCTACCATCGAGTGCGTGACCCGGGGAGCGCACAAATGAGCCGTCGCGCGTGGCTTGCATTCGCGGCCATGTCGGTGATCTGGGGGGTTCCCTATCTCCTGATCCGGATCGCCGTGCGACACGGCGTCACACCGGGCGTACTGGCGTTCGGTCGGGTGGCGCTGGCGGCGGTCGTACTGCTTGCACTGGCGTGGCGCGCGGGCACGCTGCGCACGCTGCGCGGCTACTGGGGCGTGATGCTCGCCTACGCGGTTGCCGAGATCGTGATCCCCTTCTCCGTGATCGCCTTTGGCGAGCAGCGGGTCACGTCTTCGCTGACGGCGATCCTGATCTCGACGGTGCCCCTATTCGCGGCGCTGCTAGCGCTGCGTTTCAACCGCTCTGAGCGACCAACGCCGATCCGCGCAGTGGGCCTCGTCATCGGCTTCGCCGGAGTCGTCGCCCTGGTCGGCATCGATGTGGCCGGAAGAGGCAGCGAGCTTGTCGGAGCCGCCGCGATCCTTGTAGGAGCGGTGGGTTACGCCGTCGGCGCGACGATCGTAAGACTCCGGTTCACGGCGCTGGATCCACGCGCCACCATGGGCGGGAGCCTCGCGATCGCGGCCGTTCTGCTGGCCCCCTACGCGGCCCTGGACCGCCCCAGCACCGTCCCCGGCGCCGGCGCGCTCCTATGCGTCGTGGTGCTGGGTTTGTTGTGCACCGCGCTGGCGTTCGTGGTCTACACGGTCCTGATCTCCGAGGCGGGAACCACCCGGGCGACCGTGATCACCTACATCAATCCGGTCGTAGCGGTGGCGCTGGGCGTGTCGTTGCTCGGCGAGCAGCTCGGCCCCGGCGCCATCGTTGGCCTGCTGCTGATCCTCGCCGGATCGTGGCTGTCCACCGATGGGCGGCTGCCGCCTGGTATCGGGCGCCCGCGCGGGCGGCGCACCGACCTTACGACAGCTTGATCAACGCGATCGTGTTCAGCGCGAACACGATCGCAAAGCCGATCGTCCAGCGATTGAGATTGCGCTCCACCAGCGAGCCGCCGCCTAAGGGCCCAGCGCCGGTGCCCACGCCGAAGGCGCCAGACAACCCTGAGTCCTTGCCCGAGTGCATCAGGATCAGGATGACCAGCACGATGCACACGACGACCTGCAACATGCCGAGCAGCGTGAGAACCATGTCCGCCGATGTTAGCCGCTCAGCGGCCGTTTCTCGCGCCGCGCGGGCCGCTGGGTTCGCGCTGCGCGGCGGTCCCCTGGGAACGGGCGCTGTCCAATGCCTTCAGGAGCTCGATCGCCTCCGCCCGCAAGGAACGGTCGATCAGCTCGAAATCCTCTTGCGAGAGCTTGCCGGTCCGGTGGTCGAGCTCGGCGTCGCGGATCTCGCGGTACTTGGCTTCGCGGGCGGCCTCGAGGTCCGCCACCTCCATGGAGCTCGCGGTTGTGGTCTTGTGCCCAGTTCGGCCCGCGGGCCCCCGCAACAGTGGCCTGGTCACAAATACGACGACCACCGCCAGGATCGCCAGGAAGATCAGGAACTCCATCTAACGCCGCCGGAGTGCGGTCAGGCCGGCTCGCGCGCGGGCACGCTCCGTCCGGCCCGCGCCGAGGCGGCATAGGCGGCGGCTCGTGCACGCACCCTCCAGAGCGTTGGCAGCGGCCGCAGCGCGATCAGCGCGCCGGCGACCATGATCAAGCCGCCGATCCAGAGCCACATCACCAGCGGCGAAACGATCATCAGGAAGGTGACGGGCCAGGGGTGGCTGACGTAGAGGGAGAGGATCTTCACGATGCGTTGGTTGCGTGCGGTCCACAACGGGGAATTCGGCGCGAGCCACCGTCTCTGCTGGGTGGGAGACATCTTGGCGATCGCGTTGAGCGCTCCCTCCATCTGTGCGTTGGCGCGGTTGATCTGGGGCTGCAGCGGCCCGAGGCAGCTCGAGCTGCCTCCGGCGCAGGGGTCGACCACCGTCCAGATATCGCGCAGCAAACCGGACCGGAGGCCGATCTGGCTCTCGGTCGTGCCGTTGAAGAAACGGCCGATGGGCCCGAGCGAGGTGTCCTGCGAGGGGTACAGGCCGTAGGCGGTACGGAGCCGCGCCACCGGTCGGGAGCCGCGCGAAACCTGGAGCACCGCTCCGAGCGAGATCTTCTGGGAGGTGGCCGCGACCGTCGGGCGCACGTATTTGACCGTGTAGCCGCCGATCGCCGCGCTCTGACCCGGCCGCAAGGTGGCATAGCGGGAGTGCTTGAACGAGCTCGAGGCGGCCACGCCGACGAGGAGCACCGCCAGCCCGGCGTGGACGATGTAGCCCCCGTAGCGGCGGCGGTTGCGTCGCACCAGCGCGACCAGCGCGACGGGCGCCGATTCACCCGCCATCACATGCCTGGCGCGCACCCCGCGCCAGAATTCCTGCGCGACGACCGCGACCACGAAGGTGGCACAGGCGAACATCGCGACGGCGAACAGATGGCTCGAGCCGAGCGTCGCGAGCAGAACCAGCAGTACCGCAAGGCCGGCGGCGGCGGGGAAGGCGAAGCTGCGGCGCAGACCGCCGAGCGTGACCCGGCGCCAGGCGAGGACCGGCCCCACCCCGGCCAATAGCACGAGTATCAACGCCAGCGGCACCACGAAAGGCTCGAATGCCGGCGGCCCCACCGAGACCTGCGTGCCGGTGACCGCCTCTGAGATCAAGGGAAAGAAAGTGATCCAGAAGATCACCAGGGCGAGCGCGACCAGCACCATGTTCTGAAGCAGGAAGACCGACTCGCGCGAGATCAGCGAGTCGAGCCGCGCCTCCGAGCGCAGCAGGGGGCGGCGCCAGAGCACCAGACCGACAGAGGCCCCCAACAGGATTCCGATCAGGGCCACAAATGAGATGTTGAGGGTGGGATCGGAGACGAAGGCGTGGATCGAGGAGAGGATCCCCGAGCGCACCAGGAAGGTGCCCACGATGGCGCTGCAACCAGTGCCGAGGATCAGCGACATGTTCCACACCCTCAGCATCCCCCGCTTTTCTTGGATCATGATCGAGTGCAGGAACGCCGTCGCCAGCAGCCATGGGATCAGGGCGGCGTTCTCGACCGGATCCCAGGCCCAGTATCCGCCCCAGCCGAGCTCGATGTAGGACCACCGAGCGCCGAGCATGATGCCGACGCCCAGGCACAGCCAGGCGGCGAGCGCGAAGCGGCGCGTGAGCGCGATCCACTCGGCGCCCGTCCGCCCCGTGATCAGCGCGGCCACCGCGAACGCGAACGGGATCGTGAGCATCGTGTAGCCCGAATAGAGCAGCGGCGGATGCATCATCATCGTTGCGTGGCGCAGCAGCGGATCGAGGCCGGCGCCCTCCGCCGGGGGACTGGGCGAGGTGTCGAAGGGATTCGCGAAGAAGGTCGCGAGCGTCGTGAAAAAGAGGCCGAACCCGAGCAGGACCGCCGTCGCGAAGGGGGCCAGCTCACGCGCCCGCCGGCGCGCTAACAACAGGCTCAGGCTCGACCAGAACGACAGCAGCAGGATCCAGAGCAGCAGTGACCCCTGCTGCGTCGACCACACGGCTGCCGCCTTGTAGAGCACAGGCGTGGTGGTGCTGGAGGCCTGGGCGACCACGTTGTAGGAGAAGTCGTTGCGCAGGAACGCGCCTTCGAGGATCACGAAAGCGATCGCCGTCACTCCCGCGAGCGCGTACACCGCTCGCCGCCCCGAGTCGACCCACGCCTGCTGCCGCGAGCGCGCACCGTATAGCGACGCGGCGATGCCGTACGCGCATACCAGCAGGTCGAGGATGAGCAGAGCGCGGCCGACGAGCGCCATCAGCCGAGTGCCCTTACCACCACCAGCGCACCCACCCCATCAACTGCGCGCGCGATGCGCCGTGTAGGAGCCGCTCACCGCTTGGTACTTCGACGGGCACTTGGTCGTCAGCGAGTTCTGTTGGCCGACGAACTGAGAGCCGTGCCGGCTGACCGTGACCAGAACCCCGCGGCCCGGCCGGAAGGGGTCCGGTACCTCGCCCGTGTAGTGCACGGGCACCGAGATATCGGCCTTGGGGTCGCGGACCCGAAACAGGAGCACAGCGCCCTCGCGTCGCACCGAGCCGTTCAGCACTGTCCCGGCCAGGATGTAGGACTGCCCAGGCTGCGCGGTCTTCAGCAGCTGCGAGGCGGTCACGTCCCTCTCCCCCGCTGTGAAGCTCGTGTAAATCAGCGCGGTGGCGAGGAGGACCGCCGCGGTCAGCGCCACAGTGAGGCGGATGGCACGCTTGCGGCTGGGATCCATGCCGCTTGAGATTTTCCCACAAGCGGTGCGGCGGGCCGCCGCCCCAACCCGCCCGGCCGCCGAGCGCGCGCGGTCGCTCGATCCGCCCCGATCAGCATCGTCGCGGCCACCGCGTCTGCTCCCCCCGGGCCGAGTTGGAAATTAACATCGCATTAAAAGCAGGGGATTTGCTCGATTGGGAAGAAACGATCGAGAAAGGGGATCGTTATTGGAAGTGATCGCGATGACCATGAGATCCCGACTGACTCGACCGGAAACACCTCTCTATCGCCGGCTGAGCACGAGGCGCGGCGCGCGTCCGGTGATAAAGCGCAACCGGAAGACGGAGGCCGGTGTGAGCGCGCGCGCCGAAGACCGACGCCTCCAACAGGGCGAACAGCCTCAGGACCAGGCTCTCTACACCTGCCAGTGCGGCTTCTTGTTCGAAGCGCCCGTGTCGACTTCCGTCGATTGCCCCCACTGCGGTAGCAGTCAGGCCTGGTAGCGCTTCATTGACAGGCGGGACCCGCCGGCGCCTCTTGCCTGAGCGGGCGGGCTCGGTTTGGCTGTCCGGTCGCTGTGCCTAAGTGGTAGACCACGCTGCGTACGCCCGACCGCTTCGGGAATGCGACCTACCGTTGCCACACCTCCCGCCCGCTGATGCCTGCGGAGCGGTGGCGTCAGCGGTCGCCCATCTCGTCGATGCACGCGGCTGCGGCAAGGATCAAGGCTTCGTCTTCTCCGGCAGCGATCTCGATTCCATAGGAGTCCCGCACGCGGAACCAGCGCTTGGAGACCTCGGCGACCTTCTGACCATCACGCTCGATCTCGTACTCGTGGTCGACGATGTTCCCCGTGGCGCTCAACTCACCATCATCCTCGAGCTCGACCTTGAAACGCTCCCGCAATGGCGCAACCAGCGCCTTCTTCACGGTCGCCACCGTCTCCCCGTCGCGTTCGATCTTCATCGTGTCGCGGATGTGCAACGCCTTCTTCTGCGCCTTGACAAGCTCCTGCCCCGAGGGGCTCTCCAGGACGAACGTGTCCCTGATACGCAGGGCCTTGCCGTCGACTTTGAACGCACGCTGACCGTCCTCGGTGTGAATCCAGAAGTCGTCACCGATCGCGAACAGCTTCTGACGCATCTCGTAGCGCGTGCCCGCGAAGTCGTGCCTGTGTAGGAATCCCAAGCGTCCCTCCTCTCGACTGGCCACCCAAGGATCCTCTCCATGCCTCAGTCGCTCAAGGGTGCCAGCATGCCTGTGGAGCGGCGCGTCGGCGGTGCCCAGTGCCGCGTCCAGCGGTCGGCTAATACGGACCACCGCCAACCCCACGGTGCGAGCGCAAACCCTAAAATCGCACGGCACGCGGACGTAGCTCAGCTGGTAGAGCGTCGGCTTCCCAAGCCGAAGGTCGCGGGTTCGAGACCCGTCGTCCGCTTCTCACAATCCCCGCAAATAGGCTGCTTCTTTGCGTTCGGACGAGCGGAAATCGACGCCGGGCAACGGCGCCGGGCAACGATCAGCTGCCGGTGAACTTCCCTATTGACGGCGATCTTCAATCTGGCCTTCTTTTCCGAGCGATGCTGCTCGAACCCGGAGATTGAACACCTGGTCTTTTACGCGCGCTCGCGGCCGCCTATCAGCACGCTATCGAGGTAAGCCTCCCGGGTCCTGCTGCTCGCCGGCCGCGGCAGCATGCTGCGCCCATGCTTGCTGTTCCATCCGCCAGCGCAACTCGATCCCAACCTCAGCCGGCGCCTCAGCTTCGCTGGGGCCTTCGTCGACGAACTCAAAACCGAGCTTCAGTGCCACTCCCGCGCTGGCCAGGTTGGCCTTGTCGTGGTGGATCTCCACGTGGCTGATTTCGGGGAGGTGCAATGCACTGTCGGTGAGTAGCCTGGCCACCCTCGTCGCCAACCCCTTCCGCACGAAGGCGGGATGGATCCAGTATCCAAGCTCAAGCCCGTCCGGCGCGATGCGGCGATGCAGCCCACAGCCGCCTGCGATCTCGCCATTGAGGAAGATCCCTAAGACCGCGTCGCCGCCGAGCTTCCACTCGCGCTCCCATACTTCGATCCGCGCCCGGCGCCGCTCAATCGGCACCGGCTCCTCCGCAATCCATGCCATCCACGGGCGCAGGTGATGGATGCTCTCGCTGACGGCGCGGCCCAGCGCCTCGGCATCCGCAACAACCCAGCGGCGGAGCAACAGCCCACCGCCACCCTCGATCCGCCCCGGAAGAATCCTCGCCCCTCGTGACACACGCGCAAGCTAGCGAGAGGCAGCCCCTTTAGCCCCGAGGTGGCGAGCCGGGGTGGATCCTCGACGCACGGAGACCAGCTGACCGATCGCTAGGGTGAGCGGACGTGGTTACCGCTGGGCTCTCGAGAGTCAAGGCCGTCTTGCGCGACGCCGGTGGCGTCTTGGTGCTGCCCGACCCCGCGGCGTTCCGGGCGCGACTGCGTCGGTTCGGAGTGGTGGCCGATGACGCCAGTTGTTATCGGGCGCACTACCTCGGCGCGGCTGAGATCGATCGGCTTGGCCGCAAGGATTACCACGCGGCCGATCGGCTGATCGCGAGCGTGTTGGGGGTCCACGATCGCCACCTCGACTCAGCGGTGGAGGCAATAGATCTGGTGTACAACCGCGATCCGTTCGTTGCGATCGAGGGCGTCGCTGCGCAGTTGCGCCGACTTCGTGCGGCAGGAGTGCGGCTGGGAATCGTGTCGAACGCCAACGGCCACTTAGAAGCTGAGCTTCTCCGGCACCGGATCTGCTCGCGCGACGGGACCGACTGCGCCGCGGTGGACGTTGTCATCGACTCAGCTGTCGTCGGTGTCGAGAAACCCGACCCGGCGATCTTCGCCTTGGCACTCGAAGCCCTCGGCCTGTCGGCCGAGCACTGCGTCTACCTCGGAGACTCCGTCTATTTCGACGTCAGGGGTGCCCAAGCGGCAGGCATCGACGTATGGCACCTCACGCCCCTCGGCGAGTGTGGAGCCGATGACCACGACCACGTCTCATCGCTGCGGGACTTCGTCGACGCTCCAAGCCAGCGCGCAGCAGCCGCGAGCTAGCAGTTCTCGGTAGCGTGGCGGCAAGATGCGCCACGCGAAGGGTCGTCACCTCGAGTTGACTGCTGCTCAGGTGCTGGAGCTTGACGGCCTCTCGCAGGCCGAACAGGTCCGGGAAGGGCGCGTGAGCGCTGTCGAGCTCGTCGATGCCGCGATCGCCCGGATCGAGGCGCTGAACCCAGTTCTCAACTGCGTGGTCATCGAACGTTTCGCACAGGCCCGTGAAGACGCCATGCGCCTCGA
>JAFAPR010000096.1 GCA_019247075.1 Solirubrobacterales bacterium
CAGAATCATCGTGTCGGCCCGCGCGGATTCGCGTTCGCGCCGCGCGGTGTTCCACACGCGTTCCTGGTCAGGTCGTCCGAGGCGCGCATTCTCTGCCTCGAGACACCGGGCAGCGCGGAGGCGTTCTATCGCGGCGCGAGCGAGCCGGCACCGCCTCAAGGCGACCCCTCCGGACCAGTCGACTTCGCACGCGTACGCGAGTCCGCGCAACGCACCGGAGGAATGCAGGTTGTCGGCCCCCCGCCGTTCGAATCGCAGCCACAGGCTGATTAGCCGCGGTTGTTCCTCCGCCGGGTTCGAGCCCCACGTGGCCCTCTTGGATGTTTACCGCGCTATTCGCGGGAAACATCCAAGCGTCGTCCCGCGCCTCCCGGGTCAACGACTGCTAGATGCCTCAGGCGATGGTCGCCGCTGGCGCCGGGATCTCGCTGCTGCCGCAGCTGATGCTCCACCCGCTACGCGCCGGCGTCGTCGCCAAGCCGGTGACCGAGCACACCCCGCTCAGGCGCATCTCGGCCGCCCGCCGTGCGGCCCGCTACCGGCCGGCGGCCGCGGACAAGTTCCTCGCGCTCGTAGCGCACGCGGCGCGCGAGCACGCCGCCACGTCGCGAGGCTGACAATCCCCATCGGCCAGTATCGGCGAGGTGCGTATCGTCCCTGAGTGATGGGGGAGGCGGTCATACGTCGACAGGGCGAAGGCGAGCGACATGCCGCCGGTAGCTCGGCGATCATCCTCAAGGCCACGGGTGACGATACCGCCGGGTCGCTCTTCCTCGCCGAGACGACCATTGAGCCCGGATTCCCCGGGCCGCCGCCTCACCGCCACGAGCACCTGTACGACATGTTCTACGTGCTCGACGGTGTGCTTACGATTCGTCTGGGCGATGAGAGACATGAGATCGCCCCGGGCACGTTTGTTGCGTACCGCCCGGCGTGGCGCACACCTTCAGCAACGCGAGCGAAGCTCCGGTTCGGTTCCTGAACTTCAATACTCCGGCGGGCTGGGAGAACTACATGAGGGATCTTGGCGAAGCGGCCAAGGCTGGGCCACTCACGCCGGACGTGATCGGTCGGATCGCGTCCCGCTACGACTTCCAGTCCGTCTGAGAAGAGTTTCGGACTGCTCGCCCCTGTCGATCAAACCAGCGCTTTGGCCGGGGGCGGTCTTACGGTGCGGTTCGCGCTGGCTTGGCCAGTGTTACTGGCCGACGAGCTGCGTGGTGAGCTCGCGGCCAAAGCCGCTTGAGACGACGGTGATCCCCCCGGCGCTCGGCCCGGCGCTGGAGCGCGGGGTGGACCTCGACTGGGAGATTGCGAGGCGACCCGGGGGCGCGGGGGCACCGATGCGCACCCTGCAGGGGTGGATGGACCAACGCGCCGCGGCAACGGTCGCCCGCCCCTCGTCTATCCGAGTTTGCGGTAGATCTGAGCCTTGTAGCCGGGGAACGCAACCGCGAGATTCCGACCGGCCTGCTTGTGCCGCGCGTCAGTGGCAGGCGGGGCGTTGAGCCATGACTGGAGCACGGCGCGTCCCTGGGTCGTGTACTGGATACCGAGCAGGCTGAGGTGCTCTGGTCCGGCGATCATCGGATATCCAGCTGCGGGGCTTGTCGGCAGTTCCAATTCATTCATGAGCGTCTGACTCGTCATGTTCGGCATCTGGAAGAGGTCCGCGGTGGGGCTCGTGGTTCCGCAGCCACCCGCGGCCAACGCGGCGACCGTGACAACTGCCACGGCCGACGCGCGCCGGGTCACGCGGCCCAACCCCCGTCTTGCTAGAGCGCCCGCACCCGCGCTTCGCGGCCAAGCGCGGTAACGCGATTTAGGCGCGCGACCGCCAAGCCTCGCACCGCCGCCAACATCTACTCGAACCATCCGGATCGTCCTCCTCGGATTGCCTAAAACAGTAGACGGTCCCGGGGAAAGGCGCACAGTCCTCGAGAGCGCGATTATCAAGCGTCTTTGGCGCCGACGCCACGCCGCGACACCGCCAGATCAAAGCTCGGCTTCGCACTGACCGCCAGCGTCTCAAGGAGCTGGTCTCACCACGATGTTCATCCCGCTCAGCGCTTTCAACACCTTCCGGGTCTGGCGATATGGACGGGTGTAATTGATGAGGGTGTCGAGCGGATACCAAGCCCCGATCCAGGCAATCACGACCGCAAGGCCGTCACCGAAGAACGTCTTTATCAGTTGTGGGTCGGAGCTGTTCGTGATGATCGTCGACACGGTGAGCCCGGCGACGAAGAGGAACATGCCGATTACGAGCGCCCGGTACGCGTCGTGGCGAAACGCCCGCAACTCATTGGTGGTTTGGCGCAGCCGCAACTCGCAGTAGGAGATGATCATCCATCTCACCCATTCCTCCACCCCAGGTCGCAGCTCGGACGCGGGCAACTCAATCGCGGCGCTGGTCACTTCGCTGAGCCGCCTGGCGCCCAGCTCGTTCACGAGCTCGTCGAGTCCGGATTGCAGTCGCAGCGGCGAGCTTTGCATCGCAGCGACTGGCAACGGCTGGAACAACTCCTGAACGGTGCGGAGCCGGATAGCGATCTCGGTCCCACGGGGCGTTGACCCGTTCCTGGAGATCATGAGCGCAGCTTAATGTCGTCGGTTACCAGCACGGCCGCGTTGAGCGCCGCGCTCCAACCACCTTCTCCTGCGGAGGTTCACGAGAGGAGCCTCTCAAGCAGCAACGCGAACCCGAGCGCAGTAAGCGCGAGTCCGGCCAGAAGCTCGGCACCCTCTCTGAGACGCGCGCTGATCCGGTCACCAAGGCGGAGCCCGAACTGCGTGACGACGAACGTTTGCGCGGCGATCAGTCCGATCACCAAGCCCACCGGGAGGCGCAGAAGGCCGAGGGTAAAGCCGATCGCAAGCTCGTCGATGCTGATGCTCAGACCCAGCAACAGGGCTCCGAATCCATGAGGCCGAGTCAGTTCCACCAGCCGTTGCTCGTCTTGTTCAGTGCGCGCGAAGAGGGTCTAGAGGCCGAACGCGAGCAGGACACCGATCGCGACATAGTCGGCGCCCTTGCCAATCGCGCGGCCCAGCGCCACCCCCAGTGCCAACCCAATGAGTGGCATACCGGCCTCGAAGACGGTGAACAGCACCGAGACCCGGAGCCTGCTGGCCGGGGAGACCCCGATCATTCCGAGCGCTGCAGAGACAGCGAGCGTGTCGAGGCCGAGGGGGAGTACGAGCGCGAGAAGCTTGGGGAGCAGGACCCAAGCGTAAGCGCGATCCTGACCAACCAAAAGGAACCGCGCCGCGATGCGCCAGGTACGTTAGAGCGGATGGCCGCCGCCCCCGAGCCCGATGTCCGCGCTCAGATCGCAACTCGCTACCGGCGCTTCGCGCATTTCGGTGCGGCGCGTCGCTCGCCGGTGTACGAGCGCATCACCAATGCCATCGCCCGGGACGCGCAGATTCTCGACTGGCTGGCCGAGATGCCGGAAAGCAAGCAGCAGCCGAATTTGTTGCTTGGCGCGGTCCGTTTCTTGTACGGCACACCCGAGGATCCCCACGCCTTCCTATCGCTCGTGCACGAGCGCTGGGACGAAGTCGCGGCGCTGATGCGCGTCCGCTCCACTCAGACCAACGAGCCGGCGCGATGCGCAACGCTGCTGCCGGTCCTGGCGCGGCTGCCGCAGCCGATGGCCCTGCTGGAGGTCGGCGCCTCCGCCGGGCTCTGCCTGCTCCCCGACCGTTACGCCTACGAGTACGACCGCGCAGTGATCGAGCCCAGCATGCCGTCGCGCGCGGTGGCACCACGCTTCAGCTGCCGGGCGTCCGCGCGTACGCCGCTTCCGCGGCGTAACGTTGAGGTTGCCTGGCGCGCGGGCCTCGACCGGCGGCCGCTCAATCTCTCAAGCGACGACGACGTGCGCTGGCTGGAGGCGCTGGTCTGGCCCGGAGAGGAGTACCGCATCCCGCGTCTCCGCGCGGCGATCGAGGTGGCCCGCGCGCACCCGCCACGCCTTGTCGTTGGCGACCTGCGCACTGACGTCAAACGGTTGGCCGCAGAGGCGCCTGCCGACGTCACGCTGGTCGTCTACCACACGGCCGTGCTCGCCTACGTGGGCGAAGCTGAGCAACGCGCCGCATTCGCGCGCTCAGTGGCCGAGATCGGTGGGGTGTGGGTCGCCAACGAGGGGATTGAAAGCATCCCCGGCGCTCCCAGGCAGCCCTTCGGGAAACCCGCGCGCGAGGATGCCTTCTTGCTGTGGGTCGACGGCGAGCCGGTCGCGTGGACGGACTCCCACGGCACATGGATCGACTGGCAAGCGCGCTGAGATCGGACATCTAGGCGTCCGCCATCTGAAGCAGGGCCTCGACCGTGGTCCAGTTGCGCGAGGTTGCGCTGACCCCCAGTCCCTGCCCGCCCAACTGCGCCCACAGCCGCGAGCGGGCAACGCCCTCCGGGTGCCAGGCGTATAGCTCCCGACCGATCGCCACGAGGCGCTCGTCGGCCGTGGCCAGCGCGGCAAGCCTTTGGATCGCCTGCCGGTCGAGCTCATCCGATAGGAACGTCACCTGGTAGCGCTTCGGGTTGACGGCGATCCTCGCGAGCGGGTTGCGCGCGACGACTTCGGCCAGCTCGTCACGGGTTCTGACGACGACGTCGATATCGAGGCCGAAGCCCTCGGCGATCGCGCGCTTGCATTCGCCGGCCAGGCGCGCCGGGGGCAGGTCGGCCGATAGCACCGCATTGCCGCTCTGGAGATAGGTGCGGACATCCTCGAAGCCCTCTTTCCCGAGCAGGTCTCGCAGCGCCGGCATCGCGATCCGGTTGCGTGGCCCGAGATTGATGCCCCGCAGAAGGACGATTTGGCGCACGACGGGAAGGTAACGTGCGGGCCAGCAGTCAATCGCTTTTAGTGCGACGAGTGGGAGTTTCAGATGATCACCAGCAGCGTTGAGATCGACCGGCCGCAGAGCGAAGTGTTCGCCTACCTCGACCAGCTCGACAAACACGCCGAGTGGCAGGGGGCCCTCACCTCCGTGCGGGTCGAAGGCGAAGGACCCGTCGGGGTCGGCACGAAAGCCATCGAGACCCGCAAGGTGCCCGGCGGGGAACGCGAGACGACGTACGAGATAACGGCGCACAACCCGCCCACAACTAGCTCGTGGAGAGGACTGGACGGGCCGGTCCGACCCAGCGGTACCGTCACGGTCGAGCCGCTCGATGACTCGCGCTCACGTGTAACCGTGGCCTTCGACCTGGAGGGCCACGGGCTCGGCAAGCTGCTGCTTCCGTTCGTCAGGCGCAGGCCCGCAAGCAGGTCCCCGCCGATCAGGCGAAGCTGAAGGAGATTCTGGAAAGTCAGAGCTGACGTCGGGGCAGGCCGTACGCCGCCCTCGTCGCGGGTATCGCTAGCCGTCGTCGACGAGCCCGACCAGGGGTCCGAGCAGCCGACGCGACCGTCGCGAGACGCCGGGGAGCTCGACCAGGCGGTGGGTGGGCGGGGCCCCTCCCCTCAGTCGCTCAAGCTGCTCGCGGGCGATTGGTCTGAAGCGCGTGTCTACGGCGTCATGCGGATTGTCGTTGGCAAGGGTCGCCGGATCGATCCCGAGGTGCTCCGACCATAGCCGGACCCGAGTCGCCCGAGCGATCCGGCGGTCGGTGCTGACGACATTCATCTCGGTGTCGTTGAGCAGCGAGTGCGAGTTGAGATTTGCCGAGCCGACCGTGAGCCAGCGATCGTCGACGATGCCGACCTTGGCGTGGACGTAGAGGCGGTCATCCCGCTCCCCGCTCAACGAGCGGACGGTCACTGCCAGCAGGCGCCCGGCGCCGTTGTCGGCGGCCGCCAGGATCCCGAGCTGACCGCTGGTGTCATCCTGGCCGTTGTTGGCTCGCGCCGGCAGCAAGACAAGGAGCCGGAAAGTGGGCGTCGGTGGGTCACGCAGCTTGTCCGCCAGGAGGTCCACGATCTCGGGCGACCACAGGAACTGGTTTTCGAGGTAGATGAAGCTCTGGGCCTGCCGGATGGCGCGGACGTAGCTCTCAAGCACCCGGAACTCCCCGCGCGGGACGGCGTCGTACATCCCCTCCGCGATCGTGCGTACCACTTGGACCTCGTGGTCGCCGGCCCCCGGCGGCGGCTGTGCCGGCTGGATCCGCTCGCCGGAAAGCTCCCTCCACCGCAACGCGAAATGCTCGTCCACGTCGGCGATTGCGGGGCCGCGCAGCCGCGTGCCCACATCATGCCAGCCGAGCCGCCGGCGAGCAGGGTGGTCGCTTGAGTCGTACCGGTCGCCGGCGAAGTCGGTCATGTCGATTCCTCCGACGAACGCGACCTCGCCATCGACAATCACTGCCTTCTCGTGGTGGCAGTGGAAGGGGTGCTCGCGCGGGTCGGGCTGGCAGTGGATTTGTGTCCGGCGCGTTAGTGCGGTGACCGCCTCGCGCACCTCGGCCCGCGTGGGGTGGAACGCTGGGAACGGCGCTCCCGCCCACACGAGCACCTTGACGTCGACTCGCTCGGCCGCCTCGGCAAGGACCTCGCCGAGAACAGCCCGGCGCTCGTCGCGCACGAGCTCGAAGTGAGGCGCGACGTGCCAGCCCATCAGGTGGACAAATTCTCGCGCGCGCCCGATCGCCTCGACGATCGCGGGGAAGGCCTCGGCTCCGTCAACGAGCACGTCCAGCTTGCAGCCAGGGCGCGGGGGCGGGTCGCCAGCGGCCCACAGCGCATTGCCCGCGGGTTCCAGCGCGCGCTCCCACCCGAGACGACGAAGGCGGCGGCGGTGCTTGAGGCGGACCGCAGCCTCGATCCCGTTGCCAACCGCCGAATCTAGTTGGGTGGCGAAGGAGGCGTGATCCCTCATGCTGGGGTCGTCGCCGGAGGGCGCCGCCTCCCCAGGCGAGGTCCAGTCCCTAGGTGGGGCTGGGCTCGCGCTCCTTGGGCTGCGGCACGATGCGGATATACGGCTTCGGCGACTGCCACTCGCCGAACAGCTCCTTGGCCTCGTCGTTCGACACAGAGCCGGCGATGATCACGTCCTCGCCCTGCTCCCAGTTGACCGGCGTCGCGACCTTGTGCTTGGCGGTCAGCTGGAGGGAGTCGATCACGCGCAGCACCTCGTCGAAGTTGCGGCCGGTGGTCATCGGATAGACGAGGATCAGCTTGATCTTCTTGTCGGGTCCGATCACGAACACGTTTCGCACCGTCTGGTTGTCGGCCGGCGTGCGCGACTTGGCATCACCGGAGGTCGCGGCCGGCAGCATGCCGTAGAGCTTTGAGACGTGGTAGTCACCGTCGCCGATGATGGGGTAGTTGGGCGCGTGCCCCTGCGTCTCCTCGATGTCCCTCGCCCACCCCTCGTGGTCTCCGGTGGAATCGACCGAGAGGCCGATGATCTTCACGCCGCGGCGTTCGAAATCCGGCTTGATCTTGGCCATGTAGCCGAGCTCCGTCGTGCACACGGGCGTGAAGTCCTTCGGGTGCGAGAACAGCACCGTCCATGAATCGCCCATCCAGTCGTGGAAGCGAATCCTTCCTTCCGTTGTCTCCGCCTCGAAGTCCGGGGCGGTGTCACCAATTGCAAGCGCCATGTTGGTCCTCCGTATCGGGTCCGAAGGACGATCGTAGCGTTCCGCCGTCGTGGCCGAGGTTTGTCGCGGCGCCAGGCCAGTGGGCTGTGCCGTCTGCTGAGCTAGGCGATCCCGGCACGCCGACGGCCGTTCTGTTGCCCGCGGTCGCGCAAGACCCGGTCAACCATCCTGTAAGCCACCGCGTCGCCGGGAGTCATGAAATTGTCGCGCTCCATGTCGGCATGAAGGCGCTCGCGCTCCTGCCCCGTGTGGTTGGCGAGGATCTCTTCGAGCCGTTCCCGCAGCGCGAGTGCCTCGCGCGCGTGGATCTCGATGTCGGAGGATTGGCCTTGAAAGGCGCCGGTGGGTTGGTGGATGAGAACGCGGCCGTTGGGAAGGATCGCCCGCTTGTCGCGCGCGCCGCCCGCCAGGATGATCGCGCCCATCGACATCGCGATCCCGACGCAGATCGTCTGCACGTCCGGCTTGATGAACTGCATCGTGTCGTAGATCGCGAGCCCCGCGTAGACCTGTCCACCGGGGCAGTTGATGTAAAGCGAAATGTCCTTTTCGGGGTCATCCGCCTCCAGGTGAAGGAGTTGCGCGACGATCAGGTTTGCGACCTGGTCGTCTATCTCGCTGCCGAGAAATACCACCCGGTCGTTGAGCAGGCGGCTGTAAATGTCGAATGAGCGCTCCCCGCGGGCGCTCTGCTCGACCACCATCGGTACCAGTGGCATTGCTCCTCCATTTCGTCGGTATCGATAAACTGCAACCTTGAGGTTGCGCCGACATTAGCAGGAAAGCGCAACCATTAGGTTGCATGTTCCGAGAGGAGATCGAGATGGCGATCGAAGACGTGGCGGTCAGACGCGAAGTGATCCTCCCGGTCGATCGCAAAACGGCGTGGGCCGCACTTGAAGATCCGCAAGAACTGGCAACGTGGTTGGCCGATGAGGTAGAGATCGAGATTGAGGTCGGCGCCCAAGGATGGCTGCGCTGGGAGGACGGGGAGCAGCGCCATGCGAAGGTCGAGGAAGTCGAGCCGGGGCGTCGGATCGTGCTGCGGTGGTCAGAGAGCGACGGACCCGAGACACTCGTCGAGATGGTCCTCGACGATGTGTCCGAAGGGACGCGCCTTGTGGTGCTGGAGCTTCCCGTGGCCCGACTCGAGGCAGTGGCGACCCTTCTCGACCAGGGGCCTCGATTCTCCGGTGGTGCCGAGCTGCGCACGCGGCAAGGACCACAGATGGTCGCTGCCTTGGCGTGAGCGCGAGCGTCCCCCAGAGCAAACCCGCGGTCGGGGCCGTCTTCAGCGCGCTGTCTGACCCCACCCGGCGCCGGGTGATGGAGCTCCTAGCGCACCGGTCGTCGGTGACCGCATCCGGATTGGCTGGAGAGCTCCCGATCACTCGTCAGGCGATCGCCAAGCACCTCACGACGCTCGAGCAGGCGGGGCTCGTGCGCGCCGCCCACGAGGGCCGGGAGACGCACTACGAGCTCACCCCGGAGCCGCTTACCGGAGCCATGGAGTGGATGGCCCTCGCCGGGGCGCGATGGGACGAGCGGTTGGCGCGACTCGCACGAAGGCTGGCGCGGCAGGCGTAGCAACGCTGGCGCGGCAGGCGTAGCAACGCTGGCGCCCGGCCCCGCTCAGGCCTCTAAACGGCGATCGGCGCCTTGCGTGCACTGCTCGAAGCGCCCACCGAGGCGATTACCACGAGCGCGATCCCGGCGAGCTCGCGCGAGCTGAGGGTCTGGCCGATCACGAGGAATCCGGCGAGCGCGGCCATCGCCGGCTCGAGACTCATGAGCACGCCGAAGACGTTGGTAGCGATGCGCCGGAGCGCCTCCATCTCGAAGGTGTATGGAATCGCCGAGGAGAGCATGCCGATGGCTGCGCCCAACAGCAGCGTGTGCGGCGCCAGCAACTGTGCCCCACCCTGCGCGACCCCGACCGGCAGGGCAACCATCGAGCCCACGGCCATCGCGATCGCAAGTCCGGTGCCGCCCGCGAATGCCTTGCCGACGCGCGCATTGATGAGGATGTACGCCCCCCAAAGGCAACCCGCCGCCAGCGCCAGAGCCACGCCGAGCGGGTCGAGGGCGTGAGCATCACCGCGCATCAGGGCGACTATCCCCGCAGCTGCGAGCGCCACCCAAAGAAGGTCAAGCCGGCGACGCGAACCGGTGATCGCGACCGCGAGCGGACCGACGAACTCGATCGTCACCGCGATGCCAAGGGGGATTCGCTGTATCGCCTCGTAGAAGGCCAGGTTCATCCCCGCGAGCACGAGCCCGAATAGGGCGGCGAGCAGCAGCTCGCTCCTGGTCCGCGCGCGCGGCCGCGGTCGCCAGATGACCAGCAGGACGATGCTCGCCGATACGAGTCGCAGCAGCACGGCTCCCGCTGGCCCAACCTGCGCGAAAAGCGTGGTGGCCAGCGCGGAGCCGAACTGCACCGAGGCGATAGCCCCGAGGACGAGCGCGGGCGACGGCGTGCGCGACAGTACTCCCTGGGCCGGGACCGAGGTTTGCACCGAAGCCATCGCTCGATCGTAGTGGGGGCGGGCAGGCGGGTAGACTCGCCTGTGGTGTTCTTCGCCGTCCGGCTCGAGCGCGGCGGTCCGTGGGACTGGTCGCGTGACCTGCGCGAGCAGGAGGGCTTTGGCGAGCATGCCCGGTTCATGGACTCGCTGGTCGACGACGGGTTCATCGTGCTCGGTGGTCCGCTCGGAAGCGACCGCGAGATCCTCCACGCCATCTCAGCCTCCTCCGAGAAAGACGTCCGCGCGCGCCTTACCGAGGACAGCTGGGCCCAGAACGGAATGCTGACAATCAAGTCGGTGGAGCCCTGGACGATCCTGCTCGACGGACGGTAGACAGTCCAGAGAACGCGGCCTGGCGAATCAGCTTTGCGCCCCGCTCCAACCTCGTGAACGCAATCGAGCCTGCGTTCTGCGCATTTTTGCTTATAGTGAGCACGGTGGGCTTGAATCGCGCAGAAACCGCCGCCATCGACGGAGAGGTACACAGCCAGCCGTCGATCTGGCGGCGCGCCGCGGCGCTGGCGGCCGGGGCCGATCTCCCTTCATCGGGGCAGCGGGTCGCGGTCATGGGCTGCGGCACGTCGCTGTTCGTGGCGCAGGCGATCGCGAACTGGCGAGAGGGAAGCGGCCACGGATTGACCGATGCATTCACGCCTTCGGAGATGCCGCTGGGGCGCCGCTACGACAGCGTGATCGCGATCTCTCGGTCCGGCACCACGACCGAGGTGCTGCAGGCGTTGCGGTCGCTCCCGGAGAGCGACACATTCGCGATCACCGCCGTGGCGGAGAGCCCGCTTGCAGAGAACGTTGAACACCTTGTCGCGCTGCCGTTCGCGGATGAGACCGCGATCGTGCAGACGAGGTTCTCGACCAGCGTGGTCGCGCTGTGGCGAGCCTATCTCGGCCACGACGTCGACCGCCTCGCGGCGCATGCCGAAGCCAAGCTGACGGCGGGCTTGCCGGACTCGCTCACGACCTCAGAGCAGTTCGTGTTCCTCGGCCACGGGCCGGCCGTGGGGCTGGCCAACGAGGCATCGCTGAAGTTCCGGGAGGCGGCCCTCGCGTGGAGCGAGGCGTATCCGGCGATGGAGCTCCGGCACGGCCCCATCAGCGTTCTCGGGCCGAGGAGCCTGGTGTGGTCCCTTGGTGATTTGCCACAGGGGCTTGCGGAAGACGTCCTGGCCACCGGGGCATGTCTTCAGGTCGACGGCGGGGATCCGCTGCCTGAGATGGTGCGAGTGCACCGTGCCGCGATCGCGTTGGCCCGAGCGAAAGGGCTCAACCCGGACTGCCCGCCACGCCTCGAACGGTCGGTCGTATTACCGTAGAACCGCGGCGGGGCTGGTCGAGTTGGATAACCCGCGGGAGCGCGACGTTGAGGTTCTGGCCCTCGACATCGGTGGTACCAAGCTCGCCGCTGGGATAGTCGACAGGTCGGGCCGCGTTCGTGACCGGCGGGTCATCCCCACCGCCCGCGAGGATGGCGCAGATCGGGTGCTTGAGCGAGCCCTTTCGCTTGTTGAGGAACTCGTGGCAAACGAACGCCGGGCCGACCGGCTGCCCCTCGGACTGGGCGTATCGACGAACGGCCTCACGCGAGAGGACGGGGTGGACTTGGCGCCCGCGGTGCCCGGTTGGTCGCAGTTGCGCATCCCCGCTGCGCTGCATACGCGCTTTCCGCAGTTGCGGGCGACCATCATCAACGACGTGAAGGCCGCGACCCGAGCGGAGCTGGCGTGGGGCGCTCTGCACGGGGTCTCGGAGGGTCTCTACGTCAACCTGGGAACGGGGATTGCCGCGGGCATAGTGTGGAGAAGACAGGTGATCGAGGGCGCCCACGGCGCCGCCGGTGAGGTCGGCTACATCGTGCCCTCGCTCGAGGCGCTGGCCGATCGGCGTCCCGGGGCCGCCGTGCTCGAGGAACGCCTGGGAGGGCGGGGGGTCGAGGCGTGGACCGCGACCGAGCGAGGGAAAGCCATAAGCGCGCGGGAGCTGTTTGACAGTTCGAATGCCAGCCCGATCGAGCGCGAGACGCGCGAGCAGTTGATCGCCGAGATCGCGTTATGGGTCGCAAACGTCGCGATTGTGGTCGATCCCTCCCGCGTTGTCTTGGGTGGCGGCATGATCCAATCTGGCTCCGAGCTGTACCGGCGGACCGCGGAGATCCTGGGGGAGATAGCTCCGTTTCCGATCGAGGTCGTGCCCGCCCACTTTGGCGCCGAGTCCGCGCTGCTGGGGGCGGGGGCGGTGGCACTCTCCGCCGAGCAAACCGGTTGACAGCGTGCGCGACTCTGCCTAAAGTGGCTCGATCGCGCACAATCAGCGCAGCTTCGCTAAACGAGATGCAACGGCCTGTACGGAGACCCTGCGCGGTGGAGGAGGCCCCATGAGAAGACTGACCCGTCGCCTGACGCCAGCGCTCGTCTCACTCGCAGTGGTTTGTGGCGCGTTTGCCGTGAGCGGCGCGCCGTCTGCGCGAGGAGAGTCGCATCCGCCTCGGGGTACGGACCTGAAGCCGGTGCTCGGCTGGAGTACTTGGAGCTTCTTCAGGAGATCGTCGGATGCCGCCATCGACGAGGCGGCCGCCCGGGCCATGAAACAGAGCGGCCTTGAAGCGCGCGGCTTTCGGTACATCAATCAGGATGACTTCTGGTATCAGTGCCCGGGGCCACAGGGCCCGAACGTCGATCGCTATGGCAGGTGGGTGACCCGCGGCGCCAAATTCCCGCCAGGTCCTCATCGGGAGAATGGCATCAAGGTCGTGGCCAGCTACGTGCACAAGCTGGGGCTGAAGTTCGGCATCTACGTAACGCCCGGGATCTCGCATCAGGCCGTTGCGAAGAACACGCGCATCCTAGGCACGCCTTACAGAGCCGATGAGATCGCCACCCGGAAAAAGCAGCTCAACTACAACTGCGGCGGCATGATGGGCCTCAACTACCACAAGCCCGGCGCTCAGGCCTTCATCAACTCGATCGTGGACGAATTCGCCTCCTGGGGCATCGACTACATCAAGCTCGACGGCATCACCGACGCCAACAAACCGGACATCAGGGCCTGGTCTGACGCGATCCGGCAATCGCACCGTCCGATGCAGCTCGACGTCACCGAGGGTCATTACACCATTGCGCTCGGTCCCACCCTCGATAAGTACGCGACCCAATGGGAGTACACATCCGACATCGAGAACTACGGCGGTAGGGGATTGACCGACTACGCCAATGTCGCATTGCGGTTTCACACCCTCGCGTTGTGGGAGCCGCGCTACGGCGGGCGGCGGTTCAAGGGCTACAACGACTTCGACTCGGTCGAGCTCGGCAACTGCAACGGCCCCGTTGGCTCCTCCAATCCCTTCGGCTCGGTCAGATACTCAAAGGGGGATGGGCTAACCCTTCCCGAACGAAAGACCGTGCTCAGCCTGTGGTCACTGGCGGCCTCGCCCCTAATCCTGGGCACCAACCTGACCAAGCTATGCAAGACTGATTTGAGACTGCTCAGAAACCGGGCGGTGCTCTCTGTCGAACAGGACGGGATCGACTCGTCGATGATCCTCGACAAGCGCGCGGAGAAAGTGATCGCGAAGAGAGAGCGCCACGGCGATGTCGTGGTCGGGCTGTTCAATACGACCAGCCACCGGGAGGTGATCTCGACCACCGCACCAGCCATCGGACTGCCCAAACGGCGGAGATACAGGCTGACCGATCTGTGGAGGCACAGCTCGATCAAGAGCGGCAGGAGAATCACGGCGAGCGTTCCCGCGCACGGCGTGGTGCTGTACCGCGTCACCCCTCGCAAATAGGACCGCTACGCTCGGGACGGCGTGGCGCGATCAGGCCAGCTTTACCTCGATATGTGCCGCGCCAAAGGGGGCAAGCTGTGCTTCAGACGCCCCAGAATCGGTGACGATCAGGTCGACCGCGTCAATGTCGCAGATCTTGACGAACTTGACCTGACCGAGCTTCGTGTGGTCAGCGACCACGACAACTCGGGCGGCCCGGCGCACAAGCGCGGCGTTCGTAAGCGCTTCAGAGTCGTTGTGAGTCGTGCAGCCGGAGTTGCTGTCCACGCCGTCGACGCCGATGAACGCCAGGTCGATGTTGTAGTCCTGAATCGTCCGCTCCGCAGCTGGACCGGACAGCTCAAAGGAAGCCGACCGCGCCATGCCGCCGGTAACCACAAGGCGAATGTTCGGGCGCAGCGCGAGTTCGGCGCCGATGTTGAGGGCGTTGGTCACCACGGTGAGATCGCGGCGTGTTGCCAGTGCCCGCGAGACCTCCATCGTGGTCGTTCCGCCGGTAAACCCGACCACCGCGCCATCCTCCACCAGGGCGGCCGCGGCCTGCCCGATTCGCCGCTTCTCCGGTGCCTGGCTAGTTTCCCGGTAACGGATCGGGAGCTCATAGCCACGATCCACGCGAACGGCTCCCCCGTGCGAGCGCAGCACGAGCCCTTGACTTGCAAGTTGGGCGAGGTCGCGGCGAACGGTGGCGCTCGAGACGGATAGCGCGGACGCGAGTTCGTCGACGGCCGTCGTCGACTCCGGGTCCGTGAGATTGAGGATTGCACGCAGCCGCTCGACGCGATGCCGCGGTCGCGCGTATCTTGTCGCCCCGTCCTGACTGCTTCCCTTCATCTCGGCCATCCGGCTCGGCTTCTTCCTCGGCAGAGCCGGCAAGCGCATCCTGCGGGTCGCATATGCGCGTTGACACTCTGCATGAATGCGCTTATAGTAGTCTGAAATGCGCGCCCGTGGTGCAGATTTGCTAAGGCTCGCGCACTGGCCGGCCGGGCGGCCGTGGCGGCGGAGGATGGGCCTGGCTCTCGTGGTTCCCGGGCTCGTCCTTCTGGTTGCCGCCTGCGGATCGTCGGGCTCGGGCTCGAACTCGTCCTCCAATAACAGCGCGCCCGCGGTCAATCTCAAGCACCCGGGGGGCAGCATCACCGTCGCGGTCGCCTACCCAAGCCCGCCCCCCGCGCTCCTGCAACAGTTCACCAAGCAGACGGGGGTCAAGGTGCGCTGGGTGAACGTGGGCTGGGACGACCTGCAGAGCAAGATCGTGGCCGCCTCCACCGCTCACAGCTACTTTGCCGACGTCACCGATGTGGACTGGTCGAAGACAGGCGAGTACTACAAGCTGCACTGGTTCTATCCGCTGAACCGATACTTCGCGATCTCGACGCTCTCGGGCCAGATGCCTCAGCTGAGTTCGTTCGTCGACAATGGCCAACTCGTAGGCATCCCCATGGACGCCTCATTCATGGTGTCGACGATGAACACCAAGCAATTCACCCATGCCGGCGTCACCAAGGCCCCCACGACGATCGCGCAGTACACGGCCGATCTGCAGAAGCTGAAGAGCTCCGGGGTCAATCCCCATCCACTGAATATTCCGCTCCAGGCCCAGGAGGGTCTGTCCACCTATTGGTACGAGACGACCGCGGCGTTCGGCGGGCACGTCCTCACCGCGCAACACAAGGCTGCGTTCACCTCTCCCAGCTCGCCCGGGTACAAGGCACTCGCCTGGATCGTGCACGCGTACAAGTCCGGACTGGTGCCACCGGGGAACATCAACATGGCCGACGTCGCGTCGCTGACTAGCAACATGGCGCACGGCATGACCGCCTCGTCCCTCTCGGAGTATTCGGGCGACCTGGCCACGATCTACGACATTCCGAGCAACTCGAGCGTGGTGGGCCAGGTGAAGTACGTATCCACCCCGACCGCCAGCGGAGCGCCGGCTCCCAACCTCGGCAACCCTGACGGCGTGGGAATACCGCGGACGGCCCACAACGTGGCGGGCGCTGTCGCGTTCATCAAGTGGTTGGATAAGCCGAGCAATCAGGCTCTGTGGGCGGGCGCCAACGGAGGCAAGGATGCCATCACCGGCTTCCCGCTCCCGGCCCAGAAGAACGCCACCGCCATCCTTGCGTCCTCGCTGCATGGCAAGTCGGGCATTGGCGATCTAAGTCAGCTGCTCCGCGACAGCCAGCCCGTGTTCCAGAACGGCGCGCCGCCTTGGTATTCGCAGTTCTCAAACGCGGTGTACACGAATGTTCACGCCGCTGCGGCCGGCCAAGAAAGCGTGAAGGCAGCGATCAGCGCGATCGCCCAGGTCGTCAACCAGAACGCCCCCTAGCCGCACCCCCGGGCCCTTGTCCGGAACCGAGCTGCTCGAATCTCCCGAAGTCGAGACAGCAGCGCCTAGGCGGTGGCGGCGGCGAGAGCCGTCGGTGCGGTCGCAGCGCCAGCGGCTGGCTTACATCCTGCTCGCGCCATTGGCCCTGTTTATCGGTGCGTTGACGTTGTACCCGACGGCCGTGACAACCGTCGAGGCGTTCTTCCGCGAGTACTCGCTGGTAAACAACCACAACTTCGTCGGCTTGAAAAACTTCCATGACGCCTTCTCGACTCCGGCGATCCGTCAGAGCTTCGTCAATACGGGGATCTACGTGCTGTCCGGAACGGTGCTGTCGGTCGTGCTCGGGATCGCGTTCGCGCTGCTGCTGCGGCAGCGCTCGCGCTGGCGCGCGCCGCTGCTCGCCCTCGTCGTGCTGCCGTGGGCGCTGCCGCCGGTGGTCGAGGCACTGCTGTGGAGCCGGATCTACGACCCGACCTTCGGACCCCTGAACGGGGTTCTGAAGTCCATCGGACTGATCAGCCACAACCAGGTGTGGCTCGGTTCCAACCGCTGGGAGGCGCTGGTGCTGATCGAACTCGTGCAGGTCTGGCAGACCACCCCTCTGTGCGTGTTGCTCATCCTGGCGGCCCTGCAGCTAATCCCGTCGGAGCTCTATGAGGCCGGCGCGGTGGACGGCGCGAGCGCCTGGCACGGGTTCCGCTACATCACCCTGCCGCTACTGCGGCCCGGAATCACGATCGCGATGGTCGCGGCCATCACCGCCAGTCTCAACATCTTTGATCAGCCCTATATCCTCACCGGCGACGCCAGCGCATCGGCCTCGGTGGGCGTTCAGACCTACCTCGTAAGCTTCCAGAACCTGAACTTCGGCGAGGGTTATGCGCTGTCGTTGATCATGACCCTGGCGACCGCGGCCATCTCTCTGCTGGTGCTGCGTCTCGTCTACAGAAGGGTGGAGTTCTGAGCTCGGCCGCGGCATCTGTGCCGCTGGTGAGCCGGCGTCCGTCGGGCCGCACGCGGCGAGTCGCGCGCCGATGGGGCCGCTGGATCGCGCTGGTGCTGGTCGTCATCTGGTCGCTCTTCCCGCTCTACTGGGGCCTCAGCACGAGTCTGATGTCGAGCGGCGCGGCCGACTCGCTGCCGGTCCACTACTACCCCCACCCGCTGTACCTCTCCAACTACGGGCAGCTGCTCAACCTTCAGCACGCCAATCTCGGCACGCTCCCATACCAGCTGCGTCAGTCGCTTTTGAACTCCACGATCGAGTCAGTTGGCACGACCGTCTTGACCGTGTTCGTGGCGATTTTTGCCGCCTACGCATTCGCGCGGCTGGAGTTCCGCTTCAAGCGGATCATCCTCGTGACCACGATCGCGACGCTGTTGCTGCCCGCGTACGCGACCCTGCTGCCGCTGTACAAGCTCATGACGAGCTGGAACCTGGTCAACACGTACCTCGGGATAATCCTGACCAACACATCAGGGTTCCTTCCCCTGGCGATCTGGATCCTCTACAACTATTTCCAGGGCCTCCCGAAAGAGCTCGAGGAGGCGGCGTTCATCGATGGGGCTCGCCCGCTGGAGGCGCTGGCGCGCGTGATCCTGCCGCTCTCGCTCCCAGGCATCGCTGCCGCGGCCGCTGTCACGTTCCTCTTCAGCTGGTCTCAGTTCCTGTTCCCGCTGATTCTGACCACTGACTTGAGATCCGAGCCCGCGACGGTCGTGATCGCAGCTCTTTACGGCCCAAGGTTGGTGGCTTTCAGCTTGATGGCCGCGGCGGGCATGCTTGCGATCGCGGTCCCTGCTGCCCTGGCGTTGCTGCTCAACCGGTACATCGTGAGCGGCCTCACGGCGGGGGCCACCAAATGACCGAGCCAAACCAACCGCTCGCGGGCCGCGTGGTGATCGTTACGGGCGCGAGCTCAGGTGTCGGAGCCGCCGCCACGAGGGCGCTGATCGCAGCAGGAGCGCGCGTGGTCGCCGTCGCGCGCTCCGGGGAAAGGCTCGGGTCGCTCCAGGTCCCTGACGATGCGAGCCTGCTGAGGGAATCGGCGGACGTGCGCGCGCGCGAGGACATGGAGCGCGTCGCCCAGCTCGCCGTTGACCGCTTCGGCGCCTGCGACGCGATCGTCTGCAACGCCGGCGTCGGCGAGTACGCCGACTTCCTGGACATGACCCCCGAAACCGTCACCGAGATCGTCGAGACCAACCTGCTTGGAACCGTGTGGTCGATCCGGGCCGTACTGCCGCACATGCTCGCCGCCGGCGGCGGCGACATTGTCGTCGTGAGCTCCGTGGTGGCGGTGATGGACTCCGCCGGCGAGGCGGTCTACGCCGCCACCAAAGCAGGCCAGAAGACGCTTGCGGCCTGCTTGGATCTCGAGCTGCGAAGTCGGGGCGTGCGCCTCTCGACCGTCCTGCCCGGGGGGGTGAAGACCGAATTTGCGATCGGCCGCGGGCGGACGCCCGACATGCCGGACTTCGCCACCATGCTCGAGCCGGAGGACGTCGCCGCCGTGATCCTCACCATCCTCTCCCAGCCCCGGCACGTCCGGACCACCGTCTGGGGGCTGTCTCACTTGGAAGAGGACTAGGGACGCGCGGCGAGCCGCGACCACCCGCTCGCCCCGGCGCCTAGTTCCAGAGCGCCGCGCCCGACTGCGGGTCGAAGAAGTGCAGTCGCTCGGTGTCCACGACGAACGTGGCCCGCTCGCTGGCGCGTACCTGCGACCGAGTCTGCACGCGCGCCACACCGGTGTCGCGAGCTGCGAGCTCCGACCCGCCCGAGGCCAAGTCGACGAGCTCCTCCTCCTCGCTGGCGGCCGCGGCGTCCTCGGAGTGGACCCGCGCAGCATCGATGTGGAAGTGGACCATCAGCTCCGAGCCGAGCGCCTCGACCAGCTTCACGTCGCCCACGAGGGTGGCTCCATTGAGCTCTGCGCGCTCGAGCGAAGCGTCGCTGAGGTGCTCGGGCCGGATTCCCACGAGCAGCTTGTGGTCGTTGAACGGCCGCAACGCGGTTCGCTCGGAACGGACGCGGTCGGGCAGCGAAAGCGTCTGCGAGCCAAGGCGGACCGCGCTGCCGTCGGGGGAGAGCGTGCCTTCGTAGAGGTTCATCGCGGGAGAGCCGATGAAGGCCGCCACGAATACATTGCCCGGGCGGTCGTAGATCGCCTGAGGCGCCTGGCACTGCTGCAGGACGCCCGAGCGCAGCACCGCGACGCGATCGCCCATGGTCATCGCCTCGGTTTGGTCGTGGGTCACGTACAGGGTGGCGACACCGAGCCGGTGCTGGATCTCCGAGATCTCGGCCCGCATCTGCACGCGCAGCTTGGCGTCGAGGTTGGACAGCGGTTCGTCCATCAGGAACACCGAGGGCTCGCGCACGATCGCCCGACCCATGGCGACGCGCTGGCGCTGTCCGCCCGAGAGCTGCGCCGGTTTGCGGTCCAAGTGCTCGCTCAGGCCTAGGATCTTCGCCGCCTCTTTGACGCTTGCGTCGATCCGTTGCTTGGGCACCTTCTTCAGCCGCAGCGCAAAGCCGATGTTGCGGGCCACCGTCATGTGGGGGTAGAGCGCGTAGTTCTGGAAGACCATCGCGACGTCGCGCTCCTTCGGGGAAAGCTCGTTCACGACGCGGTCGCCGATCCGGACGGTCCCGCCCGTGATCTCCTCGAGCCCGGCCACCATACGCAGCGCCGTGGTCTTGCCGCAGCCCGAAGGCCCCACCAGCACCATAAACTCGCCGTCGGCCACGCGCAGGTCCAGATTGGAGACGGCCGTGGTGCCGTTGGGGAAGATTTTGGTCAGCTTGTCGAGGGTGACAGTGGCCATCGCCGCGTTCTCGCCGCGCGGGGTCAGTCGAGCAGGCGTATGTAGGTCATCTTGACCTGGGTGTAGTTCTCGAGTGCGTGCACCGATAGGTCGCGACCGCCGCCGGACTGCTTGTAACCGCCGAAGGGGAGCGAGAGGTCGCCGTAGTCGTAGCAATTGACGTATACGGTTCCCGAGCTCAGCCCTCGCGCGAAACGGTGCGCCTTGTTGACGTCGCTCGTCCACACCGCGGCCGACAGGCCGTAGGCGGTGTCGTTGGCGGCCCTCAGGGCCTCCTCCTCTGAGGAGAAGGACTGGACGGCCAGCACCGGGCCGAATATCTCTTCACGTGCGATCCGCATCCCGGCGTCCACGCCGGTGAAGACGGTCGGCTCCACATAGAAGCCGCCCGTCTCTTCCCGTGCGCGGTGGCCTCCGTTGTAGAGCTCTGCTCCCTCCCGGCTGCCAAGGCGGATGTAATCCAGAACGCGCTCCATCTGCCGCTCGTCGACCATCGCTCCCAGTCGCGTGTCAGGGTGCAGCGGGTCCCCGGGCTGCCATTGCTCGGCCTGCTGCGCGAGGCGCTCGAGGACCTGATCGCGGATTGACTCGTGCACCAGCAGGCGCGAGCTCGCATTGCACATCTGGCCGGCATTGACAAAGATCCCCGTGGCCGTCTCTTCGACCGCGAGTTCGAGATCGGGCACGTCGGAGAGGATGACCGAGGGCGATTTTCCGCCGCACTCGAGCTGCACGCCCTTCATGTTCGAGGCTCCGGCGTAAGTGAGGAACAGCTTCCCCACCTCGGTCGAGCCCGTAAAGGCGATCTTGTCGACCTCCATGTGGAGGCCGAGCGCCTTGCCCGCCACCTCACCGAAGCCAGGCACTACGTTCAGCACCCCTTGCGGAAGCTCCACTTGGAGCGCCAATTCCGCCAGGCGCAAGATGCACAACGGTGACTGTTCGGCCGGCTTGACCACCACTGAGTTGCCGGTCGCCAGAGCCGGCGCGAGCTTCCACATGGGCACGTCCAAGGGGTAATTCCAGGGCACCACGATGCCCACGACGCCGAGCGGCTCGCGCGTCATCAGGGTCAGCGCTGAAGGGCCGGTCGGGCCGACCTCGCCGTAGACCTTGTCGATCGCCTCGGCGTAGTAGCGAAGCGTGCCGGCGGCGTCGAGCACCTCCTCTCGCGCGTCGGTGATGGGCTTGCCCATGTCCATCGTGATCAGGGTCCCCAGCACGTCGACGTCCGCCTCGATCAACTCGGCGAGCGCAAACAGGATCGTCTTGCGGCCTTGCGGCTCGGCATTCCGCCACGCGCCGCCCTCGAACGCCCGCCGTGCGGCGCGCACCGCCCTGTCGACGTCCTCGGCTCCGCACTCGGCCACATGGCAGAGAATCTCCCCCGAAACAGGACTCACGCATTCGAATCGCGCGCCCGAGACCGCGTCGACAAACCGCCCGTCGATGAAGGCATCGCGGGGCCAGTGGGCAATCTGGGCGACAGGCGAGCGCGCGGGCGTGCTCAGGTCCTCGGCTTGCGTCAGAGTTCTCTCCTCGCTCAATTGTGGGCTCGCACGAGCGTAGGGCAGCGCGGCCTTGCGGACTCTACCACGCGCAATCGGTGTTCTGTTACGCTTGATTTCGCGCGAAGCGCTGCCATTTGGGCAAATATGACCGCGATTACGATCTCTCATCCGCTCGATCCGCTCAGGACCGAGGAGATCGTCGCGGTCGCCGCAGCAGTCCGGGCCGCGGCTCAATACGGCGACCTGAGTGCGCTGGTCCGCTTCATCACGATCGATTTGCGGGAGCCGGACAAGGCCGCGGTCTTGGACTGGAGTAGGAACGGCGGCGAGCTACCCCCGCGCGACGCGGAAGTGGTCCTGCTGGACGGGGGCGATGGAGCAACGCACGAAGTGACCGTGGCGCTCGACGGCGAGGCGCGGGTGGTGGCCTGGCGGCGGCGCGACGACGTCCAACCGATGGCTGTCGTCGGCGAGTTGATGGTGGCCGAGGAGCTCGTCAAGCACGACGAGCGGTTCCGTGCGGCTCTCGCCAGACGAGGCATCACCGACTTCGAAGCCGTCCAGGTAGACGCCTGGCCGGCCGGGAACTTCAATTACGAGGATGAGGTCGGCAGGAGGTTGGCCCGCTGCGTGGTCTTCATCCGGCCCGCCGGCGAGGAGAACGAATGGGCCCACCCGGTCGACGGCCTGATCGCGCTCGTCGACCTCAACCGTCAGCAGATCCTACGAATCGAGGATCACGGCGAGGTGCCGATTCCGACCGAGCCGGGCGATTTCGATGCGACCGCCGCGGGGCCTCCCCGCGACGACATCGCACCGCTCGAGATCGTCCAGCCGCAGGGGGCGGGATTCACCGTCGACGGCAACGTCATCCGCTGGCAGCGGTGGGAGCTGCACGTCGGGTTCACCTCGCGCGAGGGGCTCGTGTTGAACCAGGTTGGCTACCACGACCGGGGGCTTTTGCGCTCGATCATCTACCGCGCTTCGCTCTCGGAGATGATCGTCCCCTACGGCGACCCGAGCCCCACGCACTACTTCAAGAACGCGATGGACGCGGGCGAGAACGGCGTCGGCGTGTGTGCGTCATCGCTCGAGCTTGGCTGCGACTGCCTGGGCGAAATCTTCTACCTCGAGGCCAACGTCGCGGACGCCGACGGGGCTCCTGTGACGATTCCTAATGCGATCTGCATCCACGAGGAGGATGTGGGCGTGTTGTGGCGCCACATCGATTGGCGGCGGGGCGCAGGGGAGGTGCGGCGCTCTCGCCGGCTCGTGATCTCGTCCTTTTCGGCGATCGGCAATTACGACTACGGCTTCTTCTGGTACCTCTACCAGGACGGCACGATCGAGTACGAGATCAAGCTGACGGGAGTCCTCTCGACCGGCGGAGTGGCTCCAGACGAGAAGCCGCGCTACGGAACGCTGGTGGCACCGGGCCTCAACGCGATGATCCACCAGCACTTCTTCAACGTGCGACTCGACCTCGACGTCGACGGCCTCGAGAACGCGGTCGAGGAGGTGTGGACCGAATCCGAGCCCTTGGGGCCGAGCAACCCTCACGGCAATGCCTACCGCGCGCACCGGCGTCGCTTCGCTTCCGAACGCGGCGCGATCCGGCGCACCGATCCCGCGTCGGCGCGCTGGTGGGAGATAGTCAATCCCCGCATCCGCCACCGTTTGGGAGCACCGGTGGGGTACCGGCTGATCCCCGGCGAGAACGCGGTCCCCTTCGCCGCGGCCGAGGCCGCCGTGAGCAAGCGCGCCGGGTTCGTTCGCGAGCACCTCTGGGTCACTCCATACGACCGCGGCGAGCGGTTCGCGGCCGGCGAGTATCCCAACCAGCATCCCGGTGGCGCGGGCCTTCCCGAATGGACCTCTGCCGACCGGCCGATCGATTGCCGGGACATCGTCGTCTGGTACACCTTCGGCCACCATCACGTGCCCAGGCCCGAGGATTGGCCCGTGATGCCGGTGGCGACGATCGGTTTCAAGCTAAAGCCGGTCGGCTTCTTCGATCGCAATCCGTCGCTCGACGTGCCCCCGTCCGTCCCGCACCGCAGCCACCGCGCGCGCGATGGCGGGGGAGCGCCCTCCTAGATGCCCATCAAGCTGGCGATCATCGGCGGCGGCTCGAGCAGCTTCGTTCCGCCGCTGATCCGTCGCCTCATCCAGTCTCCCGTGCTCTCGAGCGCCGCGGTGACCCTGATGGACGTCGACGCCGGGCGCCTCCAGGTGATGGACGCGCTCGCCAACAGGCTGATCGACAGCGAAGCGAGTCCCCTAACCGTGCGGAGCACGCTGGACCAGCGCGAGGCCCTGGTGGACTCGGACTTCGTCATCGCCGCAATCTCCGTGGGTGGCATGGACGCGTGGGCGAACGACCTGGAGATCCCTGGGCGCTACGGCCTCGTCATGCACGTAGGCGACTCGATCGGCCCGGGTGGGGTGATGCGCGCGCTGCGCAACGCGCCTGTCCTGGCGAGTGTGGCCCGAGACGTCTCCGAGGTGGCGCCCAAGGCGTACGTCTTCAACTACACCAACCCGGCGCCGACGGAGACGATGGCGATGCGCACCGTGCCCGGCGTGAGGGCGTTCGGGCTGTGCTCGTGCGCGCAGTACCCGGCTAACCCCGCCTGGCTTGCGGAACAGGCCCGGATCGAGCCGGACCAGATCGCGATGCCTCCGGTGGTCGCCGGGCTCAACCATTGCGCCAGCGTTATCGAGCTGCGGCTCACCGACGGTCGCGATGGGCTCGCGCTTGCCCGCGAGCATGCGCAACAGCCGATCACGAGGTGGGCGCTGGAGTCCTATGGCGTCCTGCCGTACTGCTGGCGCCACTGGGTCGAGCACTTCCCGCAGATGCAGTGGCTTGAGGAGCCGTATGCGGGAACGGCCCAGGGAGTGAGGATGCGCTACGGCATCACCACCCACAGCATGGCGCACGAGCGCGAGCGCATACAGAGGCTTGAGGAGCTCGCGCGGGCGTGGACCGCAGCCGACGCCGGTCCGGTCACGCTCGCCGACCTGCCCCATGGGCACGAGGATGAAGGGATAGAGGTGATCGACATCATCGAGGCGATCGTCGATAACCGCAACGAGATCCACGTGGTCAACACGGTCAACCACGGCGCGATCCCCAACCTCCCCGACGACGCGATCGTCGAGGTCAACGCCGCCGTCAACGCGTATGGCATCCGCGCGCTTTACGCAGGACCGCTGCCCGAGGCACTCGCCGCCCACCTGCGCCACTACTGCGCGCTCGAGCGGCAGATGGTCAGGGCCGCGCTACAGGGGGACCGCCAGGCGGCTCTCCAGGCCTTTCTGCTCGATCCTACGACCCAGGCGCGGCTGGATCTTGAGCAGACCACGGCGCTGCTGGATGAGATGCTCGACGCCAACGCCGAGCATCTGCCGGCCTTCGAGGCTTCGAGTATCGGCGCCGGCGGCCGCTGACGACGCCCCGGTTCCCAAAAGATCCTGACTTCCGGCCGCGGGACACGTTTGGGGGTGGGTTTCGCCACCTCTCGCCCTGGCGGTCCGGGGCGATGCTACGCGCTCCGGTTTCGCCCTCCCGGGCGCGTGTCGGAACCCACCCCCAAACGCTTCGCGCGCGTCGCTCAACCAGGCGCGGCGGGCAATCTCGTCGGTCACATCGTGGACATCGCCGGAGGCGTGTGCCGCGAACGTCACCGCGCCAGTCTGGTCGTCGACCACGCCCGGAACGGCCGCGTCGATGACCGGGCGACCGCCCCGCACCGCCCCCGATGCCGTGGGCCGTTAAGGCGCCGCTGGTCGGCGGGGAAACCCGGAGGCCACTGGTCATAGTGTTGGATCTCGATCGCGGCAGAAGCAGTCCACTGCCGGATAATGAGCGTGAGTAGCGAGAGGAAACTTTGACCGAGGGCATCACTGACCGGGCATACAACCTCATTTTGCTGGCCGAGGATGAGGCCCGGATGCTTGGACAGGCGATGGCTGAGCGCGGACTCTCGGGCGGAGCAGGGAGCACGTGCTGCGTGGCCTCGCTGACGATCCGCCGTGTGGGCGATCCTGCGCGACGTGGGCGTGGACTGCACTAATGCCGGAGGGACTAAACCCGATAGAGGCCGGCCGGAAACTGCATGAGCACGGGGAAGTGGCACATCAGCGGGCCGAGAAGACAGACCATCATGAGATCGAGGACCGTCACTCCCGGACCGTCCAGATCGGCGAGGCGGTGCTGCTGGCCCTGGTCACGATCGCGGCGGCCTGGGCGGGTTACTCGGCGGCGAAATGGGGGACGGCATCGCGGGTCGATATCGCCCGGTCATTGACGCTGCGCAACCTCGCCACCCGCGACGAACTCACCGCCATCTCGCTCCGCAACTTCGACTCCTCAACCTTCACCGCCTGGTTCACCGCCTACACCCTGAACAGCCGGCAGAAGGAAGCGGTCGCGGAGCGCCGCTTCCGGCCGGCGTTCCGGGTCGCCTTCAACGCGTGGATGGCGACCGATCCGCTCCACAACCCACACGCCCCGCCCGGCCCGACCTACATGCCGCAGTACAAGCTACCCCCGATGGCACGGGCCGACGCGCTCGACACCGCGGCCAACGTGAAGTTCGACGAGGGCAACCACGCGGGTCTGGTCAGCGACGAATACATCCGGATCACGGTGTTCCTGGCGGCTGTGCTCTTCCTGGTCGGGATCGGCAGCTCGTTCAAGCTGTACAGCATCCGCTATGCCCTGATCTCCTTCGGGACCGCGCTGCTGATCCTCTCCGTCGTGCTGATCCTGCAGCAGCCGGGCCTGCCGAAATAGCCGCCGTTCCCGCCGCTACATCCGGACCAGCACCGCGTCGTCACAATCAACACGTCGCACGGGCATGGCGCGAGACACGGTTGGGCACCAGGCCGAGCACACTGCTGATGCGAGGGACGGGAGCCGTGATCAGCGAGCCGGCCAGAGTCGACCTGCTCACGCCAGCCGTGTCCGCTCGGCTCGTGGTCAGCCCGGCGCGATGATCGGGAGCTCCAGCGACGAAGGGTGCCGGGGACCGCAGAGGATCTCTACGTCAACCGCCCGCTGCGTGCTCGCCAGCAGCGGGTTCTCCCCGGTGCCCGGATTTCGCACGTAGCGCGGGTGCGCGCCCGAGGACACCTGCAGACGGATGCGGTTACCGGCTGCGAAGCCGTGGCCGATCGGCCACAGATCGAACTGGACGCGCCATGCGCCGTCCTCGCCGGAGCGCTCAAACCGCCCCGGAGCGACGCTCGCCAACGCGTCGCAGACATTCCACGAGGCCCCGCCCGGGTCGACGTCGCAGACGCGGGCGAATAGGTCGAAATACGGCTCGCTCGCTTGCGCGTACAGTTGCACACGCACCAGGCCGATCGCCTCGAGGGCCACTGCGAGCGGCGGGGTGGTAAAGATGATCACGTCGGCCCGAGCCTCGAGCCGCCGGTTGTCGCGGACCGGTTTGCCCGAGATCATGACCGGACCGCCTACCGAGGGCGTCGGGTTGGCTGGGTCGTAGCGGTATCGGATGCTGGCGTCCGGGCCCGCGGCCGGCGGATCCCACGCCAGCCCGCCGTCACCCGCCGGCCACAGCCGGCGGCCCGCGTTCTCGTCCGGGGGCCAGCGCTCGAACGCGCGCCAACCGGCTCGATCACCGGTGACGAAGACCCGCACGCGGGCGGTGTCGATGAGCCGTGGATCGCCCAGCAGATGGCCGCGCAGCCACGCCAGCCCCTCGCGTACGCCGGCGGCGGAGAGGCCCTCCTGTGTATGCGTCCATGGACCGATGATGAGCTGCGGAGGACGGCCGGCGCGCTGAAGCGCCGCATAGTCCTCCAGTTGCCACGGCGTGAACGCGTCATACCAGCCGGTGACCATCTGTACTCGGGCCTTGACCTTGGCGACTCCGGCGGAGAAGTCGCGCGGCACCCAGTAGGCATCCTCTCGCTCGGGGCTCGCCAGCCCTTCGCGGAACCAGGCCACCTCGCCGCCGGTGGCCCGGCGGTCGAGGTCGTGCAGCGAAGCTGCCGACAACACCGAGCGCAGCCGCCTGAGCGCGAACGCCATCGGCAGCGGCGCCAAACGGCGCTCCTGCGTGGCGATCATCACCAGCCACTGGGCCGAGGTCTCCAGCGACATGCTGCCGCCCGGATAGCTCTGACCGTGGAACTGCGAGGCGCTGCCCTGGATTACGAGCGCCGCGAGGTCATCGTCCGCGTCGGCCGCGACGGCCCACTGCACGAGCCCCAGATAACTCTCGCCGGTCATCCCGATCGGCCCGGCGTGCCAGGGCTGGGCGCGCAGCCAGCGCAGGGTGGCAAGGCCGTCCGCGCGCTCCTCGAAGGGGCTGAACCTCCCCTCGGAGCCGAACGTACCGCGGACGCTCTGAAGCACCACCTGCAGGCCACGCTCGGCCAGCAGGCGGCCGTGCAGCACGCCAAAGAACTGACCCCTGCCATAGCAGGAGCGGACCAGCACGGTCGGCTGCGGCACCTCCCGAGCCGATTCGGCCACCCAGCGATCGGCTAGCAGCACCACCCCGTCGTCCATCGGAACGCGCAGGTCACGCTCGCGGAGGACCGCGTGCGTCTGCGCGCGGGGGAGGTCCCACCGCCGCGCGAGGATCCCACCGAGCAGGGTCACGGCCGGGACGAGGCTGTCGTCGTGATTGGGATCGAGGCCGGCACAACCGCTGGCGACGATATCGCGGCCGCTGCCCTTATCGGATCTAACTGACGCGAGTGCAGCCTCGCGACATTAGGCGCATCTGCACGGCGCCGCGAATAGGGATGCGAGCACCGCGGTTGAGCTTCGTGATCACCTTCTCAATGGCAGCGCGGCCTACAGCCGGTAAACGCAGGATTGCCGCGACCGGCCCCCCGCCCGGAATGTCTGCGCCGCGGACGGCGAGCACGCGCGCGTCGCTCAACCAGGCGCGTCGCGCGATCTCGTCGTCACATCGTGGACATCGCCGGAGGCCTGTGCCGCGAAAGTCACCGCGCCGGTCTGGTCGTCGACCACCCCCGGCAAGGCCGCGTCGATGTCGACCAGCAGCGTGTCGACCGCCCCGAAGGTCGCCGCGCGGGCGACCTCGGCGACGTCGGCGAGGGCGCGCCCTTCCGCGGACCGTTGCCCGTAGAGCTGACGGATGTCGCGCAACTGTGTTGCGTATAGCTGAGCGAGCACCGCGCGGGAGGTCGCGGCGAGGTCGGCGTCGGAGACCGTTTCGGGATTCCCGGAGATGCCCTCGGCCAGCAGATGGGGGTACGTGTTGACCGATCTGTAGATGCTGTCCATCGGCTCGGTAGCGGAGAGGATCAGGGGCACCTCGAGACCGTTCAGTAACGGCCGCAGTGCCCGGTCGACCCGTCTGGCGTACTGGCGCATGCGAACCTTTTGTCCCTCGGAGCCCTGGAGCCGGCGAACGGGCGCGCGATCAGAGATCGACGATTTGCGCACGGCGGCGGCAACGTTCGAGGGCAGGTCATCTACCCGGATCTCCTCCGGGTCGAGGTCGGGCGTTACCGCGATCACGCGGACCGACCCCTGCGCGAGCGCCAGCACGAATGCGACCTGCGGGAACGTGAGCGTCCGCAAAAGCGGCCTGAGGTAGAAACGGTCTGATACCTCAACCTGGCCGAGCAGCCGGTTGGGCAGCCTGAACGTGATCAGCCACTGCGACGCCGCGAACATGGCCACGCTCCTGGCCTGGTAACGCCAAAAGCCCTCGTCGTCGAGCAGGTAGGAGATCTCGTCTTCGAACTGGCGAACGACCCTCGCGCCCACAGCTGCGTCGCGCATCTGCGAGGACGCCTGAGCACTAAGAGTCTTGAGTTCGATCCGTTCGGGTTCACCGGTCGAGGCGGGGTCGGTGGGCAAGTAGAGCGACACGCTCGAGGGAGCGCGGTGCTCCAGCAGTCGGTCGATCTGGTCGCGGGTGGGTATGTCCGTGGGCAGGATCACGCGATCCCGCTGGCCGCTCGGGTGGGCGCCTGCGCATTCATCATCGAGCTGCGCCTACGTTGACAGCGCGCGCAAACAAGGAATGCCGCGGCGCTCAAGACTCATGGTCCGCTCGCGATCAGCGCGCTCAGCGCGACCGCAGCGGCGAGTCCCAGCGCCAGGATCACCCACTCTGAGCCTCGTTGGTGAAACGCAGCCCGGACGCGGCAGCCCCATTCGCGCACCCACGCCGGGCCCCGTTCGTGAAACGCAGCCCGGAGGCGATAGCCATAATCGCGCAGGAACTCTGGGCCCCGTTTATTGAGCGTGATGCGGGGGTGGGAGCCGCTGCCGCCGGTTGTGTGGGGATCGGGCGGCGCCGCTCCTGGCGCGGCGGTCTCTTCTCCCGCCAACTTCCGGCCGACTCCGGCAGACGACTCTGGCTCGCCTGGAGCCGGTACCTCCGGCTCGGTTTCGAGTGATCCATGTCTCTCGTACGCACCGCGCGCCACCGCCGCCTCGTCCGCCGTCGCCGCTGGAAAGCGGGTAGCGGCGATGCCGGCGAGCTCTGAAAGCTGTTCCGCGAGCTTGCGCAGATCGCCGACCATTCGGTTCCGCTCGGCCCAGATGCGATCGAAATCGGTGTGGACCTCGTGGACCCCAATCTCGGCGACCTGTTCCCGCTCCCGAGCCTTTCGCTCGGACTCTCGTTGTAGCTGGTCCGCGAGCGCGTGGGCGTCCCGTTCGAGCTCCCCGGCCTCGGCGCGGGCCTGCATCAGTCGCTCTTCGGCCTGGGCGCGGGAATGGAAGGTGACACTTTCGGCGGTCTCGTGGGCCCGAACCAAGATCGACGAGACCTGCTCGCCCGCCCGCTCGAGCGGCCCGCGCATGGCTCCCTCGGGAGAGCGCCTGGCGTGTACCGTGCCGACCAGTTGGGCGGCCCTACGGACGTATTCGTCGACCGCGTCGCGGTGATAGCCCCGCAGCACGAGCGGGAAGTCCACGTTAGCCACGGTTGCGGCCGGATCGTCCGGTAGCTCGGCGAGCTGTCGGGTGACCTCTTGCATGATCGCGTGCCCTGAGGCGGCAGAGCTTTGGTATGGATGACTACAGCGTTCCATCTCGGCCACCGACGACTGCCGAGGCGTAACTCTGCGCAGGAAGACGCCGACTTCGACCTGCGCCGCCTTTGAGCACAACACCACTACCGCACCAAAGATCCCTGCGACAAACGCTCCGGCCGCGAACGACAGCAGCACCGGCAGCTCAAGGACTACAAACAGACCGGCGAGTAGATAGCGAACCTTCGTGTCGTGAACCTCCCTGTCACCAGGGACGATACGCCGATGATCCGTGAGGTGATCTGCCGCCGCGGGCTGTAGGCAGCACACACGCCGCTTAGCCAGGCGCCCTGACTCTCGGCAATGGGCTTACGGATCTCCGCCGCGTGCGATGTCGGGGATCCGGCCTGCCCAAGGGTCCGCCTGCTCGAGTTGCGCGGAAACGCTGATCAATCTTGCCTCGGCGGCGAAGGGCGCGGTAAGCATCGTGCCGATCGCGAGGCCGCTTTGAGACCAGTAGAGCGGCAGCGACACTGCCGGCGAACCGCAGATGTTGGCGATCGGGTTCCATGGGTTGAACGCCAGGTCGTAGTTCCACCAGCCCGCAGCGCTACCCACCGAACGGTTTAGCTCGCCGAGGGGAAGCGGGGGCTGTGCAAGTGTGGGCGTCAGCCACAGGTCATATTTTTCGAAGAACGCGGCAATCTGCCAGGCCGCTGCTTGCAGGTGATCGAGCGCGCGTGTGAGATCCGTGGCGTCGAGTCGACGGGCATGCTCGATCAGCTCCCAGGTGGTCGGTTCGAGCTCCTCGGGCTCCAGCGTGCGCCCCATGGCCGCCGTCAACGCGTCGTGCCAAACGGCGTTGCCGACCGCCCACACGTCAAGCATCGTGGTGGTCATCGCAGAGATGTCGAACTGGGGGGCGGCGTCCTCGACCATGTGACCGATCGCGGAGAGCAGTCCCGCGGTGTGCTCGGCCGCAGCGATGCAGTCGGGGTGCACATCCGCGCCCACGGGGTGCGAGGCCGACATACCAATCCGCAGCGGGCCCGGATCGGTGCCAACCTCGTCGCGGAAGGGACGAGCTGCCCGGGGCAACCAGTGAGCGTCCCCCGACACCGGACCGCTCGAAATGTCGAGCAGCACCGCACTGTCTCTCACCGAGCGCGTGATCGCGTGGACCGTGGCGAGCCCGAACAGCGTCTCGCCAGGCTGCGGGGCCGGGGAGATCCGCCCCCGAGTGGGTTTGAGGCCGTACGCCCCGCAGCACGAGGCCGGGATCCGGATCGAGCCCGCACCGTCGCTCGCGCCGCCCACGGCCACCATCCGCGAGGCCACGGCTGCAGCAGCACCGCCGCTCGAGCCTCCCGCGGTGAGCGAGATGGCCCATGGATTACGGCACGGCCCGTGAACAACCGGCTCGGCCGTCGAATGGTTTCCGAACTCGGGCGAACTCGTCTTACCGAGAAGGATCATGCCGGCGCGCCGGTAGCGCGCGGCGAGGTTGCTGTCGTGGGTCGCCGGGTCGGGTAGGTACGCGCGCGAGCCGTCGATCTGCACCACACCCGCGATCTCTTGCCCGCAGTCCTTCAGCAACGCCGGGACACCCGCGAACGGACCGCCTGAGCCCTGGCCAGCGTCGAGGCGCATGGCGTCTTCACGGGCCTGTGCGAAACGTTCGATGACCACGCAGTTGAGAACTGGGTTCAGCGCCTCGATCCGGGCGATCGCGGCATCGACGAGCTCGACAGCGCTCACGCGCCCTTCCCGGACCTGTTCGCCCTGTGAGAGGCCGTCAAGCTCCAGCACCTGATCAGCAGTCAACTCGAGGTGACGACCCTTCGCGTGGCGCATCCTGCCGCCACGCTACCGAGAACTGCTAGCTCGCGGCTGCTGCGCGAGCTCCAACTGCAGGCGATGGCGCGAACAATCGCCGGCTCGCACGGCCCGGCGCTGGCAGAGATGACGGTCATGGCCGTCGGGTCGAGAGCGCTTTTACCGCCAGGATCTCGATCCCAAGCGCTGGCTTAGAGCGTCGACGAAGTCCCGCAGCGATGAGACGTGGTCGTGGTCATCGGCTCCACACTCGCCGAGGGGCGTGAGGTGCCATACGTCGATGCCTGCCGCTTGGGCACCCCTGACGTCGAAATAGACGGA
>JAFAPR010000101.1 GCA_019247075.1 Solirubrobacterales bacterium
GGGCGGTCACCTCACGCGGGTGGCCGCCCGTCCCGCGCCAGCGCCCTCCGGATGCGTCGCTTGCTCTCACCGAAAGCCGCTCGCCGAAGGTACGCACCGGTGTCTGGGGTACTCAGGGATCAGCTCGGGCGACCGAGGCGGGAGCGCAACTCGGTCCGGCTCCCCGGGCTCGACCAACCATCCCGATCCCGGCCGGAGCCACAATGTCCGCGCGACCGACCCGACGAAGCGCTCGATCCCCGACCTACTGATGGGGTGACGCGAGTCGTCCGGGAATCCGATTTGACGCCGCGAGGCTACGCTGGCCGAGAACGAGCGCCGCGCCCGCAAATACAGACTGCCGCTCCCACGAGAGAGTGGAACTCTCATGAGCCGCACCGATCGGGCTGGAGACTTCTGTCACTGTCAGAGTGATCGGCTGTCTGGGCGGTGACGTCCGACCCGTCCGGTAGGTCCTCGGGCTTGGCGGCGGGCTGACTCTCGACTGCTGCGTCGTCTCCGTGGACTGACCAGCAAAGCTCCTGTCGCCCGCCGCCGTCCGAGGATCGCCGGCGTGACTTGATAGAAGCGCGGCTTTCGCCTTGCGTGACAGTTGTCCGCCGGAGATCCGCTCCATTCGGCGTCAACCAAACGAAGGGACATACATGATCGTGATCGGGGCGGACACGCACAAGGGGTCGCACGCGCTGGCGGCGGTCGATGAGGGAACCGGCCGGGTGCGCGGCAGCCGCGAGATCAAGGCCGATGACGCGGGGCATCTGGCCGCGGTCCGCTGGGCTCGCGGTCTGGATGCGGGTCGGGTGTGGGCGATCGAGGACTGTCGGGCGTGCTCGCGGCGGCTGGAGCAGGCGCTGTTGGCCGCTGGCGAGCGGGTCGTCAGGGTGCCGCCGCACCGGATGGGTGCCTCCCGGAAAGGGGAGCGCGAGCTGGGCAAGTCCGATCAGATCGACGCGCTCGCGGTCTCGCGCGCGGTTGTCAAGGACGGAGTCGAGCAGTTCCCGGTCGCGTACCTGGACGAGCGGGCGATGGACATCCGCCTGCTGCTTGATCATCGCCAGGATCTGATCGCCGAGCGCACCCGCACCGTGAACCGGCTGCGGTGGCATCTGCTTGGCCTGTGCCCCGAGCTCGAGCGCTCGATCAAGCGCGGCGCGCTCAACCAGTCACGCGTGCTTGACCGGGTCGACCGCGTCTTGCGCAAGCTGCCCGCCGGCGCGCGAGTGCGGATCGCCCGCGAGCAGGTCTCGGCGATCCGGGGCGTCACCCGTCAGATCGATCAGCTCCAGGCCGAGTTGCTCGAGCTCGTCAAGGCTCACCGCCCGCAGCTGTTGACCGAGATGGGCTGCGGGGCCGTCGTCGCGGCGATCCTGATCGGCCACACCGCCGGCGTCAAGCAGTTCCGCAAGCCCTCAAGCTTCGGGCTGCAGACCGGAACCGCGCCGATCCCGTGCTCCTCAGGGCAGCGCACCCAGCACCGCCTGAACCGCGGCGGGGACCGCCAGCTCAACCACGCGCTGCACATCGTCGCGATCACCCGGGCCCAACGCGACCCAGCGACCAAGGCCTACCTGTTGCGCAAAGAAGCCGAAGGCAAGACCACCAAAGGCGCGCTGCGCTCGCTGAAGCGACACCTAGCCCGTCGCTTCTACAAGCTGCTCGCCGAACCGCTCCTCGAAGACCTCCAAGCCGCCAACGGCAACCCGATCACCGAGCCTCACGCGGCGGCGATTCCCCAGCGCCCCCGCCCACAGGCCGCGATCGAGCAAATCACTACCGCCCCCTGCCCGATGGTCTGCCTCGGCTAGATCACCCGACCCCAAACGCTCAGAGCCGTTCTCGGGCTCGCTACCGGCGACGGTGACCGGTCACCGACGACGTCGCGTGCCGCAAACCGGCGCGATCCCGCCCATGCCACCCGGTCGCCCCGCCAACCGACGCGTGCTAAGCCCCCCTGCCGCCCTCGCCCAGCGGCCCGCGACCGCCAACACCCCCAAGAGCCGCACCGATCCCGCCTTCCACGGGCACCTGCCCGCCCGTCACGAACCGGTCAGACACACGCAAATAGCGACCAGCGCTTGACATAGAAGCGAGCTCCGCCAGGCGTTCCGACCGTCCGGGCCCCGGCCGATGACGTGCTCGCTTCGGACGACATCCGGTCGTCTTGCCGGTGCCGACGCCGGACGGCGGCGACGTGATCGCAATTCGTCCCTTCCAGCAGCGGCGCGGGCGTCGAGGCGGTGACTGCTCCGCCAGGCGAGCGACAGCCACGTGCGCTTGCAAGCCGCCGAAGATTGAGGTTGCCAGCAAGCACATCGGCGCCTCTCGCAACCGCGGCATAGGAGGGCAGCCCACGCGGCCGATCACCACGTCGGACCCTCGACGGCGTCGAGATGCGCACATTTGGCGAATCCCGGAGCCGCGCGTTGACGGTGTCTTGGACTTGCTTCGATGTCAACGCGGGTATTCTCCGCCCCGCCGCGCGCACGAACGGTTGCGCCGCCGGCGGCACCGTCGCTCGCGTACCCGTCCGTCACCGCCACCCCGCGACTCTTCAGATCAGCCGCAGTGACAGGCATTTCGCGGACGTGCACGAAACGCGTAGGGCTCATCTCCCTGAGCGGCGAGCAGCAGCGTCTCCCGACTTCCGTCACTCGGTGCGACAACAGCAGGCCGGCAACGGCAAGGCCCGTGCGGCAAGCCTAGATTCCGCGGCGAGGGACCTCTCATTCGCCGCGGATGAGAGCGACGCTCAGGGCCTATGTGGCGTTCTCTTTTCGGCCCGCGCGACGCGCTCAATTCTTACCGCCGGAGGGGTTCTCCATCGTGTGCATCCTAGCCCCGAAGTCCTCGATTCCGATGCTTGGAAGAGCAGCTGTTCGAGATGGGCGGGTGCGCCCGGCCCACGAACCGTGGAGGGCCGGCACGAGCTCGTCGTGCCGGCCCATGGGTTCACGGTTCGGGACTCACGGGTTTGGCGACAGCTTGTCCCAGAACG
>JAFAPR010000024.1 GCA_019247075.1 Solirubrobacterales bacterium
AACCAGCGCGAGCGGATCATCGACGCGCTGGCGGCGGTATGCGCGCGCAAGGGCTACAGGGCGACCACGGTCGAGGACGTCATCGCCGAGGCGGGCGTCTCTCGGCGCACCTTTTATGACTTGTTCACGAGCAAGCAGCAGTGCTTCCTGGTCGCCTACGAGGTCCAGATGGAGCGGGTGCTGGAAGCGGTCGAGCGCGCCTACAGCGCGTGTGAGGGCAGCTGGAGCGAGTGCATGGCGAGCGCATTGCGGACGCTGCTGTCGCTGTTAATCGCCGAGCCCAACCGCGCCCGCCTTCTGCTGGTCGAGGTGCTGTCGGCGGGACGGCCGGCGTTGGAGTGCCGGCACGCCGCGCTGAGCCGCTTCGGCAGCCTCTTCGAGCCCGGTACCGTGGGGCTCCCACTGGCGCCGGCCGACGCGGAAACGGTTGCACGCGCGGTGATCGGCGGGGTCGCGGGGGCCCTGTACAGCCGCATCGCGGCGGGCCAAAGCGACAGGCTCGCGGAGATTGGAGCAGATCTCATCTACTGCATGCTCGTTCCTTATCTCGGCCACAAGGAAGCGATGGCGGCGAGCGCGGCATGGCTGCTGGAGGAACCGGCGTCCCAATCGGGGACCTGAGCGCCGGTCAGCGGAGAATCGGAGGCCTGAGCGCCGGTCAGCGGAGCCCGTCCCGGCGAGCGACCGCCGAGCGTTACTCAGTGGACGTTCGGCCGAGGGGCCGCGTTGAGGTGCGGGAAGAGGGTGCTGAAGCCCCGGATCGGACCCTGGCCGCGACAGCTCGGGGCGGGGACGTTGCGGCCGGGGGGGCGCAGGCGGAACACGTAGGTCTGGATCAACTTGACGAGGTTCGCGGGCGTGGCCGAGGCCGGCGGCGCGGGGTTGCCGTTCGAGCACTGGGAGGGGGCCAGCACGGACAGGCCCGAGGCGAGACGGTTGAAGGCCCCGGGCGCGCGGTAGGCGTTGTTGCGGTCGAGGCCAAGCGGCCGGGGAAGGAACGCGAGGGCGGAAGGGGTAAGGGTCTGCGAGGTGCGCAGGAAGTGGAGGAACGGCGCCCCCGAACCGGGGCCATAGCCCAGTGCTGCCTGCGCGGAGTCGGTGACGTTGCCGAAGAAGCCGGTGACGTTCGACTTGAACTCGCCGATGTAGCGGACGATCGGGTCCGCGTTGCGCAGGAAGGGCTCGAACGCCGCCAGCAGCGGCGGCACCGCATGGAGGATCTGATCCAGGGCCGGCAGGCCCTGCTGGGAGGCGGTCTCGATCGGGCGCAGGCGCGTGAACAGCGTCCTGAACGTGGGTGCGAGCTGTTTCGTGAGCTCAAACGCGCGCGTCAGCTCTGGTGCGAGCGGCAGCAGCGCGCGCACCACTGGGTCGGCCCGCTTGGCGAAGGCGGTCAGAGCCGGGAGCGCCAGCCGGCTCTGGTACTCGAACGACGGCAGCTGCCTGAACACGTTGGCCAACGCGACGTTGCGCTGCGCGGTGGTGTGGAAGAGGTTGTTGGCGGCGACGATCAGCCCAGACAACTCGCCGCGGCGCGCCGAGATCGCGTTGAAGAACTCTCCGGTGTTCGCCACCAGTCCGCGCACGGCCACGGACTGTTGGTGCAGCGTCGAGAGCAGCTTCTGGCCGGAGTCGATGAATGGAGGGAGGTAGCCGAAGGAGGCGTTGATGTCCTGGCCGCGCCCGATGACCGCCCCCGCCTGGTCCTGCATCCACGTCCTGAAGGCCGCGCGTGTCTTGGGGTCGAAGGTCGCGAGGATCTGGTCGAGGTCTACCTGGGGCTCGACCTGGCCGTCTGGTATGCGGCCGCCATCGCGCAACTCGCCCGAAGACGGGTTGCCGGCGCTCAGCTGCACATAGGTCTCGCCCAGCAGCGTCTTGATCCGCAGGGTGGCACGCGTGTCCCGCGGACGCGGCGCGTACTGCCGCGAGAGCTGGAGCGTGGCGAGCGTGCGGCTGTCCGCGGGATCGGGACGCAGCGCTACTACCTTGCCCACGTTGACGCCCGCGATGCGCACGTCTGCGCCGGTGGCGAGTTCGTTCGCTTCTGGGAAGGCGACGTTCATGCGGTAACCCTGGGGCGCGAACGGAGTCGAGCCGCCAAAGCTGATCCACAGGTACATGAGCACGATCACGCACGAGAGGACGAAGCCGATCAAGGCGGCCAGACGGGCGGGGCTGGGGGTCGTCTTGATCACTTGGGCCGGGTCCCGCGGCAGTGTTGGCTGTAGTTGGGCAGATCGAGCAGGTAGGCCAGCGTGGCCAGGTTGGGGTTGTGCGTGGGGAACTTGAGGTAGCCGTTGAGCAGCGACAGCGTCCCGCAGTTGAACAGCAGCTCTCCCTGACGCAGCGGGCCGACTCCGTCCTGGGCTGAGAGGATCGAGTTGGTGTTGTGGTTGTCCCAGGGCAGGTAGAAGAGGTAACCCTGCCCGTGGTGGGGCTTGTAGGCGAGCTCGTTGACGATGTTGTCGAGCTCGCGCGCGAGCGTGGACAGCCCCGGGGTCGCCGCCGCCAGCTTTTCCGTGGCCGGCGCCAGCAGCCGCGCGGTCGGCTGTGCCTTGATCGAGAACGAGCGCAGCTGGCCCAGCGCAGATGTGGTCTGCGCGAAGAAGGGGCGCAGATCCGCCAGCGTCGGCCCCAACGCGCGGGCGCTCGGCTCGAGCTCCGAGAACGCGCTGCGCATCGTCTCGCCGAGCGTGGTCAGGTGGATGAGCGCCGTGTTCGTCGCGCTCAGCGCGCCGGGCAGGAGCCTGATCGTCTGCGCGAGATTCTGGTTCTGCTGCGCGAAGGCATGGAAGGTGCCCTCGTTCCCGCGGACGAACGCGGTGAGCGCGTTCTCGTTGTTGCCGAGCTCGGTGGCGATCTTGGCCAGGTTGCCCATCAGCGCGCGGAGCTCGCTGGCGCGTAGAGACACGAGATGGCTGGCCTGCTTCACGTCGCGCGACAGGGGGTCAAAGCTGCGCAGCACGTTCGCGAAGTGGCGACCGCCTCCGTTGGTGAGCGCCTGACCCGCATTTGAGACGAGCTGCATGAGGTAGGCGCGGGTGTCGGAGTCGAGCTGGGCGAGAACCTCGTCGAGGTCGACCGTCGGGAGGGTGTTTGCCGCGCTCAGGGTGGCGCCGCTTTGAAGATGGTGTCCAGCGCCGGCGCTGCCGGGGTCAAGCTCCGCCACCATGTCCTGGAGCCCCGTCTTGGGACGCAGCAGCACGGTCGCATTGGAGTAGATGCGGTTGCCGTACTGGGGGTCGATGTTCATGGTCACGACCGGCAGGCCCTTGCGCAGCGAGACTCCCGAGATCTCCCCCACCGTGATCCCGGAGACCGTGACCGCCTGGCCCTGACCAGGGAGCACCCCCGAGACCGCGGTCACACGTGCGTTGAGCACGAAGTAGTGCTGGCCGACGAACGGGACCCACGACGGCCACTGGATGCGTTGGTGGACCACCAAGTAGGCGCCGACCGCCAGCCCGCTCACCGCCACGGCGATCATGAGCACCATCGCGCGCCACTGGCGGCGGAGCTCCCGCCCGGTGCGGGCAACGGTTGCGGGGTCGGGTCGGCCGATCACGGCTTGCGGTCGCTGGGATCGTTGGGACGGGGCGGGCGCGGCGCGTTGGGACGCGAGCCGTCGGCGGGGCCGAATGAGGCCGGGCCGTTGACGTCGGGGACCGGCTGCGTGTAGCAGGGGACCCTGCGCTGGAGCGGTGGCACGCCATTGGGGTAGGCCGGGCGCGTGCGCAGCGGCTTGGCGGGCATCCGGGCGAAGCCGACGTCATTTTCTCCGAGGAAGTTGGTCTGGCCCGACTCGACCGTGTACGGACCGCCGGAGGCATTGATGCGCAAGTAGTTGCCGTTGCCGTCGGCGCCTTGGCCCTCGGCCGCCTGTCCCGCCATCGCGTACCAGAACTCCTGGTAGTTGGGCACGCCGGCGGACAGCGCCCCGTCGTTTATGGCGATGTTGCCGGTGGGCAGGAACACGCCGCTGATGCAGCGGTTGAAGGCGTCGATCTTGGGCAGGAAGCGGAGAGTGTCGTGCGCGAGCACCGCTAGCGAACCTGCGGCCGGCGAGAGGGCCCGTACCAGTCCTTGCAGCTCGGGCTGCGAGAGCAGCGGCCTTGCCTGTGCCAGCCAGGGAAGCGCGGCGTGGATCGTGGGCGGCAGCTGCGGTAGGGCGCCCGCCAGCGCGTTGGCGAACCGCTCGGTCGTGGGGAACGCGGTGTACAGCGCGCTGAAAGCGAAGTTCGCATTGCGCACGGTCGGCGCGAGCAGCGCCACCGCGCGCCGCAGCGACTGCTGTTGGGACGCCGTGGCGCGCACGGTCTGGTCGAAGTCCGAGACCAGCGAGGTCAGTTGGCGGTCGGCCGCGGCGAGGCCCGCGGAGGCGCGCCCGAAGCTCCGGATCGTCTGGCGCAGCTCGGTCCCCGTGGGACCGGTCAGGGCCTCCGAGACGATCGCCGAGTCGCGCAGCGAGGAGGCGCTTGTGTCGAAGGTCTTGTTGATCGCCTGAGCGCCGGTCAGGCCGCGCACCGATGGGTCGAGGCCACGGTCCTGCGCCGCGGTCGGCTTGGTGTCGAGCGCTTCGCCGAATCCCTGGACCGCCTGCTGGAGTGCGACGCGGATGCTCGCCGGGAAGGCGCCGAGCACCTGGTCGAGCTGGACCGGCTCGGAGGTGTGGTCGACAGGGATCGTGCCTCCGTCAGCAAGTGGGGGGGCGCTCGGCGTGCCCGGCGAGAGCTGGACGTAGAAGTTGCCCTCCAAGAACAGCCTGGGACGGATCGCAATCGTGGCGTCCTTGCGGATCTCCCCGCTGTCGGAGTCGATCTCCATAGTCACCTGCGCGAGGTTCGTGTTGCCGTAGCGGCCCGTCGAGGTGACCTTGCCGACGTCGACGCCGCCGATCCGGACGGGAGAGCCGGAAGCGAGCAGGTTCGAGTCGCGCACGACCGCCTTGATCGTGTAGTGGTGCGTGAAGGGCAGCTGCTTCTCGAACACGAAGTACGACATCAGCCCCAGCACCACGACCCCGATCAGGAGCGCCTTCAGCGGCGAGATACCTTGCTCCGCCCACCTCACGGCAGCACCCGCTTCGTGCGGTCGGTCTTGTTCCCGATCACGGGCGGCCTGCCGATCACGATGCGGCCCTTGATGTAGCGCTCGTTGCCCGCCATGCACACGTCGGGCTGACCCGGCGCGGCGGTGTAGGGGTAGGGGTTTGAGTGCAGGAAGCTGTCATCCACCAGCGTCTGCTGGATCGGGGGGAGGTGCTTGATCTTGCTGGCCGGCGGGCCGTTCGCGGGCCCGGACGAGGGGCCAGCCTCGGCGTTGTGCAGCTTGAACCCCAGCTGAGGGAGCGGAAGCGCGTTGACGTCGAGCATGCTTCCGATCACGTCCGACTCAGACAGCGCGCTCGCGAAGTTGCGGAAGAACAGCGCGAGGTAGTTGCATCGTGTCTGGGCCGGCTCGAGGTACGCGACCGTCGGCTCGAGCAGGCGCGCCGTATCGGTCAAGAGCACGAGCCCGCGCAGCGTGTGCGGGCTCTGGACGAACCCCTCGAGTGCGCCCAGCGTCGTCACTAGGCGGTCGTTCAGCTGCGGCGCCCGCTGGAGCGCCGGGATCCCCGCCGCCTCGGCGGGCACGAGCTGAGTCGACGTCTGCCCGAGACTCGCAAACGCCGGCCGGAGGCGGTGGAAGAGCTCGGCAGAGTCGTTGACGAACTGCGCTTGCGCGGGCAGATCGCGCGTGGCGGTCCGCAGCGCGGGCGGCCCCAGCGCGATCGACTCCTGCAGAGCGCGGGTCGCGCGTGACAGCGGGGTGAAGGTCAGGTCCAGGTTCGCGAACAGCTGCGCCTGCTGATCCGCCACCCCCACCACCTCGTTGGCGGCCTGCTGGAGGCTCGGGAACAGCTGCGCCCACCTGGTGCGCCGGTCGAGCAGGTTGCTCATCACCGGCAGCAGGTTGAAGATCAGCGGCCGCAGGTGGTAGAAGGCCTCATTGAGGTCGGGGCCGCGGGCGGCGAAGCCGGCGCCAAAGGCGTTCAGGTTGGTCTGCACGGCCCTGCGCGTCGGGGTGTCGAACATCTTGAAGAGATCGTC
>JAFAPR010000124.1 GCA_019247075.1 Solirubrobacterales bacterium
CGGACAGCGACGTAGCGCGCCAGCGACGCGGCGAAGCCGGAGTTGATCGGAGCCAGAATCGAGTCGAGCAGGTAGGGGCGATGAAGCTGCTCCATCCGCGCGGCCATCCGGCCGAGGCCGTCGAGGTCGTCGGGATCCTCGGTGATCAGCACCGGGGTCGCGCGCAGCTCCTCCGCCAGGTCGATCGTCTGCGGCGTCAGGCTGAGCACGTAATCCACGCCGGCAGCGTCGGCCATGCGAATGTGCTCGGGGTCGAGCGTGTCGATGCTGAGCGACAACCCGCAATCGCGCAGCGCAGCGATCGTCGGCGGCCCCTCGGTCAGCCACGAACGATCCAGCGAGAGGCCGAGGTCGATGACATCGGCCCCGGCCGCGCGGTAGGCCTCCGCGCGGTCGATCAGCTGTTCCCGCGGCAGCGACTGCACGTCGTTGATCTCGGCAAACACGCGTACGTCGCGCGGACCGAGCTCCGCCCGGACTGCCTCTCGCCCGTACCACTCCGGCAGTGCGCGCACGTCGGCGGGCCCTTTGCGCACCGCCAGGCCGGTGGCCTGCTGCAACATGTCGACGTCGCCCTCGCACAGCCCGGGAATCACGATGTTGTCGACCCCGGGCGGCACGTTCAGCCGCTTGGCGATCCAGCGTGTGGTCATCAACGCCGCGACGCTGATGTTCATCACCGTGATCTGGTGATCGATGCCCAGCTCGGACGCGAGGGAGCGCAACGCCGGCTCGGCCAGGCGGCCGGTCACGAACAGCGTGTCAGCCAACGACGCCGCCGTTGAGGTTGATCGCCTGCCCGGAGACAAACGAGGCGGCCGACGAGGCCAGCCAGACCGCGCTGCCCGCGACGTCTTCCGGCCGCCCCCAGCGGCGTAGCGGCGTGTTGGCTGCGACCCTGTCGTAGAAGTCGCGATCGGCGCCGGCCCCGTACGCGGTCTCGATCCAACCGGGACACAGGACGTTGACGCGCACGTCGGGCGCGACGGAGCGCGCGAACGACTTCGAGAAGCCGAGCACTCCAGCCTTCACTGCGGCAAACAACTCGGCGTCGTCGCCCGCCATCCCGTTGGCGGTGGCGTGATCCCAGCCGAGGTTGAGGATGCACCCGCCAGGTCGCATCTGGGCGGCGACCAACCGCGAGCAGCGGATCGTGCCTTTGAGATCGAGTTCGAGCAGCGCCTCGAGCTTGCGCTCGGCCGACCACCGGCGAGCGTCGCCGGTGAGCACGTCGGCGCCGGCATTGTTGACCCACACGTCGATGCTCTCGAGCGCGACAAACGCCTGGCGCACGATCGAATTGCAGCCATCGGGCGTGCTGAGGTCAGCCCGCAACAGGGCGTGGGTGGGGCCAAGCTCGTCCGCCAGGGCTTGCGCAGCCTGCAACGAGCGCCAGAAGCCGATCCCGACTCGAGCGCCGGCCCTCGCGAAGGCGACGGCGATCGCCCTACCGATCCCGGAGCTGGCCCCGGTGACGACGGTGCGCAGACCGGCGAGCGGAGACGCCCCGGCCTGCGCGCTCCCTGGCTCGTCGCCCGCCGCCGTTACCCCTCGGCGCCCGCGGCGAACGGGTGACGCGCGGCAGGCGTCTCGGCCAGCACCTTATCGATGCTCGGCTCGCCGTTCAGGGCGCGTGCGATCGACATCTTCACTGCCTCGTAGTTGTAGTCGAAGATCTTCTTGTCATCCTCGGCTTCCCAGTGGATGAACACGCCCACGACAAGGCACAGATCGTCGACCTGGTCCCTGGGGATCACACCCTCCGCGACCGAGTCGACCACCGCGCGGGCGACCGCCGCCTGAGCTGGCCCGAACAGCTGCACGGCCTGCTTCTCGCCCCTGATCGTCACCTTGTTGGTGATGACCGTGTCCGGCTTGGCCGGAAGGTTAGGGGTGACCACCGCCATCAGGTTTGTGTGACCTTCCTTCTCGTTGACGAAAGCAGTGGCGAAAGCTTCACCGACCGGTCCGTTCTTTGATCCGATCAGCAGGTCAATGTGCGCCAGCTCATTGCCGTCCCCAGTCAGGGCCTCGCCGGTCGCCAGAGTGATCGCCATCGTATGTACCTCCCTCTCGTATTGTGAACGCGGTGGACGCAACCCTATCTCACCCGAGGCTGAGCGAGGACCTACTTGAGCATCAGGTTCAGCTCGCGTGCGTGTTGGAGGTGTCGGCGGCCAAACCCGGCAACATCACGCCGGCCCACGACTTCTCGGACACGACTTACGCAGACATGGTGCGCGCGGCGCTCGTGCTGGGCCCGGTGTTCGCGCGCCGGCGAGCCCGACTGGGGAGCGTCGGGGAGCTGATCGCGGAAGGCGTGGAGGCGACCGCTCGTGTCGCACGCGCCAACACCAACCTGGGGATCGTGCTCCTGTTCGCACCACTCGTCCGTGCCGCGGCGACGCGGCGAACCGACGAAGCGTTGCGACCGGCCACCGAGAGGACGCTCGCGCAGCTCGATGTCGACGATGCCGCCGCGGCATTTGCTGCGATCGCCAGGGCCGAGCCCGGCGGACTCGGCGAGGCGCACGAGCACGACGTCAGAACTCCGCCACGGGTCACGCTCCGGGAGGCGATGGCAGCCGCCGCGCACCGCGACAGCATCGCCTCCGAATACGCAACCGGGTACGCGATCGTGTTCGACACCGGCCTACGGCTGCTGGATGACGCGCTCAACGACGGCCTCTCCACGCCCGATGCGATCGTGTCGCTGCAGATCGGCCTGCTCGCCTCGCGTCCGGACACCTTGATCGCGCGCAAAACGGGTGCCGCGACGGCGCGGGCGGTCACCGCGGCGGCCAGCGAGGTGCGCGAGGGGGCCCGCTCGCTTGAGGATTTCGATGCTTCGCTGCGCAGCGCGGACAACCGGCTGAACCCTGGGACGACCGCCGATCTGGTGGCGGCCACCGTGCTGGCCGCGCTGCTGTCGGGAGTAAGACTTCCATGAGGGTCCTCGTGGTCGCCGTGAGCGCCCGCATGCTCGCCCAGATGGCGGTCGCCGACGGCTACACGGTTATGGCACTCGACCGCTTCGGCGATGTCGATCTGCGCGCGCTCGCTCCCGGAGCGACGGCTCCGACCAGCGACGCTCTGACGGCGCTCGCCGCGGATATGGACGCCGACGCTCTGGTGTACGGAGCCGGCTTTGAGAACCGGCCCGATCTGGTGACGCGGCTGGCCGACGGACGGGAACTTCTGGGGACGCCGGCCGAGCTCCTGACGGCGGTGCGCGACCCGTGGGCGGTGGGCGCTGCGGCGCGGGCGGCGGGCGCCCGCGCCCCTGAGACCCTCCCGGTCGACGCACTGCCCAAGCTCGGCGGCGCGGGTCTTTGGGGGCGGGGTCGCGATGCCTGGCTGCGCAAGCCGCGGCATGGCGGGGGCGGGCGTGGCGTGCGCCGGTGGGCGGGCGGACCTCTGCGCCGCGGCGAGATCCTGCAGCGTCGCATCCACGGACTGTCCTGCTCGGCGATGGCGATCGGCGATGGCCGACAGGCCGTTGTAGTCGGCCTCACCGAACAGCTGCACCGCTCACCTGGCTTTCGCTGGAGCGGCAACGTGGCGCCTCCGCGGCTGCCCGAAACGCAGCAGCAAGAGCTCGACGGGCAGCTGCGGGCGGTATGCGCCGAGGTGGCGGCGCGCTTTGGCGTGCGCGGGGCATTCGGGGTGGACGCCGTCTGGGATGGCCGGCACGCGTGGGTGCTGGAGGTCAACCCGAGGCCGCCAGCTAGCCTTGAGCTCTTCGGGCCGGGCAGCTTCGAGGCGCATGTCCGAGGAGCGCTGGGACTGGGTTTGCCAGCGGCCTGCACGCCACGGGCGCCGCGCTGGGCAACCGTCAAGCTCGTGCTGTTCGCGCAGCGCGAGCTTTGCGCCCCCGATCCCGACTGGTGGCCCGCGAAGCTCGTGCGCGACATTCCCCATGCCGGCGAGAAGATCAAACGCGGCGCGCCGGTGTGCACGCTGGTGTCGGCCACCGCCACCGCACCAGAGCTCGCGCAACGCGGGGCCCGGCTCCTTTCCGCGCTCCCTGCGGGGGTCCTGGCCTGTGGCTGATTTCGGCCCGGTCACCTGCGCGGGCTGTGGCCTGCTGTGCGATGACGTGACCGTCGAGCGCCCGAACGGCGATGTGCGCCTGCAGCCGCCGTGTCGCCTTGGCGTTCAGTGGTTCTCCGAGCGCCTTCGCCGGCCGGCGCCCGCGCCTGCCACGATCAGCGGTCAGCCGGCTGACGTCCAGACGGCGCTGACCCGTGCTGCGGGGCTGCTGCGCCGGTCACGCCGTCCGCTGCTGTACGGCTTCGAGGCGGCCACGGTGGAGGACGCGCGCGCCGCCGTCGCCCTCGCCGACCGGCTCGAAGCGCTGATCGCGACCGAAAGCGTGTCCGCCAGCTGGACGGGCGCCCCGGCTGTCCCACTGCGCGGCACCTCTACCGCCACCCTGGGCGAGATCCGCGATCGTTCTCGGCTGGTGATCGTCTGGCGCGAGGATCCGGAGACGACCCATCCCCGGCTACTGGAACGGATCGGCTTCGAGGGCGGCGCGTCTTCCCGGCTCGGGGCGAAGCGCAGGCTGCTCGTCGTCGACGACCGTGAGACCACCACCGCTCGGCGCGCTGATCTGCGGCTACGCTGGGCGCGGGAGCGCGACCTCGATGCGCTCACCACCCTGCACTTGATGCAGCGGCGACTCAGGCCAGCGAGCGACGTCGAGGGCGAGCTTGTCGCACTGCTTGAGCACATCAACGAGGTGCCCCACATCGCGTTCGTTTACGGAGGCGGCCTAACCAACGGTGCAGGCGGCCAGCGGCGAGCGCTCGCGCTGCACGAGCTGGTACGGGCGCTCTGTCACGAGCGCCACGTGGTCACGCTGGCGCTGCCCAGAGGCACCGGGACCACGGGCGCGCAAGATGTACTGGCCTGGCAGACCGGCTATTGCCCCAACGTCGATCTCTCAAGCGGCCATCCGGAGCTGGCGACCGCGACGCAGCCACTTGCCGCCGACCAGGAGGGCGTCGATGTCGCGCTGCGCATCGAGGGCGCTCAGGCGCGGCTACCCGCCGGTGCCGCGGAGATCGCGCTCTGTAGCGCGCCCGCGGGCGCGGACGTCGACGTGTCGATCCGCACCGCGGCCGCCGGCGTGGAGGCGGCCGGCACCGCTCACCGACTGGACGGCGTCCCGCTGACGTTGCAGGCGCCGCTGGCCGGCGACGCGCCCACAGCGGCCGCCCTCCTGACGCGGCTGCTCGCGGAGATCGAGCGGTGACAGCGATCCGGATCAGCGGTGGTCAGCTTTACGACCCCGCCAACGACGTTGATGGCGAGATCCGCGACGTATGCCTGCAGCACGGCAAGGTCGTCGCCGAGGTCGGTCCCGAGGCACGGAGAATTGACGCCCGCGGGATGGTGATGATGCCCGGCGCCGTCGACATCCACGCCCACATCGCGGGCCCGAAGGTCAACGCCGCGCGCAAGCTCTCGCCCGACGAGCGCCGCAACGATCCCGTGGATCGGACGGAGCTTTTGCGCTCGGGCACCGGTGGTCTGGTTCCCTCAACGTTCATCACCGGTTACCGCTACTCGCTGCTGGGCTACACCACCGTCGTCGAGGCGGCCGCCCCGCCACTGGCTGCGCGCCAAGTGCTTTCCGAGCTGCGCGACACCCCGATGATCGACAAGGCTTTCCTGATCCTGATGGGCAACAACCAGGTGCTGTTCGAGTTGATCCGCCAGTCTGGCGGAGGCGCCTCGGCCCGGCTGCGCGCCGCGGTCGCGTGGTGGCTTCACGCGACCGGCGGCTACGGCGTCAAACTCGTCAACCCCGGCGGGGTGGAGGTCTGGAAGCAGGGCGGCGGCAATGTCAACTCGCTCGACGACGAGGTCGCGGGCTTCCGGGTGACCCCGCGCCAGGTGCTGGAGGCGATCGGCGGGGCCGTGCACGAACTCGGGCTGCCGCATCCCGTGCACATTCACGCCAACAATCTCGGCGTGCCCGGCAACGCCGACACCACGGTTGAGACGATGCGGACTCTGTCGGGGCGCCAGGCGCACTTTGCCCACCTCCAGTTTCACTGCTATGGAGGCCGTCCCGGGGGCCTACCACGCTCCCGTGCACCCGAGCTGTTGGACTACTTATCGTCGCATCCCGAGCTCACCGCCGACGTCGGCCAGGTGATGTTCGGGCCCGCGGTAACGATGACGGCCGATGCTCCAGTTTCGGCCTTGCTTCGCGATCTCGGGGGCGGCAAGTGGCTCAACCACGACACCGAGGTCGAGACAGGGTGCGGGATCGTCCCCTACACGTATCGGGCTGGAAACTATGTCCACGCCCTGCAATGGGGCATCGGACTGGAGCTGTTCTTGCTGGGCCAGAACCCCTGGCAGGTGATGCTCTCAACCGACCATCCCAACGGAGGCTCGTTTCTCTCCTACCCGAGGCTGATCCGGCTGCTGATGGACCGCGCCTTCCGCGAAGATCAGATGAGACGCGCCAACCAGCGAGCGATCCGCCGCACCGCGCTGCGCGACGGGCTGGACCGCGAGTACACGCTGAACGAAATCGCGATCATCACCCGCGCCGCGCCGGCGCGCCGGCTCGGCCTGCGCGACAAGGGCCACCTCGGCATCGGCGCCGACGCCGACGTGACGATCTACCACGATCGCGCCGACCGCGAGGAGATGTTCGCCACCCCTCGCTACGTGATCAAGGGCGGCGAGGTGCTCGTCGAGGAAGGCGACCTGCGCCGCGCCGACGAGGGGACGCTGCTCTGCACCCGCGCCGCCTTTGATCCCGAGGTGAGCGGCGTTCTGAAGCCACTCTTCGGCGAGCGCTACACGGTGGCGTTCGAGCACTACCCGGTCCGCGATCCAGCGCTGCGCGAGCCGGCGCGCATTGTCGAGGCAGGCACATGACTCGGGCGCGCCGCCCTGAGGCAGCCCCGTTCCCCCGGCGCCGGAGCGCCAGAGCGTGAGCTCGTACAGGCTTGGCGCCACGAGGGTGGCCGATACGTTCGCCGAGGCGTTTCCGATGCGTTTTTCCCGTCTGGTGATCACGGCCGCCACCGCGGACTGGGTCCACCAGGCGGCAAGCTCCGCAACCGGGTTTGCCACATCGGTGATCGGCTGCAAGTGCGAGGCGGCGATCGAGCGTCCGCTGGGTGCCGCACAGACGCCCGACGGCCGGCCAGGAGCGGCCGTGCTGCTGTTCGCGATGGACCGCGAGGGCGTCGGCAAGCGCCTCATCGAACGCGTCGGCCAGTGCGTCATGACCTGCCCCACGACGGCGTGTTTCGATGGGCTACAGGGCGCCGAGAGGACGGTGCCGCTGGGGGCCAGTCTGCGCTACTTCGGCGACGGCTTTCAGGCCAGCAAGTTGATCGCGGGGGAGCGGTTCTGGCGGATCCCGGTGATGGAAGGCGAGTTCTTGGTGTGCGACTCGGCCGGGGTCGGCCGCGGTGTTGGCGGAGGAAACCTGATCATCGAGGCCGGCGACGGCGACACGGCCCTGAGGTCCGCCCAGGCGGCCGCCGAGGCGATGCGCGGCGAAGGCATCGCGCTGCCGTTCCCGGGCGGGATCGTCCGCAGCGGCAGCAAGGTTGGCGCACTCAGCTCGAAATCGATGCCCGCCTCAACCAACCATCAGCTGGCCCCGACATTACGCGCCCAGACCTCAGATACGCTCGTTCCCGACGGGGTCGGCGCGGTGTTCGAGATCGTGATCGACGGCGTCTCCGAGGACGCCGTGCGAGAAGCGATGCGCCGCGGGCTGCACGCGTCCGCCGCAGCCGGTGCGACGCACGTCAGCGCGGCCAACTTCGGCGGCAAGCTGGGGGAGTTCCACTTCCCGCTCGCGGAGCTGCGCGATCCACCGTGACCCTAACTTTCACTCTGCGGACCCAGCCGCCCGCTCGAGTACCGGTTCCCGCGGTAATCCCGCAGCGGCTGCGCGGGCTGGGCCCATCCAAGGTGTCCGCTCTGACGGTGCGCTGCGGTCGCCAGGTGCTGGCCGTCGGGGACCTCTTCGAGGTATCCGGCACTGGCGACGATCAGCTGGTGCTGGCCGGTGACCTGCGCCGGGTGGACGCGATCGGTGCAGGGATGTCGGGCGGCCGGGTGCTGGTCGAGGGACCGTGCGGCGACCACCTCGGCGCGCGCATGAGCGGCGGCGAGCTCGAGGTACGGGGAGCTGCCGGCGCCTGGGCGGGAGCGGAGATGGCCGGCGGCGTGCTGCGCCTCACTGGCGATGCCGGTCCGCGGCTCGGTGGTGCCTACCCCGGCGCCCGGGTGGGCATGACCGGCGGTGAGATCATCGTCTCGGGCGACGCGGGTGAGGAAGCCGGCGCCAGCATGCGGCGGGGACTCGTGGCGGTCGGCGGCCAGACGGGCAGCGGAGCGGGACTGCGGATGCTGGCGGGAACGGTGATCGCGCTGAGCGGCATCGGCGCGGAGGCCGGGATCGGCAACAAGCGGGGCAGCCTCGTCTCGGGCCAGATGGTGCAACCCCCGCCCGCCTATGGCTTCGCCACCAGATTCCGGCCCCCTGCGCTGCGCCTGCAGCTGCTCCGGGCGCGCGAGCTCGGCCTGTCGGTCGACGACGCGATGGTGCGCGGGACGTGGGCCAGATGGTCCGGCGACCGCACCGAGCTCGGCCGGGGCGAGATCCTGATCTACGACCCGGAGGAGGCGGGGTGACCCTGTCGATGAACGAACGTGCCGCCGCGCTCGTGGATGCGCTGGTCGCCGACGCGGCCGCGCTGGGGATCGAGATCCGTACGCTGCACTCCGGCGCGCGCCTCGTTGACTGCGGCGCGCAGGCTCGGGGCGGACTTGAGGCCGGCCTTGGGTTTGCCGCCGCGTGCATGGGTGGACTCGGCCGGATCGACCCGGTGCCCGTGCCGGTGGGGGGGCGCACTTGGCCCGGTGTCGGCGTCTGCGTCGAAGAACCGGCGTCCGCATGCCTGGCCGCGCAATACGCGGGCTGGAAGCTCGAGCACGGAGATTTCTTCGCGATGGCCAGCGGCCCGGCGCGCGCCTTGGCGCGGGTCGAGGATCTGTTCGACGAGCTGGCCTGGCGCGAGCACGCCAACCGGGCCGTGCTCTGCCTGGAGACGCGCCAGGCCCCACCGGAGGAGATCGTCAACAAGGTGGCGCAGCGCTGCGGGCTTCAGGCATCGGCGGTCACGTTCCTGATCGCGCCCACCGCCTCAGTGTGCGGTTCCGTCCAGATCTCCGCCCGCGTGGTCGAGACCGCCCTGCACAAGCTGCACGAGCTCGGGGTCGACCCGGCCCGGGTGCGCAGCGGCTGGGGATGTTGCCCCGTCGCCCCGGTAGCCGCCGACGACCCCGCCGCGATCGGGCGCACGAACGACGCGATGCTGTACGGCGGGACCGCCCACCTGTGGGTCGAGGCTGCTGACGAGGAAGCCGCCGAGCTCGCGCAGCGCCTACCCTCGTCGGCCTCGGAAGCGTTCGGCACCCCGTTCGGGGAGCTGCTCGCGGCCGCCGACTGGAACTTCTACGACATCGATCCGATGCTGTTCAGCCCCGCGGCTGTCACGCTGACCAGCACCCGTTCGGGGCGCGCTCACCACGGGGGCAGTCTCGCGCCCGAGGTGCTCGAGCGGTCGTTCACCCGGTGACCCCGCGACTGCGCGTTGGAGTGCTCGGCGCGTCCGGCTCGTGGCACTCGCGGGGGCTGACGGACGCCCTCGACGCTCGCGGTCACGAGGTGCTCGCGATCCCCGCGACGCGGCTTGAGTCCAAGGTCGATGAACGCGGAGAGCTGCACGTGGTGGGGCCCGAAGGCGCCGTCCTGGATGCCCTCGACCTGCTGGTCATTCGCGGACTCCCCCGCGGCTCGCTCGAGCAGGTGATCTTCCGCCTGGACGCGCTGCACGTGCTCGCCGAGCACGGCGTCCGCTGCGTCAACAGCCCGCGCGCGGTGGAGCGGACCGTCGACAAGTCGTGGGCGGGCGCGATTCTCGCCCGCGCCGGCCTCCCCACGCCGCCCACGATCGTCTGCGAGCATTACCGCGGCGCGATGCAGGCGTTCGAGCAGCTCGGCGGCGACATCGTGGTCAAGCCGCTCTTCGGCGCGATGGGCAACGGGATCGTGCGCATCGAGGATCGTGACGTGGCCCACCGCGTGTTCCGCGCCCTCGAGCTGGAGCGGACCGTTTACTACCTCCAGCGCACGACCGCTCCCGTCGGCCGCCGGAACCTGCGCGTGCTCGTCGTCGGCGGCGAGGTCGCCGGCGCGATGGAGCGCGTGACGGACTCTTGGCGGGCCAACGTCGCGCGCGGCGCACGTCCACGCGCCGTCGTGCTGGACGCGGCCGAGCGCGACCTGGCGCTGGCGGCAGCCACCGCGCTTGAAGTTGACGTGGCCGGCGTGGACCTCCTGGTCGCGCCCGACGGCGACATCGTCGTCCTGGAAGTCAACGGGATCCCCGGCTGGCAGGCGCTGCAGTCCACCTGCGAGCGGGATCTGACCCAGCTCGTGGTGAGCGCCTGCGAAGCACTGGTCACGGCCTGAGCCGGCGCTCGTGCAGGGAGGTTGCGACGAGTGCGCCCGTGGCGCCGGCTGACTCCAGCGCGCGGAGGTCGTCTTCGTGGCGAACGCCACCGGCCGCGTAGATCGCCACTCCCGGCAGCGCGCCCGCGATCTGGGCCACCGCCCCCAACGACGGTCCCGAGCCACGGCCCACACGAGCGAGGTCGGTCACCAGCAGCTCGCGCACACCCAGCCTCTTCGCCAGCGGCACGGCGGCCGCAGGCCCGCGGCCGGCGAGCTGGGGGTCCGGGGAGATCAGTTTCCCCTCGCGCATGTCGACGCTGAGCATCAGCGGCGGTGCCGGCTCGGCCAGCGGACGTGCGGTCAGCGCGCCGGGCCCCAGCGACTCTGTGCCGAGGACATTGCGCGCCACGCCGGCGCGGGCCAGCGCCGCCATCCGCTCAGGGGTGGTGGCGCCGGCGTCGACCCACGGCTCCGCCACCCGCGCCAACGCCGCCAGCATGGGCTCGTCCACTGGCTCCCCGCGGAGCGCATCGAGATCGGCGACATATAAGTCGCGGGTCAGGCATACCGCGCACAGCGCTCGCGCGACCGCTACGGGCTCGCACCCCTCGACCAGCGGACTGCGCAGCGGCGCGTACTCGGCGCGTTGCCCGCCGCGGGCGTGCACGACGATCCCGCCCTTGATATCGAGCACCGGCACGATCTTCATCGTCGGCCCTGGACACTACGCAACTGCTGCAATGCGGCGATGGACGTGTGGCGACAACCGTCGGTCCCGGTGATCGGACTTGATGTCGGCGGCGCCAACACGAAGGCGGCGGTCGTGCACGACGACGAGCGGGTCGAGATCGTGTCCGAGCCATTCGAGGTGTGGCGCCGACCCGAGGCCATGGCCGAGGTGATCGCTGATGTCGTCGGGCGACTGGGCGGCAGGCACGCAGCCGTGGCGATGACCACGACAGCGGAGCTCGTCGACGCGTTTGCCACCAAGCGGGAGGGAGTGCTCTACGTGCTCGAGGCCGCGCGGCACGCGCTGTCCGAACGCCGCTTGCGGATCATGACCACCGAGGGCGACCTGATCGGCCTCCCAGAGGCGGCGGCGGCCCCGCTGCGGTGTGCGGCCGCCAACTGGATGGCAACGGCAATGCTGCTCGCGCGCTCTTCGTCCGATGCGATTCTGCTCGACTGCGGCGGCACGACCACCGACGTGATCCCGATCGTCGCCGGCGAGGTCGCCGCGTTGGGACGGACCGACGTCGAGCGGCTGCTCGCGGGCGAGCTCGTCTACACCGGGGCGCTGCGGACCAATATCGCAGCGGTGCTCTCGCACGTGCCAATCGGCGGACAGCCCTGCCCCGTGTCGTCCGAGCTGTTCGCGATCAGCGCTGATGCGCATCTGCTGCGTGGCAGGCTGACCAGTGACCAGTGCGCCTGCTCGTTCCCCGACGGTCGCGGCACATCGCTACGAGAGGTGCGCTCCCGCCTGGCGCGCGTCGTCTGCGCCGACCCCGAGCAGCTCGCCGCCGGCGACCTGGAGGCGATCGCCGCCGCGGTCGAGGAGGCCCAGGTCGCATCGATCGCAGCGGCGCTCGCACGCGTCGCGCAGCGGCTCCCCGCCCCCGCCCCGGTCGCCGCTGTCGGCGTAGGCGCGTTTCTGGCCCGTGCGGCCGCGCAGCGCTGCGGACTGGCGGACGATCTGGATACAGGCCTGCTCTCCCCGGTCGGTGGCGCGAGCGACGTGGCCCCCGCGGTCGCGCTGTCGGTGCTGGGCCGTGAGTGATCCTAAGCTCGGCCCGCTGGTGGTCAAGGTCGGCGGCGGGCTGCTACAAGCGCAGGGACTCGAGGGACTGCGCCGGGCATGCACGGAAGTGACCCAGATGTCCAGGAGCGGGCCGGTGCTGGTGGTGCCGGGGGGTGGTCCGTTCGCCGATGCTGTGCGCGCGCTTGACGCCCAGGTCGGGCTCGCTGCCGACGTCGCGCATGCGCTGGCGCTCGCGGCGATGGACCAGCTGGGCTTGCTGCTGCGGCCACTGCTGCCGGCCGCCGCGATGATCGACCGTCTGGTCGCACCCACCTCGCTTGGCGTCGTCCTGGCGACGGCGGCGTTCCGAGACCGCCCCGAGGTGCCGGAGTCCTGGGAGGTGACGAGCGACTCGCTGGCGGTCCTGGCGGCCGCCGCCATCGGGGCGAAGGAGGCGATCCTGCTCAAGCCAGTCGCCGGGGTGCTCGCGCAGTGGCCTTCGAACAGCCAACCGCTTCGCGCGCTGACGGCCCGCGAGCTGCAGGCCCTGCAGGCGCGCGGTGGCGGGCAAGTTGTCGACGCCTACTTGCCCGCGGCCGTTCGCCGCACCGGCGTGGCCGTCGTGGTGCGGGCGCCGGACGGGACCGGCACGCGCATCAGTCCCGGTTGAGGAGTGCGTGCGGACCGCAGCTCGGCTACCGCGGCCGCCACCAGGCTGGCGTCGACCTCGGCCATTCGGTCACCACCGCGACAAACCGCCGAGCGCACGCCGACGACGTCGGCAGCCACGCGGCGCAGTTCCCCCAGCGTCAGCTGTCCGGCGACGGCGAAGATTGCGCCCGCCCGGCGCGTGCGCACGATGAGCTCGGCGAGCTGGGACTCGGACAGCCAGCCGTGCAGGCCACGGCCGTCCTTGACGTACGTGTCGACGAGCGCGCCGGCGATGCCCGTCCGCTCCACCAACCCGGGTAGCCACCTGGGAGCGAGAGCCGGTGGATCGAGTGCCTCGGCGTCAGCATAGGCCCCGGCGATCACCGCGGTGTGTGGTCCCGCTGCCTCCGCGACGGCGCTCACCAGCGTCACGGCGCCGTCGAACTCGCGCACTCCCCGCAGTCCGACCTTGACATAGTCGGCGCCGCTAAGCGCGGCGCCCCGCGCAGCCAGCGCCGCGGTGTGCGGGAGATCTGGTAGATCGCCGAGCGCCACGCTCACAGGGGCGGCCATGTCAACCGCCCGCACCACTTCAGACAGGACGCCGGGCGAGGGCGCGCCGAGCGCTCCCTCGCCCGGATCCTTGACGTCGATGATGTCCGCTCCACCGACGAGCGCGCGGGTCGCTTCCTCCGGGGAGACGACGCTGACCAGCAACCTCATGCCGCTGCCTGCCCAGACCCGCCGCGCGCAATCCACGCGCCTCGGCGATCGAAGTCGACCACGCTTACGTCCGTGCCGCTGCCCGCTGCGACCCGGAGCCGTTCGGCCACGTCGGCGGCGAGCTCGGGGCTATCGACGATTCCATACACCGACGGGCCCCACGAGCTCTGTCCCACCGCCCGGACGCCCAACTCCAACAGCGCCTCGACCAGCGGTGTTGCGCGCGGATGAAACACTCCACCCTGCTGAGCTGCGAACATGGCCCCGACCTCGCGCTGGATCTCGGTGAGCGCGGCGCCGAACTCGTCGATGTTGCCCGTTAGCAGCCCGGGCAACAGCGCGGTCAGCAGCAGCCGTGACACGCGAGGCTCGACGGAGGCCCGCTCCTGCAGCACGCCGAAGAAGCGCTCCTCTGCATTCCCGGAGAGCCCCTCGACACCGCGAGGCAGCGCAAGCACGCACCGCCACTGCTCCGGTACGGGGTGGCGGGCTACCACGGGGCTGATCCAGCCACTCTCGGGAACGCCGCCCTCGACCACCAGCCCGGGGGCCGCAAACGTCCAACAGCCGATGCTGGAGCGCGCGCCGCGCCCGCTTGCCTTGGCCAGCTCCTCGGGCCCCGCGGAGATTCCCGCCAGCTCGGCCAGGCCGTAGGCGATCGCCAGGCCGAGCTTGGTGCCCGACCCGAGCCCTACGTGTGGAGAGATCGTCTCGCGCACGTCCACCACCGAACCTCCGCGAAGCCCGAATGCCGTCCGCGCCCGGCTAGCGAGAGCCGTGGCGCGCTCTGGCTGTGATCCGGTCACGATGACCTCCTCGCCAAGCCGGGGCCGGACCGCCACGACCACCCGCGGAGACTCGACGCCCACGCCGAAGCCGCCGAACCGGCGCGGTCCAAGCCCCGTCGGATCGAGCATGCCGAAGTGCAGCCGCGCCGGCGCGGTGACGACGATCTCGGTCACGCTCGCTCGGCGACGTAACCACACACGTACGCCATTGCAGCGCGCTCGCAAGGTCCGCCGGTCTTGTCCACCAGCTCCTGGAGGCGAGCGAGCTCACCCAATACGCGCTCGCCCCCGAGCCACTTCAGCCGCGAGGCGAAGATTGACGCTTCGACAGCGGCGTGCCGGGCACGGCACAGGCCGTGCGGCTGTCGCGTGCCCGTGCCCGCCGCCACCACCCGGGCTCGCACCCGGGAGCGTGCCGTCGCGCCGTCTGTCGGCGTGATCTCCGACACGACCACCTCCCGCCAGGAGTTCACTTCTTCGATCACCGAGCCGGCGATCGCGTTGGCGGGGCGCATGGGCGGACGGGGGTGGCCGAGCGCGGCCTGCACGAACAGAAGCACATCGTCGGTGAGATGCACGACCGCCTCGCCTCGAAAGCGCAGGTTCGCCAGCGTGCGCGTGGAGTTAAACGGCCAGAAGACGAGCTGCTCCTCCCCCCAGCGCACCCCCATCGCCGCGCAGTTGACCACACCGTCGCTCCCGGTCGTGGTCACCACGGTCTCAATCAGCGCTGCCTGTTCGCCGGCATCAACCGACAAGACTCAGGAACTCCTGGCGCGTACGCGCGTCATCGCGCAACGAGCCGCGCAGCGTCGAGGTGACCGTGCGCGCCCCCGGCTTACGAACGCCGCGGATCGTCATGCACATGTGCTCGGCGCTCAGGACCACCCCCACGCCCCGCGGCGCGAGCTCCTGCTCCAGCCAGTCGGCGATCGCCACCGTCAGGCGCTCCTGCAGCTGCAGATCCCGCGCGAATGCTTCGACGACGCGCGCGAGCTTCGATAGCCCGACGATCGTCTCTCCCGGCAGATATCCAACCTGGGCATGTCCGTGGAATGGCAGCAGGTGATGCATGCACAGCGCGTGGAAGGGGATCTCGCGCACTACGACGAGTTCGTCGTAGCGGCCCTCGCTGGGGAACAGAGTTGCGCCGAGCTCGGCGGGCGCGAGCAGCTCGGCGAAGGAGGCCGCCACGCGGCGCGGCGTTTCACGCAGTTCAGGCAGGTCAACATCGGCGCCAATCGCCCGCAGCAACTCCAGCGCCGCCCGCTCCGTGGCGGCAAGGTCGAACTTGGAGGGATCGACGACTCGTCCAGGCGCGGTAGCGACCGCGTCATTTTGCGCGCCTCGGAGATCCATGGCGCCAGCGTAACGCCTGGGCGCTTCCGTCACGGTACCGTCGTGCCGCTCAGGCGCGTGGCCAGCTCGACGAGCATGCGCACGCCGTAGCCCGTCGCACCGCGTCCGAACGCATCGCCGCGATCCTCGTCGAGCAGTGCGGGGCCGAGCATATCGACGTGCGCCCACGGACCCTCGCCCGCGAACTGCGCCAAGAAGGTGGCAGCCACGATCGGGAAGCCGAAGCTCTTTCCAGCCGTGTTGCGCAGGTCGGCCACCGTCGAGTCGATCAACGGTCGGTAGCGCGGGTGAAGCGGCCACGGCCAGGCAAGATCGCCGCTTGCATTGCCCGCATCGACGACCGCGTCACGCCACGATTCCTCGCACGCGAATACTCCGGCGTAAAGGTCCCCCATGCCCGCCCGCAGAGCTCCCGTCAGGGTCGCAAGGTCGACGATGTGCGTCGCGCCGTCGCTGCGTGCGTACCACAACCCATCCGCCAGGATCAGGCGTCCTTCGGCGTCCGGGTTCGTCACCTCGACGGTGAGACCGGCAGCTGTCGTGATGATGTCGGTCGGCCGGATTGCGCTGCCGCTCAACATGTTCTCGCAGGCGGGCACGACACCGGTGACCGACAGGGGGAGCCTGAGCTCGGCGATCGCGCCCAGCGCCGCGACGACCGCCGCTCCGCCGGCCATATCGGCCTTCTGACGGACGATGTCCGTCTGTGACTTCAGAAAGTAGCCGCCCGTATCGAAGGTGACGGCCTTACCGACGAGTGCCAGCCGCGGGGTGGCCGGCGCGTCGCGTGGCTGGTGGCGGACGACGAGCAGCAGCGGTTGCGTCGAGCTGCTTGCGCCGACTGCAGCGAGCGCGCCGAGCCCCGCCTCGGCGGGGTCGAGGGTTTGCACTGCGAGGCGTGGAAATGCTGCCGCCCGCTCCGCGAGCCCCGCCGGCGATACCACATTCGGTGGCCCGTCGACGAGTTCGCGGGCGGTGTTGGTCCACCGCGCGACGAGTGCCGCGCGGTCGGCCACCGGCGCGAGGTCCTCGCCGCAGCCGCAGATCAAGAAGCGCTGCACGCCGGGGGGACGCTCGCCGCTTGCCCAGCGGCGGGCGTCATAGCTGCCGATGACAGCGCCTTCGGCCAGCGCGCGCACCTGCTCCACGAGGGGTACGGGCACTGACGGATCGAGCGCCCACGCGACTGTTCCGCCAC
>JAFAPR010000139.1 GCA_019247075.1 Solirubrobacterales bacterium
TGCGCTTGGGTAGAGTGCGGCGGTCGTGAGAGCAGCCCTGGTCACGCCCCGCCGCTTCACGGCGTTGGCCGCCGCCGCCGTCGCGCTTGTCGCGTTGGCCGGGTGCGCGCTCAAGCACCCGGTCACGAATGTCGTCCAGGGCAAGGAGCTGTTCGTCGCAAAGTGCGGGGCCTGCCACACGCTCGCCCACGCAGGGACGGCTGGAGTGAGGGGTCCGAACCTGGATGACGCCTTCCGTGAGGATCGCGCCAACGGCTTTAAGTCAAGCGCGATCGAGGGACTCGTCGCCTACTGGATCCAGAACCCCAACCCGACCGGCGTGATGCCCGCAAATCTTTACAAGGGCCAGAAGGCACAAAACGTTGCCGCCTACATCGCGGCCGTCGCGGCCGTGCCGGGCCACGATACCGGTGCCCTCGCGCAGGCTGGGGCGGTTTCGGGGACCACTTCCGCCGCCGGCAAGTCGGTGTTCACCGGCATCGGCGGCTGCAGCTCCTGCCACACGCTCGCGGCGGCGCATGCGACCGGCACGGTGGGACCGAATCTGGACACGCAATTGAGGCCTAGCTGCGCGACGCCCGCGTCTAAGCGCATCCGGGGCGCCACCCTGAAGGAGTGCATCCATACGGCGATCATCAAGCCGTACGCCTACATCCCGAGCGGCTACCACGCGGGCATCATGCCCTCGAATTTCTCGACCAAGCTCAAGCCAAACGAGATTCAAGCGCTGGTGAACTTCTTAGCCGCGGATGCGAAGTAGGCCCGCGGACCCGCAGAGCGTCCCGCAAGCCGCTGGCAGCCGGGCCGGATCGAGGACTTTAAGCAGCGGTTAAGACACTCGCCGAACTTGCAGCGAGTTCCCGGAGTGATATAAGTCGCGGTGAAGGTCAGGAGAGGAATGATGAGCGGGTTCGCCAGACGGCTGCTCGGGACCACGATCGTGACAGCGGCGCTTGCCGCTGCGATTGCTGTCTACATCGCGGTTTTCTTGACCGCTTCGCCCCCATCGGCCGGCGCGGTTCAGACGGCTTCCGGCCCACACCTCTACCTCGGGAGCGTGGCCTCGGCCGAGCTGAGCGACCAGCACCCCACCTGGGTTTCCTTCTACGCCGTAAATGCGACCTCAACCCGCTGGACGCACGCGACGACGTACGTGCTGCCCGCGCACACGCTCGTGCACGTCACGATCTACCAGTTCGACTCCCAGACCGGGCTGCGCAACCCGTTGTATGGGCACGCGACGGGCATGATCCCCGGCACGTACACGGTCGACGGCAAGAGGGTCCAGGGGATCGACCCGACGACCGCGGCGCACATATTCGCGGTCCCGCAGATCGGTCTCACCGTGCCGCTCGAAGGGATCTCCGCCAACGCAAAGAACCCGTGCAGCAACGCGCCATGCAGCTTGAGCACCGCCCACCACACGATGTCGTTCGCGTTCCGAACCCCGGGCAAGGGCCTATACAGGTGGCAGTGCTTCGTGCCCTGCGCGGCCGGCTTCATCCAGGGCAACGGCGGACCGATGCAGACCATCGGCTATATGGGCGGCTTCCTGAAGATCGTGTGAGCGCGGCGGCCCAGTGAAAGAGGTCAACCACTTCCGCCGCTTCCTGCTGTGGTACCTCGCTACCACCATCCCCCTCACGCTGATCGTGGTACTCGTGCTGGCACCGGGGATGCCACCGGGAAACGGCACGGTCCAGGCCTCGGCCGTGGTGGCGGACAACACGGTGTTCCTGGGCGTGGCGAGCGTCATCTTCATGGCGGTGCTGGTCTACTTCGTCTACTCGCTGATCGCCTTCCGCGAGCGCAACCCGAGCGTGGTGACCGAGGGCCCCGCGATCCGCGGGCACCCCCAGATACAGCTGTGGTGGATCGTGGTCACGATGGGGATCGTGCTGTTCCTGACGGCGTATGGCACCATCCGGCTGCTCGAGGGCGGCTCGGGAGGGGGCCAAGGGCCGAATCCGATCGCGGTGCCCAGCCCACCGGCCGGCACCAAGCCGCTGCAGGTGCAGGTTATCGCCCAGCAGTGGCAGTTCACCTACCGCTACCCCGCCTACGGCGGGGTGGAGACCCCTAGTATCGAAATTCCGACCAACACCCTTGTGGAGTTCCACGTCACCTCGCTCGATGTGATCCACTCGTTCTGGGCCTACCAGCTGAACGTCAAGGCAGACGCGAACCCCGGCGTGGACAACATCGCCTACGCGCAGACGAAGGGGCCGCTGTTCTTCAACGTACGCTGCAGCGAGCTGTGCGGCCTCTGGCACGGCTACATGTTCAATTCAGGGCGGGTGGTCCCCAGGGCTCAGTTCGCCTCCTGGATCGCCCTGCAGCAGCGCCAGTTCGGCGCCGCCCGTAGATCACTGCCGCCGTATACCCGCCAATATTTCCCGACCCCGCTGAGGAGAGGCTGATGAGCGCGATCGCAGTCACCGCCCGCCCCCAAACCCCCCTGTGGCGCCGCTTGCTCGGCTTCAACGTCCTGACGGGGATTGTGCTCGCGGTCGGCGGCTACATATTGGGCCACTTCATCGGCGACCACATCCACGGCTCCAACCTCAATTACTACTCGGCCCAGGCCGGTCAGAACGACATCGCGATCTTCCTCGGCTATCTCCTGGGCGTGGTCGGGTTCCTGGTCGGGCTCGGGTTTGCCAACTACCCGCTCAGGCGGATGCTCGGCCACCCGCCGACGCTGGCCGAGAAGGAGTCCGAGGCGCACGGGACGCTGCGTTATTTCAGCCTCTCGACCGACCACAAGGTCGTGGCGATGCAGTACCTGGTGGGAATCGGCTTCTTCTTCTTCGTGGGTGGGCTGAACGCGATGCTGATCCGCACCGAGCTGCTTCAGCCCAACACCCATGTCTTCGGCGCCAACCAGTACCTGACGCTGGTCGGCATGCACGGGACGATGATGATGGGGATGATGACCTCGAGCATCCTGGGGCCGTTTGCGAACTGGCTGCTGCCGCTCATGCTCGGCACCCGGCGGATGGCCTTCCCGCGCGTCGAGGCATTGACGTTCTGGCTCTTGATGGCCGCCGGGGTGGTCCTGATCACGACTGTCTTCTGGGGCGGCTTCCAGACCGGGTGGACGGGCTATCAGCCGCTGGGCGGGCAGGGCACTGCCGGCTTCGACGCGTACATCGGCTTCTTCATTCTGGTGGGCATCTCGATGTGCTTCTTGGGCTTCAACCTGCTGGCGACGGCCATCACGATGCGCGGGCCGGGGATGACCTGGTCGCGGCTGCCGATCTTTATTTGGGGGGTTCTCACCACCGCGATCCTCATGCTCTTGGCCTCGCCCATGCTGGCGGCGGCATTGATGATGGCCGCGATGGACAGGACCGTTCAGACCACGTTCTTCGATCCCGGCTATGGCGGCTCGAGCTACCTGTGGCAGAACCTCTTCTGGGTCTTCGGTCACCCAGAGGTTTACATCGTGGCGCTGCCGGGGTTCGGGATCGTGCTGGAGTTGTTGCCGGTGTTCACGCGCAAGCCGCTCTGGGGCTACCGGATTGCCGTCGCGGGCATGCTCGGTGTGGCGTTCTTGAGCTGGTTCGTGTGGCAGCACCACCTGTTCATGTCCGGGATCAACGCCGATCTGCGGCCGTTCTACATGCTCTCCACCGAGTTGATCTCGATCCCCACCGGATTCATCTTCCTGGCCGCGATGGGGACGCTGTGGCGAGGACGAATACGGTTCACCATACCCATGTGGTTCTGCATCGCGTGGGCGTTCAATTTCCTGATCGGCGGCATCTCCGGCGTGTTTCTCTCCGACGTGCCCAGCGATGTGCTCACGCACGGCAGCTTCTTCTCGATGGCCCACTTCCACTACACGATCATGGGCGGGCTCGTGTTCACCTTCTTCGCCGCGATCTACTACTGGGTGCCGAGGATGACCGGCTTCAAATTCAACGAGCTGCTGTCGAAGATCCACTTCTGGTCGCTGTTCATCGCCTTTAATGCGACCTTCGGGCCGCTGTTCGCGGTCGGCTGGCTCGGCCAGCCTCGGCGCGTCGTCACCTATCCGGCCTTCCTCCAAGGGCTCAACATCTGGGTATCCATCTCGGCGTACGTACTCGGCCTCTCGATGCTGGTGTTCCTGGTGAACGTGGTGTGGTCGCAGTTGTTCAAGCGCGAGCCGGCGGAGGCAAATCCGTGGCATTCGAAGTCGATCGAGTTCCAGCTGCCCACGCCCGTGCCCGTGCACGACTTCGACCGCCTGCCGGCGTTCGACCCGGATCCGTACCCGTACGGTGAGCCCGTCCAGGTGCCGGCATACGCAGGAGGTGGCGGCCCTGCGATCGCCTCCGGCGGCGGGGAGGCATAGAGACGGATGGAAGCCTCCGCTCCCACCCATCCGCGCATCGAGCCCGAGCCGCCGGAGTGGCAGCCTCGTAACCTGAGGGTGGGCGTCCGGCTGCTGGCCGGCGCCGAGGCGTTCTTCTTCGTCTCGTTCGTTTTCGCCTACTTCTATCTGCGCTCGCTCGACCTCAACAGGTCATGGAAGATCGGCCACGTCAGCCCCCCGATCGGCTACGGGATCGGGATCGTGGTCGCGCTCGTGGTGAGCGCGGCGCTCCTGTGGTTAGCGAGCAGGCGGCCCCAGACCGCGCTGCCCCTGAGCGCCGGGGCGCTCGCGCTCGCCCTGGCGGCGATCGTGCTGCAGTGCATCCAATACACGACGCTTGGTTTCGGCCCCGGCAACGGCGCCTTCGCGAGCGTTTTCATCGGCTGGACCGCGACCTACACGCTGTTTGCGCTGTTCTGCGCCTACTGGATCGAGACCCAGGTCGCGAGCCTCTGGCGGCTCGGCCGCGAGGGGGTTCAGCGCCCGGTCAGGGAAGGCGTGCCCACCTATGACGTCCCGCTGGCCCGCGCCGGCCTGGAGGCTTGCTCCTTCTTCTGGATCTACTACGCCGTGCTCGGCTTCATCGCCTTCGTGATCCTCTACGTGGTCACCTAGATGCTGGGGCACTGGTCGATCGACCCGCCGCTCGGCTACCTCGCGGTGGCCTACGTGCTGCTCATGGCTCTGCTCTACGTGCTGGGCGGTCGCGGCCGGGGCACCCCGCTGCGCCGCGAGCCGCTAAGGGAGGCGTCGTTCTTCGCCGGGCTGCTTATGATCATCGTGGCGCTGAACTCGCCGATCGATTACTACGCCGATCAGCTCTTCTGGGTGCACATGATCCAGCACATCCTGTTGCTCACGGTGGCGCCCCCGCTGATCCTGCTAGGCCGCCCGTGGCCGCGGTTGTGGCGCGCGTTCCCGCTGGAAGTGCGCACGACCGTTGGTCGTAACCTGGCTCGTGGGCGCTTTACCGCGCCGGTGCGCGTTATGTCCGGGCCACTCGCTGCGTGGATTCTGTTCAACGCCACGCTCGTCGTTTGGCACATACCGGCCGCCTATAACGCAACCCTGACGTCGAACCTGATCCACCAGACCGAGCACGCGATGTTCTTCTTTTTCGGGCTCTTGTTCTGGGCGCGGGTGATCGATCCCGGCCCGCTCAAACCGCGTCTCGTCTGGCCCATGCGGATCGCCGGCGTGGCAGGAGCGATGGTCGTCGGCTGGCTGCTCGCGATCGTGCTCGTGCTGGCGCCGCACCCGCTGTACGCCCACTATGCCAGCCTCGCGCACCGTCCCGGCGGCATCTCCGCCCTGACCGATCAGCAGCTCGCCGCCGGCATGATGTGGGTACCCGGGTCGCTAGCGTATACGTTGACCCTGCTGATCGCCTTCACGCGCTGGCTCGCGGCCGACAGCGCGACGACTCGGCGCCGGACGGCTATCACCACCTGAGGAGAGAACGACCATGGACACGATCCCCGTTGCAAGCTTCCTCGCGGGCTCGCTGCTCTCGCTGCTGCTGCCGACCTTGCTGCTGATCTCGATCCTCGCCTGGTACCACATCGAAGCAAGGCGCGTGCCCGGGCCGCCGCAGCGCGGTTCGAGGTCACTGGACGCCACCGAGGCTACGCCGGCCTCGAGCTCACCGACTTCCACAGGCAGGCAGCCCGGGCAGCCCGGGGTCGACCGCCCGCCTGGCCCTTCTGGCGAGAGCACTCCGAGCGGCGCGTAATCCGCGTCTGCGCGCGCCTAACCTCCGCGGTCCGCGTTGCGCCTAGGCGCGCGGGCGCCCGGCAGTCCGGGTGAGCCCTAGCGTCAGAGTGTCGAGACCATCGAGTGTGTGGCCCACGACCTTGCGATCCTTGCCTGCACGGCGCCGAGGGCCTGAAGGCCGCGCCCTTCGGCGCGGCCCTCAGCAGATCCGTCGGGTGCCAGCCTGCATGCGCACTTCACGGCCCCTTTGAGGCCGTAGACGATGACAAGCGACATGATCAGATTGACGCCGAGAATTACAGCCGTGACAACCATGCCGGGAGGCTACCACGCAGGTCCCACTGGTAACGGGCGAGTTTGTACTCAGCGATGGAGGCGCGCATGCCGGAACTGGTGCTCGGTCTTGGCGCTCGCGGTGATCGCTGCAGGGTGTGGGTCGAGCGGCCCCAAGCGGGTGCCACCGAGCCGCTGGCTGGCTGTCAATCCCCATCAGCACAGCGTCGACCTCACGCTGTTGGCGAGCGGTAACGGGTCCGAGCTCGGCGCCTTCAACGGGTATAGCCGGGGCCAGGTGTTGGTCAAGATCCCTACTGGTTGGCGCGTCACCGTCCGCTGTGTGAACACGGACTCGATCGCAAATCAATCGTGTGCGATCACCGACAACAGCCTTGCGACGCGCCCCTCGTTCCCGGGCGCCGCGACACCCCATCCGCTCGCCGGTCTGCGGCCGCGAAGCTCAGCCAGCTTCACTTTCCGGGCAAGTCGGCCCGGCGTGTATCGGATCGCCTCTCTGGTCGACAACGAGGAGATCGGCAACGGGATGTGGGATACCCTGCAGGTCGGCGGCACCGCGCGGCCGTCGGCCATTTTGTACCTACGGACTCGATAGGCGTCTAGCTCTCTAGCTCACCGCTCGCACGATGACCACGATCGCGATGATCACCGCGACCACGGCCACGAAGTAGACCAGCGTGCGGAAGGCCTCGGCCTCGGAGCGCAGCGGGTTCAGCATCGCCTTTTCAGCTTAGTCCGCCGCCTATAGGACGTACAGAGCCGTGTAGACCACGATCCACATCCCGTCGACGAAGTGCCAGTAGATCCCCGGGACCTCCATGCCCTGGTGGTGCTCCGGGGAATAGTGGCCCCGGAAGGAGCGGATCGTGACCATCAACAACGCGCACAGGCCGACGAACACGTGGGCGCCGTGCAGGCCCGTGAGCGAGTAGAAGATGGTCGCCTGGGCGCTGTCACGCGGCGCCCAGCCGAGATGAACGTACTCGTTGACCTGCAGGAAGAGGAAAGTCAGCCCGAGCAGGAAAGTGAGCACCATCCCCGCCTTGAGCCCGAAGCGGTTGCCCCTCTTGATCGAGACCAGGGCCCAGTGGATCGTGAGCGAGGAAACCAGCAGGATCGCCGTGTTGATACCGGTGGCGGCCTCGGGAATCTTGGTCCCCGGCGCCGGCCAGGGATCGTGTGTCACCACCCGGATGAAGAAGTAGGCGGTGAAGAAGGCGCCGAAGATCATGATCTCCGAGATGATGAAAAGCACCATTCCCAGCACCGGGGGCTCGACCCGCGACGAGCGGTGGGCCGGCGGCGGGCCGTGGTGCTCCGCGTGTGTTACTGAGGCGGATTCCAAGCGAGTGCTCTCCGGGCTTCGGGGGCGATCACGGTCCCGCGCGTCAGGCCGCGCTTGGCTCGTGCTCGTGGTGGACGACGTGCTCCACCGGCTTGTCCGTGGAGCGCCGGACACGCTCGATCAGGTCGGCGCGCAGCCAGCCGGACTTGGTCTCGGCAAAGGTGGAGATCACGACGTCGTCGACGCGGAAGTACTGGAGCGCGTTCATGATCGCCGTGTAGGGATCGGGGTCGCCCACAAGCCCCGCCGCGAAGATGCCCGCCCGGTGCAGCCGGTTGAGCACGAGCTTCAAGCGGGTCTGCGCGCGGCGGGTAGCGGCGCCGTGGCCGCCCTCCTGGGGGACGACCGCGATCACCACCCGGCGGCGGTCGTGCAGCATGTCCTCCTCTACCTTGCGCTTGAGCGCGGCGAAGAGCTCATCGCCCGTCGCGGTCCGGTTGGCGACCGCGAGCGTGACGTCGAATGGCAGGCCTTCGGTGTCGATGTCGGCGACGATGTGCTCCACCGGCAGGCGCGATGCCTCGCGCACCCGCTGGATCAGATCCTTGCGCAGCCAGCCTGAACGGGTCTCGGGGTAGGTGGAGATGACGATCTCGGTCGGGTTGTGCTCATAGACCGCGTCCATCGTCGCGGCGTAGGGATCGGGATCGCCCACCTCGCCGATCGCCTCGATGCCCTCGGCGTGAAGAACGGACAGGGCCAGATCGACGCGCGCCTGCGCAGCGTCGAAGACCATGTGGTCGTAGATGACCAATCCGGCCTTGGGGCGGTTCTGGGGGACGGAGAGCACGAAGCGGACGTCGCCCTCCGCAGCTCGGGCGCGGACCGTTTCGAGCAGCCGCCGGCCGCCGAGCGTCTCGTTGGCGACCACCAGGATTGTCCTGCGCCGGCGCGGGCTCGAGGCAGTGTCGATCAACAGCTCACTCTCGCGCCACCGCCACCGCGCTGGGTCGCCTCGCCTCGGCCGGCGGTTTGAAGACGCCGTGCACGGCGCCGGGCACGCCGTACTCGTACGGTCCGCCCACCACCGTGGGAATCGTCTCGAAGTTGAAGATCGGGGGCGGCGAGGAGACCTGCCACTCGAGCGACAGCGCCCGCCAGGGATTGCCCGCTGCGCGCGGCCCGTGACGCCAGCTCGCCACGATGTTCCACAGGAAGATCAGGAACGTGAGTCCGAGGAAGAACGAGCAGATCGAGATGAACAGGTTCCAGCCGGCGAACTGCGCGGAGTAGCTGTAGACGCGCCGGGGCATGCCCAGCAAGCCGATGTAATGCATCGGCCCGAAGGTGAGGTTGAAGAAAATGAACGTCGACCAGAAGTGCAGCCTGCCCAGGCGCTCGTCGAGCATGCGGCCGGTCATCTTCGGGAACCAGTGGTAGACGCCGGCGAAGATCGTGAACAGCGAACCGCCGAACAGCACGTAGTGGATGTGCGCGACGATGAAGTAGGTCTGGCTCACATGGATGTCGAAGGGGACCATCGCCAGCATCACGCCGCTGATGCCGCCGAGCGTGAACATCGTGATGAAGCCGAGCGCGAACAGCATCTGCGTGCTCATATGCAAGACCCCGCGCCACAGCGTGGCCAGCCAGGAGAAGATCTTGATCCCGGTCGGAACCGAGATTATGGCGGTGGTAACCATCATGGGGATGCGGATCCACGGCTGCATCCCGGAGACGAACATGTGGTGGGCCCACACGGTGAAGCCGAGCACCACGATCGCGATCAGCGAGAAGGCCATCATGCGGTAGCCGAAGATGGGCTTGCGCGCGTTGACCGCGATGACCTCGGAGATGATTCCGAAGCCGGGCAACATCATGATGTACACGGCCGGGTGGGAGTAGAACCAGAAGATGTGCTGGTACATCAGCACGTTGCCGTTCGTATGCGGGCCCACGAACGCGTTGAAAAAGTTAAAGTGCAGCGCCGAGTCAAGCAGGATGAAGAACTGCGAGGAGGCGATGAACGGCGTCGCGATCACCACCAGCAGCGAAGTGGCGAAGTTGGCCCACACCAGCAGCGGCAGGCGGAAGAAGCTCATCCCGGGCGCGCGCATCGTGATGATCGTCACGAGGAAGTTGAGCGCGGTGAAGATCGAGGAGAAGCCGGCGAACTGGACCCCGATGGAGAAGAAGAGCTGGCCGATCGGCATGTCGGTCGATAACGGCGCGTAAGCGGTCCAGCCGGTCGCGAACGAGCCGCCCGGTGCGAGGAAGCTCGCCAGCATCATCAGCCCGCCGATCGGAAGCAGCCAGTAAGACAGGGCGTTCAGGCGCGGGAACGCCATGTCGGGCGCGCCGATCATCAGTGGGAGCACGAAGTTCGCCAGCCCCGCGAACACCGGGATCACAAAGACGAAGATGAGCAGGCTGGCGTGGACCGAGAAGACGCCGTTGAACTCCTCGGGAGTGAGGAAGTTCATCCCCGGCTTGGCGAGCTGGGCGCGGATCAGCATCGCGAGCATGCCGCCGACGAACAGGAAGAAGAAGGAGGTGACGGTGTACTGGATCCCGATCACCTTGTGGTCGGGGTTGACGCGGAAGTAGTCGCGCCAGCTGTGGGCGCCGTGGTCTTCGTGGGTTTCCGGGCGCGTCGGGCGCCCCGAGGCCCAGTAGAGCCAGTAATCGAAGGCGCCGAGGCCCAGCAGGAAGAAGACCGGCACTGAGAACAGGGCGACGGTCGTGATGGCGTGGCCGTCGATCACCGGGTGCTGGTGGTTGACGAACCGCAACAGCGCGGTGATGCCGACCGCAAAGCCGAGCCCCAGGACGTCGAACAGCGCCGCCCGATACCAGCCCCCGCGGCGGAGCTTCGCCGGCAAGGGGACGCGGGAGCGCCCGCGCGCCGGGGTCGTGACAGCCGTCGTGTGTTCCGCAACCGTGGTCGCCATCAGCGGGGCCCCATGCGCTCTGTGGTCATCTGCACCGCTCCTCTAAATATCGCCATCGCTGTTCATCTGCAGCACTCGCCACCCCGGCCTCACTTCGCGGCGCTCGAAAGGAATTTTACGAGCGCGGCGATCTGTGCGGAAGTCAGCCGCTTGGCAAAGTCAGCAGGCATGATCCCGGCGTGAAAGCCGCTGGGAATGTAGGCGTAGGGCCTGGTGATCGCGGCGTGTATGCATTGCTCGAGCGTCGGGCCTCTGATCCGCTTGGAGGCGGGCTTTGCGCAGTCGCTGCGCAGTCGCTGATCCAGGTTCGGCCCGATTGTGCCGGTCGCGCCGGCCGCGGCCAGCGTGTGGCAGGTGCTACAGCCCGCCGCGCTTGTGAAAACCGCCTTGCCGGCGGCGGCAGTGGGCTTGGAGGTCTTGGCAGGGCCCTTCGAGCTCGCAGCACTGACGCCCGACGGCGGGGCCCCGATGGGCGGTGGGCCGTTATTGGGCTGCCTCGACAGCCACGCCTGGAAGGCCGACGGCGTCATCACCTGCACCGCTGCGCGCATGAACGAATGACCAGGACCGCACAGCTCGGTGCATTCGGCCGGGTAGGTGCCGATCCTGTTCGGCGTCACCCGCAGCGTGGTGGTGATGCCAGGCACGGCGTCGATCTTTTCGGCGAAGTTGGGCACGAAGAAGCTGTGGACCACATCGTACGAGCGGATCTTGAAGACCACCGGCTTGCCCTTCGGCAGGTAGAGGATGGGGGAGATAACCGTTTTGCCGTCCTGGTGGGGATAGGTGAACTCGAATGCGAACTGGCGCGTGGTCACCTGGACGGTCATCGCGCCGCTCTTGTTGGCCTCGTTGGCGCGCAGCACCGTGTAGGCATAGCCCGCGAGGCCGAACATGAGCAAAGCCGGGATCACCGTCCAGACCACCTCGAGCCGCGTGTTGCCGTGGATCGGGGGGCCGTCCTTCAGCTCCTCGCCCGGACGCATGCGGAACCTCCATACGCAGAACACGACGACGGTCTCGACGATCACGAAGATCGGTACAGAGGCGATCAGCAGCACGTCGTAGAGCGTCGACGTGCGGTTGATCTGCGTGGAGGCGTGGGTCGGGAACCAGTTGATCGAGAGCACGATCGCGAGCAGGATGGCCGTGCCCACAGCCGCGGCCAGGATCATTTGCAGGAGGGGACGGTTACGCACTGCTGTACTGGAGACCCATCGCCGAGAGCCACCATCCTATGGCTTCACGCCTATGAAAGCACCAGCTGCCGACCGTCAGCGGTGCTTGCGGCAATCTTGCGACGATTGTCACTATTATCCTGAACAACGCTCGAAGCCGACACCGGGAGAGGCCCATGTACGTACGCGAAGGGATGACTGACGTCGTTCTCACCGTCGGCCCCGGCCACACCTTGCGCGAGGCTGCAGCGGCAATGTACTCGCGCAACGTCGGCGCCGCGGTCGTGATCGATCCCGACGCTCCGGGGCCGGGAGTGATCACCGAACGCGACATCCTCCAAGCGGTCGGGACCGGGCAGGATCCCGACAAGGAGCTCGTCGCCGACCACCTCACCAAGGACCTCACCTTCGCCCATCCGGAGTGGTCGCTCGAGCGCGCCGCTCAGGCCATGGTCCGCGGCCGCTTCCGGCACTTGATCGTGGTCGACGGAAGTCAGCTGCTGGGCGTGCTCTCGATGCGCGACATCGTCCGTGTGTGGACGGGGGAGGGGGCGAGCTGCGAGGTCCCCGCGGCCGCTGAGGCGGGCTGAGGACGGCCGAGGCGGGCTGGAGTCGGCGCGAGGCGGGCTGGGGGACCGCCCGAGGGGCTAAGGGCCGCTGCCGGTCAAGCCACACCGGTCGTTTGACCCCCGCCGGGTGGGGAGCCTGGAGTCCGCGGCCTGGGTCGCCTACTACCGCCGCAGATGGCCCGCGTTCCTGCGGGCCGCGATCTTGCTCACTCGGCACACATTCGCCCTGCCGTGGCCGGACACCCTGCGCGGTGCCTGGCTGGTGCTGCGCTCCAACCAGCTCTGGGCGCCGTGCCCTCAAAACGACCCCGAGGGGGCCCAGAGGGCGATGGAGCGCTTCTATCGGCTGGTGGTGCGCCACCACGGTGAGTCGTTCGATCCGGCGCGCGCTGCCGAGCTCGAGGTCGAGTGGTGGCGGGTCCATCGCGCCGCCCAGCACGGCGACGGCGCTACGAATCAGGGCCATCTCGTGGACGCCCTCGCCGCTCTGTACTCGTACACCTACGGAGTTCCAGCGCGTCACGTGCGGCCGGCGGCGGAGCAGCGCGCGCTGGCGATGGTCCAGTCGGATCGGTGGGTGAAGGCCGGCTGCGACCCGGAGAGCCCTCTGATCGAGGAGGAGCGCGCCGCGCTCGTGCGTTCGTACGCGGCTCTGCTTGCGGCCGTGCACCGTCAGTGAGCACGAGGCCACCGGAAGGCCCGTCGCTATGGCGCCCAGCTAATGGCGGTGCTCGTCGGGCAGCGAGGCGACGTCGCGGCTGGTGTGCGAAACCCACCGGAAGACCGCCACGATGAAGACGATCGCGCCGATGATGCTGAGCACGATGCTGATCGTCGTCCCGATCACGATCAGGGTGATCGCCGCGCCCGTGACGATCGGCAGCACCGTAGGGCCGGGCAGGTGGATTTCTTCGCCGACCGGCGGCGGCTGCGCACCTTCGACGTCCGCCGCGGGGTCGTGGCCTGACCCGTAGCTCACGGATGGACGTAGATCGCGGCCGCCAGGAAGGTAAGCCCGAACATGATCACGCAGATCGCGCCCGCGATCAGACCTGAGCGGATGTTCTTGCGTGCAAGCCTACGGTCCATGCGCCTGTGCCGCCAATGCGTGCGGCGGCCTGAGACGCGAATGCTACAGCTTGACGTCGACCACCATCGCGCCAAAGAGCAGCGCCAGGTACGCCAGCGAGAACAGATAAAGCTGCAGCGCCGAGCGGCGGTCGGCGCGCCGGTACAGCCTGATCGCGCCGGCGATGAACGCAAGACCCAGCAAGCTCGAGACGGCCAGGTAGGTGAAGCCGAACGCGCCGACGCAGAAGGGCAGCTGCGTGATGGCATACAGCAGCAGCGTGTAGAGGACGATTTGACGCCGGGTTTCGTGCTCGCCGCGCACGACCGGCATCATCGGGACGCCCACCCGCGCGTAGTCGTCCTTCATCAGCAGGCTCAGGGCCCAGAAATGGGGCGGCGTCCAGTAGAAGACGATCCAGAACAGGTAAACCGCGGTCCAGTCCAGCGACCCGCGCGTAGCCGCCCAACCGACCAGCGGCGGAATCGCTCCCGCTGCACCGCCTATGACGATGTTGTGAGGCGTGCGCCGCTTTAGCAAGACCGTGTAGACGCCCACATAGCCGACGAAGCCCGCCAGCGCGAGCGACGCGGCGAGGACGTTGACCGTCACGGAGAGCTCGAGAAACGAGAGCGCCGCTAGCGCGAAGCCGAAGATCAGGGCGGCCCGGGGCGCGATGCGACCGGCGGGGATTGGCCGCCTGGCGGTTCGGCGCATGCGCGCGTCGATGTCGCGGTCGAAATAGTGGTTGATAGCGCCGGCGCCTCCCGCCGACAGATACCCGCCCAGACAGGTCAGCGCGACGTTGCTCGCCGCGGGGCTGCCCGCGATCTCCATCGTCGCGACCGTCGTCAGCAACAGCAGCGACTGGACCTTCGGCTTGGTCAGGTCGATGTAGTCGGAGACCAGCTGACGCTGGCCCGCAAAGGGGCCACCGACAGTGAGCGTGCCGATCTCGCCGGAGCCCACCACCTGACCCCCGGGGGCGGCTGCGCCCCGGTCGGCGATCTGGGCCCCTGGCGTGTTCACCGTCTCAACCCACTCAGGCCCGTAAGAACCGCTCGCCGCCGCCGGTCTTCTGGGTCGCGCCCGTCTGTCGCTCGATCTGCCGTCTGATGTCGCGCATCGGCTCGAGCGAGCGCACACGCGGGATCACGTCGAAGTTGTTCGGCGGGGGCGGGGAGGTTGTGAACCACTCGAGGGTGTTCCCCTTCCATGGATCGGGGCCCGCGATCGCGCCGACCTTGAGACTCCGCGCGACGTTCACAATCGTCACCAGCACACCCACGCCAAGCATAAACGCACCGATGGTTGAAATTAGGTTGTACGTCGACCAGCCGAGGTTCGGCTCGTAGGTATAGATCCTGCGCGGCATCCCCGACAGGCCGAGGGCGTGCTGCACGAGAAAGGTCGCGTTGAAGCCGATGAAGACCAGCCAGAACGAGATCTTGCCCAGCCGCTCGTTCAAGAACCGGCCAGACATCTTCGGGAACCAGTAGTAGATGCCCGCGAACACGGGGAAGATCGCGCCCCCGAAGATCGTGTAGTGGAAGTGGGCGACGACGAAGTAAGTGTCGTTGAGCTGCCAGTCGACCGGGAACACCGCGAGGAAGATGCCGGTGATCCCGCCCACGGTGAAGATCGCGATCATGCCCACGCAGAAGTACAGGGCGGTGGTGGGCAAGATCGACCCCCGCCACAGGGTCGCGATCCAGTTGAAGATCTTGACCCCGGTGGGGATGCCGATCAAAAACGAGCTCAGCATGAAGAACCCGAGCACCACGATCGGCACGGGGGAGGCGAACATGTGGTGGGCCCAGACGAGGGTGGCGAGGAAGGCGATCACCGCCGTCGAGGCCGCGACCGCCTTGTAGCCGAAGATCGGCTTGCGCGAGAAGACGGGGATGACCTCGGAGATGATGCCGAAGCCCGGCAGCACCATGATGTAGACCTCCGGGTGGCCGAAGAACCAGAACAGGTGCTGCCAGAGCACCGGCGAGCCGTGTGCGACTGGATCGAAGAAGTGGGTCCCGAAGTGGCGGTCCGCCAGCAGCATCGTGACCGCGGCAGCCACGACCGGGAGCGCGATGATCAGCAGGATCGCGTAGACGAGGATCGCCCACACGAACAGCGGGAGGCGGCCCCAGCTCATACCCGGGGCGCGCATGTTGGCAATCGTCGCGTAGAAGTTGATCGCCCCGAGCAGCGAGGAGATCCCCGTCAGGTGGATGAGGAAGATCCACGCATCCTGGCCGCCCGAGGGCGAGAACTGGATGCTCGATAGCGGCGGGTAGCTCCACCAGCCGGCTTCCGGCGGTTGCCAGAACAAGGTCGCGTAAAAGACCACGCCGCCGAACAGCAAAAGCCAGAAGGAGAGGGCGTTGAGGCGCGGGAAGGCCATGTCTCGCGCCCCGATCATCAGCGGCACGAAGTAGTTGCCGAACCCCGCCATCACCGGCACGACGAACAGGAAGACCATGGTCGTCCCGTGCATTGTGAGCAGCTCGTTGTAGTGCTCTCCGCTCAGCAGCGTGTTGCTCGGCACGCTCAGCTGGACCCGCATGAGCAGTGCCTCGACGCCCCCCAGGATGAAGAACACGAAGGTGAGGACCAGGTACATGATCCCGATCCGCTTGTGGTCGGTGGTGGTCACCCAATCGATCCACCGTAGCCTCCGCCGCGGGACGAAGACCGTGTCGGTGACCACCTGCGGCACCGGGCGAGCCTCGGCAGCGGGCGCGGTCGGGGGGGCTACGATGGACACGGGACTAGAGCTGGCCTTCTCTTGTCAGCATCTGGCGCAGCGTCCCCACCTGATCGTTGGCGGCGTTGATCGCCACCCCCTGCTGCTTGAGCCACGCGGCGTACTGCCCCGGCGCCACCACCTTCACCTGCGCCGTCATGAAGGCGTGCTGGCGACCGCAAAGCTGCGCGCATTGACCGTGGAAGAGGCCGGTGTGGAGGGCCTTGAACCAGGTGTATGTCGTGTACCCCGGGACCGCGTCTACCTTGCCGCCCAGAGCGGGCACCCACCAGGAATGAATCACGTCGATGCTCTGGATCACCAGGACGACGGTCGTGTGCACGGGCACCACCATCTGCTGGTAGGAGTAGGGCAGCTTTGCGTCCCACCGATGCTTGTCGCAAGCCGCCCCGTACGAGTACATCCAGATGAACTGGCGACCGGTGACGCAGATCGTGAGCTGCTTGCCGTTGGGCGGAGTGGGCTCGTTGACCGAGGCCGATTGGTAGGAGATGGCCGCCGACGAATTGGGCGGGGTGATGATCGACGGGAGCTTGACGAACGTGACCACGGTGATCGCCACCAGGATCAGCGCCGCCGCCACGGTCCAGCCGACCTCGAGCCTCGTGTTGCCGTGAATCTGGGCGGCGTGCCGGACCCTCTTGGCGCGGAACTTGACGACCGAGTACAAGAGCGTTCCCTCGACCACCACGAACACGAAGGCCGCGATGTAGAGGATGATGTGGTAGAGGGACGAGATCTGGTTCGCGTTTGGCGATCCGCCGGCCTTGGGACCGATGAAGTTGGCGCTGGCCACGGGCGCCAGCAGCAGCGTGCACCCCACCGACAGGCATAGCGCAACTGCAAATGCAGCCGGCCGCCTCGGGCCACCGCGGCGGCGTGGACGTGTCGGCACGGCTCCCAAAGCCCGGGGCATTTTACGCTTCGACCAGCCCCTCCGGTCCCACGCCGGTACGCGATGAGCCCGCTTCGCGACCCGCCGGCTAGGCCCGGACCCGCGGCAGAGGGCGACCGTATACTGGCCTGCCTTGCGCACGTCGAGGGGGATCAGAGCCGTCGCTTGCGGCCTCCTCGTCGCGGGGGCGGCTGCGCCTGCGCTGCGCCGCCGCCTCAAGCTGCCGCCGTCAGTGGTGCTGCCGATGGCCGCGGTCTCGCCGATCGCCGCGTGCGTGCTCTACAAACGCACCCCGCTTCGCGATCTGGCCGTCTGCGGCCTGAACCTCTGGGCCTACATGGCCGCGTACGAGATGCCGCATGATCATCCGGGGCGGCTAGAGGAGAGGGTGCGGGCCGACTACCCGATTGCGATCGACCGCGCGCTCGGACTCGGGCTCATCCCCACGCTGCGACTGCAGCGCGCCTTCGGCCGCCCAGGCGAGGTGCGGTGGTTCGAGCGGGTGCTCGTGTGGTGCCACTGGCTGTGGTTCTTCACGCCCCACTGCACTATCGCCTACATCTGGATCCGCGACCGGGATCGGTTTCCCGCGGCGGCGGCTCGCATGTACGGGGTCTTCGACGTGGGGGCGGTTTTCTATTGGACGGCGCCGACGGCGCCGCCGTGGTGGGCCGCGGCGCGCGGCAAGCTCGAGGACGGGCGTTCGCTCAACGTGCGCCGGATGATGATCGAGTACGGCCCCCAGTTCTGGGGCCGGCGCTGGACGGCGCTTTACCATTTTCTGGGAGGAAACCCCCTGGCTGCCATGCCGTCGCTGCACTTCGCCACGTCGTTGACAGGCGCCGAGCTCCTAGCCGAAGTCGGGCCCGCGCCGGGTGCGGTCGGTTGGGGGTACACGGCACTTCTGGGGCTGGCGCTCGTCTACCTGGGCGAGCACTACGTCGTCGATCTGCTGGGTGGAGTCGCGCTCGCCGAGGCGGTCCGCCGCGGCGCGCCCCTGGCATCTCCGTTCGCCCACCGCCTCGTGCGCGCGCTCGAGCGCCTCCAAGCGCTGGCCGATACGGATTAAGACAGGCGTGGGGACCCAAGCTATACTTAGTGAAGTGTCAGCGCCCGCACATGACAACGTGATCATCATCGGCAGCGGCCCGGCCGGCTACACGGCCGCGCTGTACGCGGCGCGCGCCAACCTGGAGCCGCTTGTGATCGAGGGTTTCGCCTGGGGCGGGCTCCTGCAGGAGACCACGGACGTCGAGAACTACCCTGGGTTCCCGGAGGGGATCATGGGCCCCGAGATGATGCAGCAGTTCCGCGACCAGGCGGCCCGGTTCGGCGCCCGGCTCGTCACCGACGACGTCACCAAAGTCGAGCTGACGGCCGGTGGCGGGCTACACAAGGTGTGGGTCGGCGACGAGCTGTACCGGGGTCGGGCCGTGGTGCTGGCGATGGGAGCCCAGCACCGCAAGCTCGGAGTCCCCGGGGAGGAGGCGCTCGCCGGCCGCGGGGTCAGCTACTGCGCGACCTGCGACGCGGCCTTCTTCAAGGGCGTGCCGACGATCGTGGTCGGTGGAGGGGATTCCGCGATGGAGGAGGCGATGTTCCTGTCGAAGTTTGCCTCCACGGTGTCGGTGGTCCACCGCCGCGACGAGTTCCGGGCCTCGAAGATCATGCTCGAGCGGGCGCGCGCGGTCGACAACATCGAGTGGGTGACGCCCTACGTGGTAGAGGAGTTCCTACCGAGCCAGGCCGGCTCGCTCAGCCACGCGCGGCTACGCGACACGACCGACGGCTCGGAGCGGTCGCTGGAGATCGCCGGCGCGTTCATCGCGATCGGACACGAGCCGCAGTCGCAGCTCATCCGCGGCCAAGTGGAACTCGACGACGCCGGGTACGTGATGACGCACGGGCGCTCCACGTTGACCAGCATGCCCGGCGTCTTCGCCGCCGGCGACCTCGTCGACCACACGTATCGCCAAGCGGTCACCGCGGCCGGGTCGGGCTGCCAAGCGGCGCTCGACGCCGAGTGGTATCTGCGCGACGCCGGTCCGCTTCCCGAAGGAGAGCTGGAGGAGGCGGTCGCCGCACGCTCCGGGCAAGCCGAGACGCTCGGGGCGTAAGGCTCATATGCATCTCCGTGGTCGCGGGCGACGGCGTGCCTAGGTCAGCCGGTCACAGCGGCCGATGTGCCGGTCTTGCGCGTCCGACGCTCTGAGAGGACGAGCGCGCCGCCGATTCCAAGGACCGATATCGCCAGACCGCCGGCTGCCCCGATCCCGGCATCGCCCCACTCAAAGCCTGCTGTCCCGCTCGTCGGCACGACCTGAGCCTTGTGCACCAGGGGCCGGTTCGGGGCCATCCTGGCCGGTTGGGCGCAAGCAGCAGGCGCCGCGACCGCACCGATCGCCAGGGCGGCCGTGGTTCCCTTCGCTATGTGGTGGACGGAAAGCATGATGTACCTCGTGGTTCGCGCGGCTACCCGGTGTCAGCCGCTGTGCAAGGCAAAGCTACGGGCGGCACGGTGCCTGTGCCACGTCATTTGACATATACGGCAGGTTCCCGATGCGTCGGTCCTGCGGGTAACGTTTCCCTCCCGATGGGGCTGGGCGGATTGCCTGTACGGTCGTTCTTCGATTCGCTCCTGGAACCTGAGCGCGCCGCACTGCTGGATGCCGGGCGAGTGCGGCGCTGGGAGGCTGGCGAGCTGGTCGTACGAGCGGGCGACCGCGCCGAGAGCGCCACCGTGCTGCTGAGTGGCTCGGTGAAGGTCCACAAGACCGCCGTCGGGGGAGCCGAGGTCGTGCTTGCGCTGCTTGGGGCGGGTGATCTGCTCGGCGAAATGTCAGCGGTTCGAGAGGCGGTGCGGTCCGCCAACGCGACTGCACTGCAGCCCACCGAAGGCCTCGTCATCCCGATCCACGACTTGCGAACCTTTCTGTCCGCATACTCCCGCGCGACGGCGGCGCTGCTCGAGACGGCGATTTCCCGACTTCAGCTCTCCGATCTGCGCAGAATCGAGTTCGCCACCGCCGGCAGCTTCGCCCGGGTGGCGACCCGGCTCGTGGAACTCGCCGAGCGATTTGGAGTGGAGCACGAGGACGGTGCGATCGAGGTCGCGCTCCCGCTTACCCAGGAGGAACTGGCGGCGTGGAGCGCATCCTCCCGCGAGTCCACGGCCAGGGCGCTCCACACTCTTCGGGAGCTCGACCTCCTCGAGACCGGTCGACGCAGGCTCGTGGTGCGCGACCTGGAGGGCCTGCGGCTCCACGCGGCTCGGCTGTGAGATCCGAGCCATCGCGCGGTCGCTCGCCTGGCGCCCTGATCCACGCTACGGCTTCAGCGCGATCTTCAGAGCCTCGCGCCGGTCGTACAGCGCATAGGCCTCGACAGCGTCGTCGAGCGGCAGGTGGTGGGTGACCAGGGGCCGCGGGTCGAGGAAGCCCGACTGCAGTAGCTCGAGCACGCGATCGAGATGAGCGATCACGTTGGCGGGGCCGGCGCGAAGGGTGAGCGCCTTCAGCCACACCAGCCCCATGTGCACCTGGCACGGCTCCGCGTACACGCCAAGCACGACGACGGTGCCGGCTTTGCGCACCAGGCGGATCCCCAGGTCGAGCGCGTCGCCGTGCCCGACCGCGTCGATCGCGGCGTCGACGCCGCGACCGCCGGTGAGCCGTTTGGTCACTTCGCGGGGTTGCTCCTCGGTCAGGTGGACAGGGATGGCCCCGAAGCGCCGGGCCAGGTCGAGCCGCTCGCCCACTGTGTCGATCGCCAGCACCGGCTCGGCACCCGCGGCGCGCGCCACCTGAACCGCCGATAGCCCTACCGGCCCCATACCGAGGATCGCGACGCTGTCGCCGGGCGCGAGGCGGGCCTCGTGCACGGCGTGATAGCCGGTGCCCATGACGTCCCCTGCGAACAGCGCCACGTCGTCGGCAAGGCCCTCGGGCACGCGGCGCACGGTCAGGTCCGCGTGGGGGATGATCGCCTGCTCGGCCTGCGTGCCGGGGAGTGAACCGAGCAGCGAACCATGGCCGAATGTGCGCGACCGGTCGCACTTGTGGTAATCGCCGCGGCGGCAGAAGAAGCACCGGCCGCAGGCGGTGTGGAAGCAGCCACAGACCCGGTCTCCGGGGCCCACGCCGAGCACGGCGTCCCCCGTCTGCATCACGGTCCCCACGAACTCGTGGCCGATCACGAATCCCGGCTCGATCTTCACCCGGCCGTGGAAGATATGGAGGTCGGAGCCGCAGATCCCGCTGCACTGGACGGTGATCAGCGCCTCGTCGGGCTGAGTCAGCTCCGGGGCGGGCCGCTCGACGACCTCCACGGAGCGGGGAGCTTGGAAGGCGACCGCCTTCATCGGGCCAGTTCGGTTTCATAGGCGAAGAACCCCTCGCCCGTCTGGCGACCAAGCCTGCCCGACCAGACCCGCGCGCGTAAGATTGGCGCAGCGCGATAGCGCTCTTCATGGCGCTCGTCAAAGAGGCCATCGAGCACCGCGAGCACATGGTCGAGACCTATCTCGTCCCCCCACGCGAGTGCCCCGCGGGGATAGTTCATCCCGTACACGAGCCCGGCGTCGATGTCCTCGGCGCTGCCGACGCCTTCCTGGAGAGCGAACGCGGCCTCGTTGACGAGCTGGGAGACGATCCGTCCCAGAACCAGGCCCGGGCCGTCACCGACCCATGCTGTGTGCTTGCCGACCGTCGCGAAGAACCGCTGCGCGGCCGCGACAGCGGCCTCGCTCGAGTCGGGCCCGCGGGTTAGCTCGACCAGGTGTGAGTCTGTCAGCGGAGGCAGGGCATGAAAGCCGACGCAGCCGCCCCCGGGGTCCAGAGCCGCCAGCGAAGCCGCCGCACAGGAGATGGCCTGCGGGCCGCCCTGTAACGGGGCCTCGGGCTCCTCGCCCGGCAGCGAGGCGTCGAGGATCAGCTCCGGTACGGCGCCGGACTCCCGGGCCTCCGTCGGCAAGGCCACCTCCCACCCCGCGCCGTGCGCGGCCTGCGCGAGTTCCTCGGCGAGCGGCGAGAGGCCGGCGATCACCACGAGCCCGTCCCCGCCCCCGGGCGCCGGCGGCTCGGGGTCGGGCCGACGCTGCTCGGCGTCGGCGTAGTCGTAGAAGCCGCGGCCGCTCTTGCGGCCAAGCCGCCCTGCGGCGACCAAGCGGGCGGTGATCGGCGAGGGCCGCCAACGGGGCTCGCCATAGCTCTGTTCATAGAAGGAGCGCTCGACGGAGAGGCGGGTGTCGAGTCCGACCAGGTCGGCGAGCTCGAAAGGCCCCATGCGAAAGCCGCCCCCGAGCCGGCAGATCCGGTCGATCTCCTCGAGCGGCGCCATCCCCTCCTGAAGCAGGCGCGTGGCCTCGAGCCCGAAGGGACGCGCGCAGCGGTTGACCAGAAACCCGGGTCCGTCGGCCGCAACGATCACGTGTTTGCCCATCGCCTCACCCGCGGCTCGGGCCCGCGCCAGCGCCTGGGGCGAGGAGTCTTCGCCGGCCACCACCTCGAGCAGGCGCATGACGGGCGCCGGGTTGAAGAAGTGCATGCCCACCACGCGTTCCGGCGAGGCCACTCCCGCGGCGATCGCGGTCACCGGCAGCGAGGAGGTATTGGTCGCCAGCACGCACCGAGCGGAAACGATTTCTGCCAGGCGCTCGAACAGCCCGCGCTTGAGCTCGAGAGATTCTGGCGCGGCCTCGATCACAAGCTCGCAGGGGGCGAGCGCGTCGAGTTCTTCAGCGCGCTCGAGCCGCGCTGCGGCGGCCTCGGCGGCTGACGCGCCAAGGCGGCCGCGCTTGACCGAGCGCTCCAGAGAGCTTCTGATCCGATCGACCCCCGCCTCGAGTGCGTCGGGGAGCGGATCGTGCAACAACGTGCTCGCTCCGGAAAGGCACGCGAGCTCCGCGATTCCCGCTCCCATCGTGCCCGTTCCGGCGACGCCGATGATCCGCGGAGGGGAGGCGTTCACCGTGGCGCTCGGAGCATCAGCCGCTGCTCGTCGGAGAGCTCGAGGTCCATGTGGGAGGGCAAGCTAGCGGAGTAGACTCGGGCGCGTGGACCCGTTCGCAGTGGCGGTCGTCGGGCTCCTCGTGGGGTTGGCGCTGGTGCTGGTCGCGGTGGGCAGGAAGGCGCCCGGCTCGGGGGTGCAACAGCTTGGGCGGGGGACGACTCGCGAGGTGCTCGAGCGGCAGGAAGCGCTCGAAGCCGAGGATGTCCGGCAGTTGGTCGCGGTCCGCAATGCGCGTCGTCGCGCCCGCGGCGAGCCCGAGGAGACCCTGGACGAGGTGGAGATGCGGGTAATGGCGGACATAAGCGAGCAGCGCCGGCGCCGCGAGGCCTATCTCGCCGAGCGCGATCTCGACCAGCTGCTCGAGGCAACCAACGCGCGCCGCCGCTCGAAGGGGCTGCCGGAACGGACGCGTGATGGCGTCCGCCGCGAGTTCGGAGCCGGCCCCGCACAGAGGTCCTGAACGATCCCCTCGGCAAAGGAAGGCCTGTACGGCTGGCGCGGTGCCTGATCATCGGCTGCGGGTGCAGGGGAGGGGAGCTGGCTCGGGCCCTCGCCGGCCGCGGGCATGCCGTCCGAGGCACTACGCGTAACGCCGCTCACGCGGGCGCGATCGAAGCGGTGGGCGCAGAGGCCGCCATCGCCGACCCAGACCGCGTCTCGACGCTGATGCCCGCGGTCGACGGCGTCGCGCTGGTTTACATCCTGCTCGGCTCGGCGCGTGGGGAGCCAGACGCGTTGAGGGTGCTTCACGGGTCCAGGCTCGAGATGCTGCTCGTGCGTCTGATCGACACGGCCGTGCGCGGCGTTGTTTACGAGGCCGGTGGGTCTGTGCCGGCCGACGTCCTCCAAGCCGGTGCGCGGCACGTGCGGGGTGCCTGCGCGCGCTCACGCGTTCCCTTCGTACTGCTCGACGCTCCGCCGGAGGCCTACAACGCGTGGGTCGCGTCGGCGGTTGGCGCAGCCGAGGGGCTGCTGGGTGGCCTTCAATAGCGGGACGCGGTCAACTCCCCAGGGCCCCCAGCCGGTCGAGCAGGTCGGCCAGGATGCGCGCGGTCGCTCCCCAGATCATGTGGTCGCCGATAACGTAGGAGTCGGTTCGTATAGGAATGCCGCGCCGCGTCAGCCGCCGGCGGCCGTAACCCGCGGCGAGCTGCGGGAGTGAGAGCTCAATGACGGCGGCAACCTCGGCCGCGCTGGGAACCCATGCGCGCCCGGGGTCGATCAATCCCACGAACGGGTACACGGCGTAGCCGGTCGCGATCGTAGGGGTGGGCTGGAGCGCACCCACGATCTCCACCACGTCCGCCGGCAAGCCAATCTCTTCCTCGCTCTCGCGCAGCGCGGTGGCGCGCAGATCGTTCTCGTCAGGCTCGCGCCGGCCGCCCGGAAACGAGATCTCCCCCGCGTGACGGCGCAGGTCATCGCGCCGCTTGGTGAAGACGACGTGGATCTCGCCTCCGTCGAAGTACAGCGGCACCAGTACGGCGGCGTCGGTGCGGCCGTGGACAGCGATCGCGATCGCATCATCCGGTGCGAGCAGCACACGGCGGAGCGCGTCGCGAAACGTCTGGAGGTCGGCCGACGCTGCCATCCCCGTCACCCGGTCGCCGGCTCGACCAGCTCGACACGTTGCTCAAATTTGACTTCGCCCTCGAGCGTTCTGTGGACGGGGCACTTTGCCGCGATTAGCGCGAGTCTCTCCACCTGCTCGGGGGCCAGTCCGCCCGGGAGGCGGAGCGCAAGCCTGAAGACCGTGGGCTTGCCCTTTTCGGCTTCGCCGTACTCGCACTCCACTTCGACCTCGCCGAGATCCCACTCTTTGCGCCGCGCGTACATCTCGACGGTGATCGCGGTGCAGGCCGCGAGACTCCCCGCCAGCAGTTCCTGCGGCGTGGGCCCGCGATCCTCGCCCCCCTTGTCGGCGGGCTCATCCGAGACCAGCCGGTGGTCCCGTATTTCCATCTCTTGGGCTAGTTGCTTCGGGGCGCTGCGGTATGCGATTGCCTTCACTGCTACCTCCTACCGCGTCACTCCGTTAGCGGGTTGAACACCAATCCGGTTGGCACCTTGGGGAAGAAGTAGGTCGACTTGGGGGGCATCGTCTCGCCCGCGGCGGCAACCGAGCGCACCTGCTCGATCGGCGTCGGCGCCATCAAGAAGGCTGCGTCGCAGTCGCCTCGCTCTATGCGCGCGAGCGCCTCGGCGACATTACGCGCGTAGGCCAAGCCCTCCAGGTGGTCGATCTGTTCGTCGCTCATGCCAAGCGCACCCTTGAGGATCAGCGACTCGAGCACTGCAGTATCGAGGCGGCGGTAGGGCGAGGAGTGACCGGGAAGCGCCGCGTCGGCGATGCTCTGATCTTTCAAGATAAGCATGAACGGCTCTCTTGAGTATGCATCGATGTAGCCCATCCTCACGCCGTCGCCGGCGCTCGGCGCAAGCTCGCTCGTGTCCCGCAGCGGCGCGACTTCGAAGTCATTGCGGATCGCGTCGGCAAGCGCCTCGTGCTGCTTGCGTGTGAGACCGTCGATCAAGCGGTGGGTCGGGAACACGGTCAGGCCGGGGTCCTGCATCGCCACAAGGCACATCAACACGTAGCGGTGCGGTCCGTCGCCACCGAGCTCCTCGGCGTACTGGCGCGCCATCTCATAGCGGTGGTGGCCGTCGGCGATCAGCAGCTCCGTTGTGGCCAGCGCCGCGGCGACTGTGGCGATGGCATCGCCGTCATCGACGCGCCACAGCCGATCCGCGGTAAGGTCGTCGTCGATCGCTTCCCCGAACGGAGCCCTTTCGATGAAAGATGCGAGCGCGTTTGAGACGGCCTCCTCGGGGTCGTCGTAGAGCGAGAATATGGGGGAGAGGTTCGTGCGGGTCGCGCGGGTCAGCCGCAGGCGGTCCTCCTTCGGCCCCGCGTGGGTCCGCTCATGTGGGCGAATCGTGCCCGCCCCGTAGTGCTCCACGCGCACGCGCCCGAGGACGCCGCGACGTGTACGCCGCACGCCGTCTGGCCCGGTGTATTGCTGACCGAGCAGCCATAGAGAAGGCGTGTCGTCGTGGACGATTACGCCCTCACGCTGCCACTCGGCGAGCTTGCGTGCGGCGTTCTCGTAGGGGTTTCCGTTCGCCCGCGGCAGGTCGATCGCCACCACGTTGTAGGGCGATCGGGCCTCGAGCTGCTCGCGCTGGCGCTCATCGATCACGTCGTAAGGGGGAGCGATCACGCGCTGAAGGCCCCCCGTTTTGGCGACGTTGTAGTGGAGGGCGCAGAGCGGCTTGACCTCGGGCATTGGGGCCGCTGAGGCTACTCGACGCAGGCGACAGCCGCCGCTCGTTGGTCCTGGGATGGACGGACCTGCCGGGGACGTGAGCGCTAGCGGCGAAAACCTGCTCCGCGTCAAGCACTCCCGAACGGTCATCCTGAAGCCGCGGTGGAGGAGCTGGCGGATATCGGCTATTGAGGGGTCACGATCGAGTCAATCGCCGCTGGTGCGGGCGTGGGCAAGTCCACCATCTATTGGCACTGGCCCGACAACCTGACGCTGATGGCCGATGCGTTCGAGAGGTTCCATCAGCAGATGGTCCCCGACCTTCCTGGCCTGTTCCGCCCCAAAAGATGTCGCGCTACTTGTCCGTCACGTCGCGGAGTGGTCGTCGACTCAACCTTCTCGCGCTAACCCGGCGCTAATCGAGGGCGCTGGGCGAGCGGTGTCTGCGCGAGTTTCATCATCGTTATTCCGCGCAGCGGCGGCAAGCGCTCGTCGATCTGATCGCGCGCGGCGTCCAGGCCGGCGAACGATCATTCCGTCCGGCCTCTATGGGAACGTTTGTTCGTATAGCGATATGGCCTATCCGCGGTACCTTCGAGATCGAGCATGCGAACTTCGCACTGAGAAGCACCTCTCGCTGATCGAGATCGCTGACCGGCTGGGCCTGCCCAAGACGACGGTCTACTACTGGATCAAGGACCTGCCGCTGGGGAGGCCGCGGCGCGCCACGCGCGGCCAGCGAACGGGCAACCGCGGAATGCGAAAGAAGTACCGGCTCTTACGCGAGGCTGCCTACAACCAAGGCCTAGTCGAGTACGACGACTTGATCAAGCTCCCGACTTTCAGGGACTTCGTCGTGCTGTACATCGCAGAGGGATACAAGCGGAATCGGAACATCGCGTCGATCTGCAATTCCGACGCTCCCGTTGTAGCTATGGCCGCGGGCTGGCTCAGGCTACTCAGCGCCAAGCGCGTGATTGTTCGCGTCCAGTACCACGCCGACCAAGACGCCGACGAGTTGCGGCACTTTTGGGCCACAGCGGTTGATGTTGATCCAGCGACCGTGGATCTTGTCCCAAAGTCCAACAGCGGCGAATTGCGGCATCGGGCACGGCGCTGCATGCACGGCGTCGCCAGCGTTACCGTATATGACACATATCTCCAAGCCCGACTTCAAGCCTGGATCGACTGTGTCCGCGAGGACTGGCATCTAGACTCAGCAGTCCCGGCGGGGCGTGGCGCAATCTGGTAGCGCGCAGCCTTTGGGTGGCTGAGGTTCTCGGTTCAAATCCGGGCGCCCCGATTCACGAAACCCCTCCAGGTCACGGGGGGTTTCGTCGGAGAGGCCGTAGAACGCAGCCCGCTGGGAGCCGACCGAACCCATCACCGCCCGGGTATCCCAGTTATCACCCGGCGTGAGGACGTCGTCAGTACGCGACTCGAGGTTGGGTGCGCCGCTGACCGGATCGGACATCCCGGGCCGCGCTTGTCGAAACGGATGAGTCAGCGGAACGAGTTCAGATCTGAGAGGCACTCACCGAAACCCGGGAGCCTCATTGCAGCTCCATGTGGGTGACGTAGCCGGACGAAGACGAGATCGAACGGGCCCGTTCGTCAGTCACCTGGTAGGTGATATGCACGTCGCCGCTCATCGCGTAGCGCGTCTCCGGGCCCACCGCCAGATTCTGGCCTAAATTTGCAACCAATCATTGCCCCCGTAGCTCAGTCTGGATAGAGCATCGGACTTCTAATCCGGTTGTCGCAGGTTCGAATCCTGCCGGGGGCGCTAACCGTGGCCTTCTGGGCGGAGTAGCTCGAGGAGGCCGCCGATGTCGTGGCCTTTCTGGGCGGCGTGGCGCAGCATCGGCGTATCTCGGTCGATCACGTAGCGGTTGCGACGTCCGCGGCGCTCCCGTTTGACGTAGCCGGCTTGGACGAGGTCGGCCAAGATGCGCTGCGCAGAGCCGAGCGTGATGCCGACGGCGTCGGCAATATCGCGCAGGCGAATGTCGGGGTCATTGGCGATGCAGAGCAGGACTTGGGTGTGGTTGGTGACGAATTGCCAGCCCCTGCCGGCGTGTTCCCTTGACGAATCAGCTACCATGATCGTATACTACTAATCGTATAAGACACAACGCAACCCTTTTGTCGTCAATCTTAACTGTATCAAGTGATGGAGACGCGAGACGGACGTCAGCCCGCACCCGACAAATGGCCTGCCGGAGGGGCTACGACGGGATCCCGGAACGGGCGGATCCGTCCCCCACGGGCAACCGGTCGCTCACGGGCGAGGGAAATGAGGAGCGGTCCCGGCGCCGTCTCTCCGGCGGTTGCGCTCGCCCTTGAGCTGGATCCCGAGCTTGGGGCGGGGGTTTGGCCGGAGGACTGGGCGGCGGCCCGGCAGGCTTGTCGGGGCGAGCTTGTTGTCGTGCCGCAGGGGCGCTGGACACCGCCCGAGGCGGCGGGAGATCGGGACGACATCCTCGGGCTGGTGATCGTGGACGGCTTGCTGTGCCGAGAGGTCGCCCTCGGAGATCGCCACATGCTCGAGCTCCTCGGCCGGAGCGGCGTGTTGCAGCTGCCCGTCCTCGCCAGCCGTCCCCGGCTCGGCGGACGCATCGAGCTGACCGCGTTGTCCGATTTGAAGCTTGTCGTGCTGGGCAGATCGTTCATCGAGGCCGCGGCGCGGTGGCCGAGTCTGCTGGCAGCGCTAGCGCGCCGTCTCGAGACCCAACGCGAGAATCTCGCCATCCAGGGATTGATCGCCCACCTGCCAAAAGCCGAGGACCGACTGCTCCTGACCCTATGGCACCTGGCAGAGCGCTTCGGGCACGTCACCCCGCAAGGCACGGTGCTTCCCCTGCCCTTCAGCCACGAGGTGCTCGGCCAGCTGATCGCGGCGCGGCGCCCGACCGCCACGCTGGCAGTCAACGCGCTCGTCTCCCAGGGTTCAGTGGATCGCCTCGCTGACCGTTCGTGGCTGCTGACCGACCTCGCCGCCCGCCGGATGGAAGCAATCCTGTCGACGAGTCATCCCTCGCCGGTGCTGGGCGGCGAACTGACGCTCTGGTGGGCGGCGAATGAGCTGCGGGCCGACTCGCGGGCCGTCGGCGCCCAGGCCAGCAGCGCCGGCTGACCGGAGGCAGTCTGCCGCGGTCGGCCTGCCTCATCTCACAACGGATCTCGAGCAGAAACACCCTCGTCTCTAGCGACGCCGCGTTCCGCGGATGCTGTAGACGAGAGCGTGCCCAATGTGGTAGATTGCGCGCCGCCGCAAAGCATCATTGACGCCGTACGGACCGGCGGCCGTCGAAGTCGAGACTGTCAACCAACCTGAACGGACAGGTGATTGAGCCGGTAGAGGAGGTCGAGCCCGTGGGCTCGACCGGGGAAGGTCTCGCGCGCGGCCGCGCTGACGCGGAGCTCGCTGCGGGGTTAGCGAAGAGATACCCGGGTGAGCGCGATCGACGGCCTCTCGGCTTCAAACGCGTCGATCCATTCATACGCGCGCGCGTCATCGCGACGTGCTCAGCCACATTGGCCGCGCTCGGGTGCGGGCTCGCCGTCCTCGCGGCCTCCGCCACCGCCGCCACGTGCCCCAACGCGAAGTTGCGCACCGGCCTGTCCGCCCGGCTGCGGGACTGCCGAGCCTACGAGCTCGTGTCGCCGACGAAAAAGAACGGCTATGACATCACGTTCCGCAATGAAGCGGTAGCGCCGAAAGGGAACTCCGTGACGTATGACTCGCTCGGCTCGTTTGCGGGCAACCCCGCCGGCGCGATCCTCGACCAATACCTGAGCAAAAGGACGGCCAAGGGATGGTCGACGAGGGGCATCTCGCCGCGAGAGTCGTCGGACGCAAGCAACCTCAACGACTTCTACGTGGCCTTCTCGGAGAGCCTTTCCCGGATGGTCGTACAAAACGGCGATCCGCCCCTGGATCGGGCAACCCGGGGCACGCTGAACCTCTACGTGCGGGAACCGGGTGGCTCGCTCCGGCTCCTAACTCTCGGCGAACCTCGGCGGCAGCCATTCGGCGGCGCAAGCTTCGGCGCGGCATCGTCTGACTTCTCCCATGTCTTGTTCGAGGACGCCGACAGGTTGGTCAAGGGCGCGTCCTCCAACGGCCAGCTGAATCTCTACGAATGGGTCGATGGCGTGGTCCGCCTGGTCGGCGCCAACGGCGCTCTCGCGGGTTCTAACAGCGCCGATCAGACGGGCAGCGCGCAGCGAGCGATGTCGCCGGACGGTTCGCGGTTCTATTGGACAAGCGGGACCGCGGTGATCAATCTCGAGCAGGCGGGCGTCAAAACCGCGATCACCGCGTCGCAATGCACCTCGAAGCCGAGCTGTGCCAAGGGTAAGGGAAGCGGGGATTACTGGATGGCGAGCGTCGATGACTCGAAGGCGTTCTTTACGAGCAACGAGCGGCTGACCAACCGCTCGACGGCAACAAGTGCCGGGTACGGCGACCTGTACGAGTACGACGCCACCACCCACAAGCTCGCAGACCTGACGGTTGACAGTAGTAGCCAGGGGACGGCGGTGCAGGGCGTAATCGGCTCAAGCAAGGACGGTTCCTACGTCTATTACGTCGCCAACGGTGTGCTCGCGCCCGGCGCAGCGCCCGGGAAGTGCTCGCTTTCTGCGGGACCGTCGGCGAAGTGCAATCTCTACGCATGGCACGACGGCAAGACCTCGTTCGTCGCGACCGTGAGCGAGGCAGACAGCGGAGACTGGGCGTTCGTGCCGGCCTATCAGGTGAGCACGTTCGCTCAACTCTCGCCGGACGGCGTGCATCTCCTATTCACGAGCTCGGCTTCCCCGGCTTCCGGCTACGACAACGCCGGCCACAGCGAGGTCTACCTCTACAGCGCCAAGAGGGGCACGGTGAAGTGTGTGTCGTGCAGGCCGAGCGGCGCCGCGGCGACAGGCGACGCCGCACTGGCGCGGCTGCCCGAGGACGCCGCCGCCGCGGTCACGGCGCTCCAAGACGCGCTCAACAACATGGGGACGGGGGGCAAGCGCGTCTTCTTCGAATCGGCAGACGCGCTCGTTCCCCAAGACACCAACAGGCCCGTGGACGTTTACGAATGGGAAGCCGACGGCACAGGCACCTGCCGGAGCTCACGCGGGTGCGTGTATCTGATCTCGAGCGGCAAGTCGCGGGCGCCGTCCTACTTCGAAGATGCCGATCGGAGCGGGCGGAACGTCTTCTTCCTGACGCTCGGGCGCCTCGTGGGGCGAGACAAGGACTCAAACTATGACCTCTATGACGCTCGCGTGGATGGCGGCTTTGCTTCGCCATCGCGCTCAAGCGGGCGATGATGTGCGCGGTGAGAACCCCGGCTGGGCCGGTGGGATGGCGCGCGCAGCGGCACTGGGCGCGGCGCTCTGCGCCTTGCTCTTTTTTGCGCTCGCGTCAAAGGCGGGTGCCGTTACCCCGGGACCGATCTGGATGATCACATCGGTATCTCAACCCACGCGTTTGGCCCACGGCGAACGCTCCGGTCAGCAGCACTACCTGGTGACCGCAACTAACAACGTAGGCGCCTCGACCAATGGGGCGGCGATCACGATCAGCGATCGCCTCCCGGTTGGGCTTGAGCTCGATGCTGCCGCAGCGGTGTCAGGCCAGGACGACGCTGGCAACAGCGTGAAGTGCAGTGGCCGGTCGACGGTCACGTGCATCGACGCCGAAAACGTGGCCCGGCTGCAACCCGGCCAAGTCCTCGTCATGACGGCGCCCGTGCGTGTGGCGCCCAAAGCGCCCGCCGAGGTCACCAACCGCGTCAGCGTGAGTGGAGGCGGGGCGCCGCGGGCTTCCAGCAGAGAGGCGACGAAGATCAGCTCAGCGCCCGCGCGCTACGGCTTCGAGCATGTGGACGGTTGGGCGACGGAGCCAAACGGCACGCCCGATACGCAGGCCGGATCCCGTCCCTGGGGGCTGACCACGACCTTCGATCTGACGACGCACCTGACGTCGAGCGGCAACCTCGCCCCGGTCGGGAGCGCGCGCGACGTCAGCGTCGCGATCCCGCCGGGGGTGATCGGCAATCCCTCGGTGGTGCCGCGCTGCAACGCACAACAGCTTGCCTCTTCCACGTCGCCATGCCCCACCGACTCGCAGGTTGGCGTCGTCGCTGTGCTCTTCGCGGACGCCCCGCTGCCGGTCCACGAGGCCGTTTACGACATGGTCCCACCGCCGGGGATGCCCGCCCAACTGGGGTTCCACATCCTGACCACCAGCGTGTACATCGACACGAGCGTGCGCACCGGCGGCAACTACGGGCTCGATGCCACGCTTCGCAACCTGCCGCAGTCGCTACAGCTGGCCGGTTCCACGTTGACCCTGTGGGGCATTCCCGGCGATCCGAGCCATGACACCGAGCGATGCAGGACGCTGTTCACGGGGGCGTGTTCCAAGCCGACGCCGTACAAGGGTGCAGTGGAGCCGTTCGTCACGCTTCCGACGGCCTGTCTGGGTCCTCAGAAGACCATTTTCCGCTCCAACTCATGGCAGAAGTCGGGAAGGGTTCAGTCGGGGAGCTTCGTCAGCCACGACAACCACGGCCACCCGGTGGGGATAACCGGATGCGGTCGGTTACCCTTCGCGCCTGCGCTGACGGCAAAGCCGACCGTCACGCGCGCGGACTCGCCGGCCGGCATCAGCGTCGATCTCCGGCTGCCGGATCTCAATAGCCCGAAGGGCCTGGCCGAGGCGCAGTTGAAGGACGCAACCGTGACGCTGCCCCGGGGGATGTCGCTGTCTCCGCCAGCAGCCGAAGGGCGAAAGGCCTGCTCGGAGGCGCAGATCGGATTGGTCGACGCAAGCAAGCCGACCTGCCCCGCGTCGTCGGTGATCGGCTCCGTGGACATCAAAACGCCGCTGCTGGCTCATCCGCTGACCGGGGGCGTGTATTTGGCTGCACAGGGCAGGAACCCGTTTGGGAGCCTGTTGGCGATCTACCTGGCCGCGCACAGCGACGGCGTGCAAGTCAAGCTCGCCGGCCACGTGGTCCCAAACCGGAAGACCGGCCAGTTGACCACGACCTTCGCTGACAACCCGCAGCTGCCGTTCACGGATTTGAGGCTTTCGCTTTCAGGCGGTCCCCGCGCGGCGCTGGCCATGCCCGACTCGTGCCGCACGTACGTCACGAAGAGTTCGCTCTCGCCCTGGTCGGGTACGAAGGCGCAGTCGCCATCCGCTCGCTTCAGGGTTTCCGCAGCGTGCGTTTCGGGATTCAAGCCGTCGTTCCGCGCCGACGCCAGGAAGACCGCCGCCGGGGCGTTCACCGCTTTTTCGGTCTCGTTCTCGCGCGGCGATCAGGACCAGTTCTTCTCCGGTCTATCGGTGAAGTTGCCCGTCGGGTTGCTGGCGAAGCTCGCCGGCGTAAAGCTGTGCAACGATCGAGAGCTTGCCGCTGCGGCCGCAGCGTCGGGCAGGGTGGAGAGGGCCCATCCCGCCTGTCCTTCGTCCGCGCGCGTGGGTTACGCCGAGACCGCGTCGGGCCCAGGGCCTAGCCCGTTGCGCCTACCCGGGAACGTGTACCTGACGGGGCGCTAAAAGGGCGCGCCGTATGGGCTTGCCGTGGTGTTGCCGGCGGTGGCGGGTCCATTTGACCTGGGGACGGTGGTGGTGCGCCAGGCGCTGCACATCGACCCGTACACGGCGCAGGTGGATGTCGTCTCCGACCCGCTGCCGCACATTCTGAAAGGGATTCCGCTGAGAGTGAGGCGCATCCGGGTGGTTCTGGACCGGTCCCATTTCACGCTCAATCCGACCTCGTGTAGGCCCGAGAGCGTCACCGGCGCGCTGGCCTCGACGCAAGGAACCAAGGCGAACGTGGCCTCGCCCTTCAAGCTCGTGGGCTGCTCGCGTCTGTCCCTCAAGCCCTCGCTCACGATCGGGCTCTCCGGCGCGGGCCGTACCCGCTCGGGCGACCACCCCACGCTCACCTCGGTTCTCACCCAGCCGCAGCACGAAGCGAACCTGCTGGCGGCGAAGGTGAGGCTGCCGCTCGCGTTGGCGCTCGACCCACACAACAGCCAGCACGTGTGTCCTTACAAGGTCGCGAAGAAGGTCCGCTCGGGGCGGGTCCACTGTCCGGCCAGCACGATCGTGGGCTCGGCCTCGGCGGTCACGCCCCTCCTGTCCCGCCCGCTGCACGGCAAGGTTTATTTCGTGCAGGGGATCCGCTTCGTCCACGGCCACCCCATCCACACGCTGCCGACGCTGTTAGTGCCGCTCAGGGGTCAGATCGCGCTGGACCTCACGGCCGAGACCTCGGTCGCCGGGTCGGGCGCGCTGGTCACGACCTTTCCCGCGATCCCAGACGCCCCTGTCTCAAGATTCACGCTGACGATCAGCGGCGGCCGGAAGGGGGTTCTGGTCATCACCGGGAACCACCTCGACATCTGCCGCAAGCAGCAGTTCGCGCACAGCGCGCTCGGCGCCCAGAACGGCAAGCGCAGGCACCAAAGAATCGAGGTGGCGACGCCGTGCGGGAAGACGATCGCACAGAGGAGCGGCGCGTGACTCACTCAAAGCTGTTCGAGCTAGGCACAACGTGCCGAGACAAAAGGAGGTGCGTGTAGTTGAGATGAGCGACGGGGAAATCAAGTCGCGAGGAACACATCCACCGTCTGCCAAACGGCGGACAAAAGAGAGGTGATTAATGCTGAGAAGGAGTAAACGAACGCTCGCGGTTCTGTCGGTGAGCGTAATCTCGGTCTTTGCCGCCGGTGCGGCGGTTGTAACCGCGGTCGCCACCGGAGCCAGCGAGGACAAATGGCAGAAAGGGGCGAACTCGTCCTGGTCGGCGACCAGCTCGAAGACCACCTTCGTCTCGAGCGTGCCCACGATCACCTGCACGAGCAATACGGCCGGAGCTCCAGCGTGGGGCCCGGGCCCGATGCCGGCGCGCTGGCGATGAATGCGCCTACGTTCAGGACCTGCAAGGACAGCTTGGGCGGCACCGACATGGTCACCACGGCCAGCGGCTGGAAGGTGAACTTCGTCTCCGACACCGGCAACGGGGCGTGCCCCGCCGGCACCGGCAAGGACGAGACGTCGGGCAGCGACTGCGTCGTGCTCACCCGTCCCCCAGAACGCCGCGACCATCGTCGTCGGTAGCCTCGGGTGTACCCTGACGGTCCAGCCGAACGGCGCGACGACTGTCGGCGCCAAGGTGACCGATCCGGGCGGAACGACCAAGGACAAGTTCACGCTCAGCAACCAGACCGTCTCGTTCAGCGGCTGCGGCACTTCGGGCACCGCGAAGTTCAGCGGCACCTATACGCTCAAGAGCCCGAACGGCGGCGTGCTGGTTGATAAGTCGTGATCGAGCGCAGTGGCCGCCGATCCGGCGGGCTGCGAGCGTAGCTGGCTTGGGGGGCCGCAGCGATGCGGCCCCCAAGCTTTAATGACTGCCCGAGGGGATTTCATGGCCAAAGTCAGCGTGCGCTACATCGTCGACGACGTCGATGCCGCAATCGACTTCTACTGCCGGCAACTCGGCTTCCACGAGGACATGCATCCGGCGCCCACGTTCGCGATGCTCTCGCGCGGCGATCTGCGTTTAGTGCTGAGCGCGCCCGGAGGCGGTCCGGGAGGAGGTCAAGCGATGCCTGACGGGACGATGCCCGAGCCCGGGGGATGGAACCGCTTTCAGCTGGAGGTCTCAGACATTGAAGCCACTGTTGCGCGCCTGCGCGAGCGCGGCGCGCGGTTCCGCAACGAGCTCGTCGCCGGTGTGGGCGGCAAGCAGATCCTGCTGGAAGACCCAGCCGGCAACCCGATCGAGCTCTTCGAACCCACGATTGGCGAGGCCAAGCTCTCCGGCAGAGGGTGAGGCAACCGAGGCAAAACGGCGCAGCCGTCGGCGCCGTGCTGTTGACTACCGTACGTGAGGAATGCTGCGTGGCGGTGCCCGCCGGTCGCTCAGGGCTACTCCTCGGGCCTGCTCGATAACTGGCTGGAGGGCTGGGCCGCCGGCGTGGAGGGCCTGGCCGACTGCTTTGCGGCTGCGCTCACGCGCGGACCGGAAGCGCTGGACTTCCCCCGCTGGTTCCAGTTGACGGGGTCTCGCCGGCTGCCGTCGTGGACCACGCCACACGAGATCGTGTTCGAGACGCCGCTCGCCCGTCTGCGCGATTTCTCCATTTCTACCCATGGCGCGGTGGTGCCGACGCTGGTGCTGCCGCCGCAGGCGGGCCACGATTCGTGCATCGTCGACTACTCGGCCCGCCAGAGCCAGATGGGGGCAATCCTCGAGGCCGGGCTGGTCCGCGCGCTGTCGCTCGACTGGATCGGCGCGACGCACCAAACGGCTGATGCTTCGATCACGGACTACCTGGACGTGATCGACCGCGCGATCGATCACTGCGGCGGCGAGGTCAACTTGATCGGTGACTGCCAGGGTGGTTGGCTCGCGGCGATCTACGCGGCGCTCAATCCCGAGCGGATTAACACGCTCACGCTCGCGGGGGCTCCGGTCGACTTTCACCGTGGCGAGCCCGTGATCCACGAGCTCCTGCTCCGACTGGCGCCCGCTGGCGACCTCCGGTTCTTCGAGCTGTTGGTCGCGGCGGGCGGCGGCGTTTTCAAAGGCCAGCACATGCTCTCTGGATTCATCGCGATCAAACCCGGCGATGAGATCTCAAGGCAACTCGAGCTGCTGACGAAGATCCATGACAGTGCGCACGTTGCTCGCTATAGCGAGTTCGAGGACTGGTTCAAGCACACCCAAGACATCCCAGGTGCGTTCCACCTGTGGATCGTCAGGCACCTTTTCCGCGACAACGAGCTGGTCGCGGGCACGCTCGAGGTCGGTGGTCGCCGCGTTGACCTGGAAAGGATCGATGTGCCGTTGCAGCTGCTCGCCGGCGGCTCGGACCACATCACCCCGCCGGATCAGGTCTTCGCGGTTGCCGACTTCGCCTCCACGCCGGGGTCGCTTGTGTACCGCGACGTCACTCCCGGGGGGCATCTCGGCCTATTCATGGGTCACCAGGCGTTGCGCGGGCACTGGCCGCCGCTGCTGGCGCGAGTGCTTGAGCATTCCGTCATCGGGCGCTCCA
>JAFAPR010000229.1 GCA_019247075.1 Solirubrobacterales bacterium
GATCTGAATCGCTCGTCGTCTCGGAGACGGTCGAGATCAGAGTCCGTCCGGGCCCAATCGCTCACCTCCGACCGCAGTTCGATCGCGTTGCAAAGCGAACTGAGCGCGTCATCGGCGTGTCCGTCTAGGGCCTCGACGCACGCCAGCCCGTAGTGGAGTGTCGGGCTCTCGGCATGGACGCGCAGGCCGTCCCGCAGGATCTCCCGGGCGCTAGCAGGATCCTCTTCCTGCAGCGCCGCAGCGCGAAATCCCCACTCCCACGCCGACGGCTGGAAACTCGACGGTCCACCAAAGCTCAGTACGATCGTGCCCGCCTCATCCGCGGTGGCGTAACGGTGGGATGCCGGCTCGGGAACGAATACATAGGTCCCCGCTGGCGCGTGGTAGGTCTGCTTGTCGATGGTGAAGGTCGCGCTTCCACGCGCGACAAAGTACAGCTCCTCGTGCGCGAGGGCCGGATCCTCGGTGTGCGGCTCGACGACATCATCGCCGGCCGCGTCCGCGGCATAGGCATTACACCCGAACGCACGCACGCCCAGGGCATGCCTGACCGGCAGCCATGAAAGCGTCCCGGGGCCGGGAATCGCCTCGATGTCGTCAAGGTGGAGCACCCTCGGGGCCTTGCGCATCGCCCTGATTATGGACAGTGAACCTGGACAAGCCCCGCTTGGGGCATCGAGGACCGGCAATCCCCGCGGTGAGCGGACTTCCGCATCGTCGCCGCCGGGGAACCGTGGCTGCGGACTGTGCTTCGGCTTACCGCAAACGCAGAGGAGGAGCCTCCCCGGGACTGTTGCCGACGCCGAGGGTGGCTGGTGCTTCGTGTTTGCGGAAGTGAGCGTTCACCGCGGCCGGCGCCGCGGCCGCCCGCTGGCCGGCTCGCCGTCTCAGGTCTTTCGCGCCACTGCTTCTGTCCGAAAGCGGTCACGCTCGTGAGGCCATGGACGATGGCCGGACTGCTCCTTCCTTGGTGAGCGATCGCCGGCTACCGACAGAGCCGTGGCGACCGAGGCGTCGCCGAAGCACTCCTGAGTTCCGGAGGTTCAAGCAGCAGAAGCGATCCTCCGGTGGCTTGCTCCGTTCCGCAGTGACGAGAAGCGCCGCACGTACTCCAAAGCGCTTGTGGAGGTGCGAACGCGGGATCCCGTTGGCGGCTGCCGTTATGAGTACGAAGTAGGCCCTCCGGGACAAGAAGGAAGCAGAGCAACCGTTGCGTTGGAACCCGGCTCTTCGGCTTCCAATTGGGCGGTGGCCTTGATCAGGCAGGTGTCGCCGCGCACCACGCGCGCTTCCGTGCTCAGTTGTGGAAACCGCCCAGCAGAAGTGGGGGCAGGGCGGTAAACTTCACCTGGTGGTAGAGCGACATGTAACCCGGCTCGATTCGGTGTTCACGGCGCTCGGGCACCCGGCACGCCGCTCGATCATCCGGCAGCTCGCTCGCGGCGAGGCGTCCGTCTCGGAGCTAGCGCGGCCGCTGGACATGTCGCTGAATGCGATCGCGAAGCACTTGGCGGTTCTCACCGACGCCGGCTTGATCGAGGATCGCAAGCAAGGCCGGACCCGGCGCTGCCAGCTTGTCCCTGGCCCCTTGCGGGTCGCGCAGGCGTGGCTTGGAGATTACGGTGACTTCTGGGAGGACCAGTTCGACTCGCTTGCCGCTCATCTCGGCGGCCCGGCGTGGGACTGAGGCAATGATTGAAAACCTGGCAGACGGGTTGCGGGTCGTGCGCCGCGTCCGTGCCACACGGGCGGATGCGTTCGACGCATGGGTTAATCCGACGCGGCTGCGCGAGTGGTTCGGACCCCGCGGCACCCGGGTCGTGGCGGTCGAGGGCGAGCTTGCCGTCGGTAGCGACTTCCGCCTGAATGTGCAGCGCGGGGACGGTCGGATCGACCAGCTCCACTGGCGGCTCCGTGAAATCGTTGCGCCCGAGCGTCTCGTGTTTGGTTGGAGCGTTGGGGCGGCCGAGCCCGAGTCAACGGTCACGGTCAAGTTCACCGCGGCCGGCGAGATGACCGAGATCGAGCTCGTTCACTCCGGAGTCCAGACTGCCCGGGACCGAGAGATGTTCGCCTCCGGATGGGACGGCTGTTTCGCGAGGCTGGAAGCAATACTACACCTAGCGGTGTAGTATTATCGCTCTGAACCAACTCGACACGAAGGAGCAACATGCCTCATACGATCCATCAGGAAGTCACGCTTGACGCCGACGCCGGCCGAGTGCTCGAAGCACTGACCGATGCCGCGCAGTTCGCCCAGCTGACCGGCGCCCCGGCCGCGCGCTTGAGCGCGACCGAGGGCGAGCGGATCGAGCTGTTCGGCGGACACATCACCGGTCGAAACATCGAGTTCGTGCCCAGCCGCCGGCTGGTCCAGGCGTGGCGGGCGGCCTCATGGCCGGAAGGCGCCTACTCGATCGTCAAGTTCGATCTCGATCAGAGCAACGGCGGCGGCTCGACCCGGCTGATCTTCGATCACACCGGCTTTCCAGAGGAGCACCACGACGACCTCGCAGCCGGCTGGCACAAGATGTACTGGGAGCCGCTCAACCGCTACCTAAGCCGGGCGCGCTGAGCACACCATAGTCAGGCACTATGACCCCCGCCCCGCGTTAGCCGCAGTGCCACACCCCTGGGGCCGGACAACTCCTTTCCTCCGATTAGCCAGCGCCGGTTTGGCACTCCTTTTGGCGACGACTGAGGCGTAAGGCGCTCCCGACGCCGAACGAGCGCTCAGCCACGAAAGCAGCCACGATGCCGGCGCGGCTGCTCAGGCGTAAGGCGCCAGTGCGCCTCGACGCCGTCTGGCGCTGCTTTTGACCGCCGGAGACGGAGCTGGCGATCGCTTCCACGAGACGGCGGCTCGAAGCCGACTATCGCTTCGGCGATCTGCAGCCCCTCGCCCCTGCGCTATCGCAAATGCCAGAAGGCGATCGCCCGCAACCGACGGGCCCGGACGAGTGCAAAGGCGACCGAGTGCTCGCCCCGGGCGGGCGGATCCGTGCGTGGCTGACGATCGCAAGCGTGCGGAAGCCCGCGTTCGGTGGGCGCTCCTCACCCCATCCAGTGCTCAATCAGCCGCCGCGCGATCGCGAGCCGCGGTGGCAGCAAGAGCTCGGCGTCCGCGGCGGGCGTCCCATCCCAGCTGTCCTCTTGTGCGGTCGCGGGCATAAGCTCCTCGCGCGTGAACCAGCGCACATCCTCGAGCTCGGGATCGGTTCCGGGCGGTTCGCCAGAGATCCACGGGACAGTGAAACCGAGCATCAGCGATGACGGGAACGGCCACGGCTGGGAGGCCACGTAGTCCGGATGGCCGACCTCGACGCCGGCCTCTTCAGCGACCTCTCTAGCGACCGCCTCTTCGAGGCTCTCTCCCTGCGCCACGAATCCGGCAAGCGCGGAGTAGCGCCGAGGCGGCCAGCTGTGCTGGCGGCCGAGCAGGACGCGATCACGATCGATTACGAGCATGATCACCACCGGGTCCAGACGCGGATGATGATCAGTGCCACAGCGGTCACAGCGGCGGAGATACCCACCTTCGCGCGGAACGGTGGAGGCGCCGCATACCGAGCAGAACCTGTTGCGCCGGTGCCAGTTCAGTAGGCCGGCTGTGTAGGCCACCACGCCACCCTCGTCCTGCGCAAGCGCCGCAACCGCCTCCCGCAGCCCTATACGCCCTTCCGTGACCGCCCCGGCGTCACCGAGTCGGCCTTGCCATCCGATCAGCGGCGGACGCGTCGCCTCAGGGATCGGTGGCCCTTCGTCGATGGCAAACAGCGGTCCGTCCCGGTCAACCCCCAGTAGGACCGGCGGCTCGAGGCTCGACGCCGTGCGCGCAAAGGGAACGTAAGCCAGACGGTCGTTGGTTATCGCCACGCCCGCGGTCCCGGCCAGCAGCACACGAGCACGCGGATCCTCCCGTTGTGACGCGAGCCACGCGTCGTCCCGCCTACGCCCGTCGGCTGCGCGATCCAGGCGAGCTCCCGTGAAGGCATTTGCGTCCAGCACGACCCTAACCATCGCACGCTTCGCGACCGAGCACACCGCGAATCG
>JAFAPR010000068.1 GCA_019247075.1 Solirubrobacterales bacterium
GACAGCTTGGCGTCGTTCGCGAAGCTGTCGTTGAGGAGCCACGCAGACGCGGGCGACAGCAGACGAAGCCGGCGCTGGGCGGGTCGCGGGTCCGCGTATGGCTCGGGCAAGCGCGGATGGCCATCGGCCTCCGCGCGCTCGCAGGCGATCTCGACGCGGCCGCTTGGGGTAGGGAAGCGAAGGTCCGCGAACTGGACCATCGGCTCGGGGTCAAGCCAGACGGTGCCGCGTGCGGTGAGGTCGGCGAACTCCAAACCGGTGGGCTTGAGCACCCGGGCGATCACGTCGGCGTCGCGCTCCTGCAGCTGTGGCTCGACAAACCCCATCGCGGCTGCCAGCCGGCGGAAGATCTCGGTATTTGGCAGCGACTCGCCAAGCGGCTCGATCGCCTTGACCTGCGCGCTCAGGCTGAGATGGAAATAGGAGGCGACGAGGTCGTCGGACTCGAGGAAGCTCGCCGCCGGAAGTACGATGTCGGCGTAGTCTGTGGTGTCGGTAGCGAACAGGTCTGAGACCACGGTGAACAGGTCCTCGCGCGCAAGCGCGCGGTGCAGCCGCTCCTGCTCCGGGTTCGAGGCGGCGATGTTGATGTTCCAACAGAACAGCGCGCGGCTGAGGGCGGTGTCCTCGAGGCGTTCGGCGAGGTCCATGTGGCTGACGGGCTCGGGCATCGTGTTGCGCAGCTCGGCGCCACTTACGTAGTCCTCATCGAGATGGCGATTCCCGGCTCCGTTTAGATACAGCACGCCCGTGCCGGGTTGGCCGAGGTTGCCGCTGATCGCAGCGAGCTGTGCGACGGCGCGCACGGCGTTGCCGCCGCGTGGCTGTCGCTGGAAGCCCTGTCCGATCCACAGCAACGACGGGCCGGTGCCATACAAGCGCGCGGCCCGCTCGATGAGCGCGGCCGGGACGCCCGTGATTCGTTCGCCCCATTCGGGCGTGCAGCCCTCGAGCAGCGGCTCGAGTTCGCAAAACCCGATCGCGTGATCTTCGAGCAGTTCGCGGTCGAGCAGTCCGTCGCGACGGATCACGTGCCCAAGCGCAAACGCCAGCGCGGCGTCGCTCCCCGGGAACGGAGCGAGGTGAAGGTCGGCGGCGGTGGCCGTCGGGGTGCGCACGGGGTCAACGACGATCACTTGCCCGGGGGCCTCGGGCAGCCAGTGGTCGTGTTGATGGGGCGCCGACGCCGACGGGTTGGCGCCCCACACAACGATGCAGCGCGCGTCGCGCGAAGTGCGTGGGTCAAAGCCGTCAAGGGAGGTGCCATATAGATACTCGAGCGCGACGTGGCCGGCGTTATTGCAAATCGTGTCGGGGTCGACCTCGGTCGCCCCGAGCCGGTGAAAGAAGCGCTGCGGGAAGTGGTAGCCAAGCAGCGCAAACGTGCCGGTGTAGTGAGCGTTGAGGACCGTCTCCCCCGGCAGCGCCGCCAAGCGCTCGGCGACCTCCCCAAGCGCCTGCTCCCAGGAAACGGTCTCGAACTCGCCGGCTCCCTTAGGGCCGCTTCGCCGCAAGGGATAAAGCAGCCGGGCACGCGGGTCCAGCAGCACGCCGTTATAGGCCGTCGCGCACTTAACACACAGCCGCCCCCGGCTAACCGGATGCGAACGATCACCACGCACATGACGGATCCGACCGCCACGCAAGACCACCTCCACGCCACAAGCGTCATAGCAGTCGCGCGGACACGTCGTAAGAACCACATCGTCCACCGCCACGGCTCCTCAGTCTACGACCACCAACCTCAAACAGCGAGCTCCGACTTGAGAGCTTGCAGCACGACTCGCCCTAGGGTGCCTACTGGTCCGTCGGGTGAAAACGCGTACCGGGTCACTGACCTGACCGTTTCGCTCGACTTCTACTCTGCGGTGGGCCTACCAGGAGGCCGGACGCATCAGCGTGGGCGATGGGGCGACGCTGACGGTGCTCAAATTCCCCCGCGAGGAGGTCGTCAGACTCGAACTCGTCTACCGGCCGAGCAACGGGCCGGTACAGATAGGCACGGGCTTCAGCCACCTCGTCATCCAGGTAGACGAACT
>JAFAPR010000188.1 GCA_019247075.1 Solirubrobacterales bacterium
ATGTGGCCGTTCGCTTGACGGCTACCGCCCACAGGCCCGCTACTGCTCGGGCGCCTGTAGGGCCGAGGCGAGCAGAGCAAGGTCCCGCGGGATCGCCCGGGAGGAAGAAACCGCACAGAGTCGCGCACAAAGCGTCATGCGATACGCAGAGCAAGGCGGGGGCCGCGATGAGTACGCTGCTTCAGGCTCTACTCGTCGAACTCAACGGGGCCGATCCCGACATGCTCGCCGCACTTCGTGAACGCCTGGCGCTCCGACCCGAGAAGGAGGTCACACTGGCGGACAACTCGGCCGAACCCCTGCTGACGTGCTCGGAGGCTGCCGAGCGCGCTCGCGTGCACATCGAGACGATCCGCCGTGCCGTCCGCAGGGGCGAGCTGCCGGCGAGCCGAGCCGGGCGATGCCTTCGGATCGCCGTGCGCGACCTGGAAGCCTGGCTGAAAGCTCCAAAAGCACAGCAACAGTCCGCCTCGCTAGTACGACGTAGAGCACCATCGTCCAGAGCACGGCGGCCGCTAGCGACAGCGCTTGCGGCACTCGACATGCCCTTGGACCGTCTAAAATCATAGACGTGATCAAGCCGTCTGAGGCAGCGACAGTAAGGCGCCTACGGAGCGCGGCGAGGCGTCAGAAGGCGGCAACGGAGCACTTTCACGACGTGATCCGTGAGGCTTCCGCGTTCGGCTTGAGCTACCGACGTATAGCCGCCGTCGTTGGACTCAGCTTCCAACGCGTCGCTCAGATCGTGAAGAACGTGCAATGAGCGTCCAGCGGCGCGGCAAGGCTTGGGTGGTGCGCTGGAAGGAGGGTAAGCGCCACCGCCAGCGGACGTTCGACAGAGCAGAGCACGCCCGACTATTCGACGGTGAGCTACGCCGCAGGCGGCAACTTGGCACGTTGGCGCTACTCGATCGTGGGACCGAAACGCTGGACACCTATGTAAGCGAGACATGGGCGCCTACCTACCTTCGTCTGCTCTCACCAAAGACCTGGAAGACCTACACGAGCTTGTATGACTCCCACCTCTCACCCGGATTGGGGGACGTAGCGCTGCGGGCGATCACACCGAAATGATCGGTCGGTGGCAGTCCGACCTGCTCGCGTCCGGAGCCGGACCCGTCGCCGTCCGTCGCGCTCTCGAATTGCTCGGCTCGATCATGCAGCGCGCCGCTGAGTCTGGTCGCATACAGACCAATCCGGTGCGGATAGTGCGCAAGGCGAAGCTGCCGAAGCGCCCCAAAGTCAAACCGCTAGCGCCGGTGACGATCGAGCGCATGCGGGCCCCTTCGAACCCCAGAGATGCGACGCTGATCTCTGTGCTGGCGTATGCCGGGCTCAGACCAGGCGAAGCACTTGGGCTCAGATGGGGGGATCTCGGAGAGCGCACGATCTTAGTGCAACGGTCGATCTCGCTCGGCGTCGCGAAAGCGACCAAGACGAACACGAGCCGCAGCGTCCGGCTGCTTCAGCCGCTCGCCCGCGACCTGGCCGAGTGGAGGATACGCCGCGGGCGTCCCGATGATCGCAAGCTCATCTTTCCCGGCCATGATGGCGAGCCATGGTCCGGGCCCGCTTACCAGAGTTGGCGCCGCAGAGCGTTCAAGCGCGCCCTGAACGCCGCTGACGCTGAACACGCGCGCCCGTACGATCTCCGACATAGCTTCGCGTCGCTTCTGATCGCGGAACGGCGCAACGTAATCGAAGTCGCGCGCCAGCTCGGCCACTCGGCGACCATGACGCTCAACGTCTACGGGCACGAGAACTCCGAATTAGGCGAGGTTCCGCGACAGAGCGCCGAGGATGCGATTTTGGACGCTCGCGCTGCAGTTGCGCACCAGTTGCGCAGAGCCGACGGCGGAGAGGTCGCGCGATGACCAACCTACGGCCAAAACTGGTCGATTCGCAGGTAAATCGTGAGGTGGAGCTAGCCGGACTCGAACCGGCGACCTCCTGGGTGCGATCCAGGCGCTCTCCCAACTGAGCTATAGCCCCGTGCGACGGCACGGCCGGAGCCAAGTTTAGGGCTTCGTTCGCCACCGGCCTCGACCCTGGAAGCCGCTCGCGCGGTGCGCCTCAGATCTCCTCCGTGACGACCTCTCTGAACCTGCCGGCGATCGCAGCGCCGGTGGCTTGGACGAGCTCGCCGACAGGCGGCCTGACGACCACGGTCACCACGGCGCCAGTCATCTGCCGCGCGTCATCTTCAAACCACCGCAGAGGCTTGCGTACCGACGTCGGGTCGCTCAGCGACGACCGCGCCGCTCCCCATGACCTTGCGGGGCGGAGTTGCTCGTGCGGTCGCTCGGGTCACGGTGAACTCGCGCTACAGCCCCATCTCGGGCGGAACGACGTCCAGCGGAGACCTGTAGTTCGGAGGGGAGGCTGATTGCGAGCCCGTTCGGCACGGTGCCGACGCAAAGAACAGATCCCTGAACTGCCCGGATCCGTGCACTAGAACCTCGCGCTCCTAAAACTGCTAAGGGAGTGGAGCCGAATCGCCGATAGGCTCATAAGAGGATAAGACCACTGAGCCTTCGCGCCCGTCTCATCGCACTGTTCCTCCTGCTCGTCGCGGTCCCCGCGGTTCTAGTCGCCGTGGTCGTATTCGGTCAGCCTGGCGTGGTCGGTCTCACCGTCGGAGTGCTAGGTGCTGCGCTCGTTTTCGGGCTCGTTGCCACGTGGGCGCGCATGCGGCAGGTGGAACCGCGGTATCGGGAACTTGCACTGCAGCGCCGGCGGTTGCGGGAGTCGATCCGCCGCACCGGACAAACCCTGGCGGCGAACCTCGATCGCCCCGCGCTGCTCGAGCTGGCGCTCAAAACGGCCGTCGACGCGGTGCACGCGAGCGGGGGCCGGCTCGTTGCCCGTCCTTCGTCCGATTCGGCGCCTAGCTATATCGGCCCGATCGGCTCGCTTGACGGCCTCGATCGCCCGATCCATGACGCCGAACGGTCGGCATTGCGGAACGGCAACATCGGCGAGTCTCGGTCGGGTCAAGCGTTTATCGCTTCGGTAGCGCTTCGCCCCAAGCCCGAGGGGCACCTCTACGGGCTGATCACCGTGAGCCGTCACCGGCGATCCTTCACCGACGACGAGCGCGAACTGCTCCGTCTTCTTGCTGCACAAGCGACCCTTGCGCTCGAAAACGTGGAGCTGCACCACCAGGTGACTCGGAAGGCCGTGACCGACGAGCTCACCGGCCTCGGCAACTACGCCCGCTTTCGAGAGCTTCTCAGGCTCGAGGGAGAGCGAGTGAAACGGTACGGCGACTCGGTCGCGTTGATCATGCTCGACCTGGACGATTTCAAGTCGATCAACGACACCTTCGGCCATCCGCAGGGAGATGCGGTGCTGAAAGAGGTCGCTCGAGTGCTACGCGAGAGCTGTCGCGAGATCGACACCCCTGTCCGCTACGGCGGAGATGAGCTAGCCGTGATCCTGCCGCGCACACCGCTAGACGGGGCTTTCGCTATCGGGGAGCGGGTCAGACTCGCGATCGCTAAGCACACAATCGCGCGGCCTGACGGCGGCGGTTTCATTCGCGTCACGGCCAGTGTCGGTGTCTCCGCATCGGTCACGGGCGACCAGGAGGCACTGATCTCCGACGCCGACAGAGCTCTCTATCGAGCCAAGCGGGATGGCAAGAATCGGACCGCTAAAGGCCGGCCGCAGCCCGCTAAGGTTCCCCAGTAGCCTTTGCCACCATGGGCCTGCTGGACGACGCCATCCGCGATCACCTAGATCTCAAGAGGCGCCGGGGTGCCGATCCGGGTGAGATCGCTCGTCTGGAGCATGAGGCGCTTGGGCCGGTACGCCGGGAGCCGTTCGGGCGCGACGAGCAGGAATCAGGGACCCGCGCGGGGGTGGCTCCCACGGACGAGCGGGAGGCCGAGGTGAGCGAAGCGGAGCTCCAGGAGTTCTACGAAGAGGAGTACTACGAGGAGGAAGGCGCTCAGTGGGAGGAGCCCTTTGCAGAAGGGGAGGAACCCAGCATCGACCGACAGCGTTCCCGCTCGCGGACGAGCGAACCATCCGACATCGAGCCGCCCTCGACGGAGCAGACGGGACGGGGATCCCGTGGCTGGAGGAGGTTCCGGCGAGCAAATGTTCCGCCGGAGGAGGCACCACCGACGCACGCGTCGCCTCCGGAGACAGCGGAGGACCGAGCCGCTGGAGAAGAGACCGTTGAGTACGAGGTTGACGACGCAATACGCTCGCCGAGCCGGAGTTCTGAGGACGAGCCCGCATCCGGCGAGGGCTTGACGGACGACGAAGGCGATGTTCTCGAGGAGACCCCCGAGTTCCTTCAGGATGCTCCCGGACACGACCAACTGTGGTCCGAGCAACGGCCGCCCCGCGACTTCGACTTCGACGATTGATGTCCGCGGCGGTCGCTGGGCGCGTCCGCGTTGACGAAACCTCAGCCGGCCGACGCGGGCCGGTTCCGGGCCCTACCTAACGGTGTTTACACTCGCCGCAGGGGCCATAGCTCAGTTGGGAGAGCGCCTGCTTTGCAAGCAGGAGGTCACGGGTTCGAATCCCGTTGGCTCCACTGCATTTTCCCCTGGTGATCGAAAATATCCTGATTACGGTGTAACGTCTACATCGATGACCGGGTACCAAATCGGGTACCAAACTGCGCCGGTGGATGACACCTGCGGAGTCGGCTGGGCCAGGGCGAAACCGCTGGAAACCGAGCCGCTCGCGTTGGCTCTGTCCCCGTAGGTGCTTCTAGAGCGGTCGGGAGCTCTGCGACCCAGGGCCAGGTGCGCTGCAGGTGAACCTTCGCTTGGTGGCTGTG
>JAFAPR010000199.1 GCA_019247075.1 Solirubrobacterales bacterium
CTGGCGCAGCGGATCGCGCACGAGTGCGCGGTCGTCTCTCAGTTCTGGCCCGAAGCCCCGCCGACGCGCCGGACCTTCCCCATGCGCAACGCCGTCATGTCTGGCATGACCCTCGGCACCGTGATCGTCGAGGCTTCGCACATGAGCGGGACGCGCATCCAGGCGCGACTCGCGCTCGCCCAGGGAAGGCCCGTATTCCTGTATCGCTCGCTGCTCGCGCAGCCGTGGGCGCGTGAGCTCGCGACACGACCCGCGACGCACACAATCGGGACTGTGAAGGACGTGCTGGCGGTCTTCGCGCGGCTCACCGCAAGCCAGGAACTGGGGGTTGATGACTCTGTGGCCCGGTTGCCGGGGCGGTAACTCGGCGCTGAGTCCGTCGTGGCGGCCCTCCGAGCTGAGCGACCCCTACGCAGACTTCACGGTTGGCCCGCGCGCCGGGAACGGCGTTTGCGGCGTGTGCTTCAACTTCACGCGCGGGTATGAGCGCTGCTACTCGTGTGCCCGCGGGGAGTTGTTGCTGGCCGCGGTCGTGCCGATCTCGTACAGCATCGGCGGCGAGCAGCTCCACCGCGCCCTCGTTGGCTACAAGTGGCTGGGAGGAGAAGTCGCGCAGCGGCTGACGACTGAGCTCGCGGCCGTACTCTGGCGCTTCCTGGCAGCCCATGAGCGTTGCGTGGCGGCCGCCGCCGGCGTAAGCCGTTTCGAGCTCGTGACCGTTGTGCCCTCAGGCGAGCGCGGGCGTGACGCCGGCCATCCTCTGCGACGACTCGTCGGCGAACTGGTGAGGCCGACGCAAGCGCGCTACAGGCCAGTCCTGCGCCGCTCGGCGGTTAGCGTGCAACTGAGGGAGGTTCATCCGGGCAAGTTCGAGCCGCTTGGCACGTTGCGTGGAGAGCCGGTGATGTTGATCGACGACACCTGGACCACCGGCGCGAGCGCGCGCAGCGCGGCCGCCGCCCTCGAGCGGGCCGGCGCGGGTCCCGTTGCCGCCGTCGTGATCGGACGCCACGTCAACCGCGAGTGGCACGAAAATGATCGCCGCTTGCGCGCGCTCCCGGCGCCGTTTAACTGGAGTCGGTGCGCGGTGTGCGACCGCGCCTCCGACCCTGCTCCGGCAGCGCGGCGAAGCTAAACCCGTCGGAGCGCGCCACGCAGGTAGTCAGATGGGTCGAAGGCGCGAGTCCGCTGGCGGAAGCGGAAGGTGAACGTCGGCCAGAGAGTCGTGTTGCGTCCGCGCGCGTCCAGGTACCAGCTATGGCAGCCGCCCGAGTTCCAAACGGTGCCGGCTAACTTGCTCTGGATCTCCTCCGCGTAGGCGGCCTGGACCTCAGGACGGACGTCGATCTCGACGGCGCCGTTGCGTGCCGTAGCTCGCAGCGCCTCCATCACGTACGCCACCTGCGACTCGATCATGTAGATCATCGAACTGTGGCCGAGGGCGGTGTTGGGACCGACCAGGATGAACGCGTTCGGAAACCCGTGGCAGGCGGTGCCCAGGTAGGCCGACATCCCGGCGTGCCACGAGTCGGCTAGCAGCTGATCGTGTCAACCTCGCGCTCGACGCCATCGGTACCGACGACTGAATGGCTCCGTACTTCGCTCAGGCCGGCCCTGACCACGGTCACGTTCGGCGCGCAGAGCGTCGGGTAATAGTCGTTGGAGATCAGGATGCGCTTGCATCCCAAGCGGTAGTTGGGAGTCAGTGCCTCTCGCAGCTGGGCGTCGGGTACCTGAGCTCGAAGGTGTGACTTTGCCATGAGTTCGAGTGCTCTCATCAGTCGTGGCTGGTGTGCCAGGCCCACGACGAGAGACTCGCGTGCGGCGTACACGGCGCCGCGCCACAGGTGCTGGGAGCGGGGTATCACCCGCCAAAAAAATCGTTCGAGGCGCGTGGTGAGACGGCCGGAGTGGGGGAGGATCCACGGGGCTGTGCGCTGGAAGACGTAGAGCCTCGAGACCCCCGGTTGGATCCGTGGCACGAACTGGATAGCGGAGGCACCCGTGCCGATGACGGCGACTCGCTCGCCCCGGAGGTCGTGGTCGTGGTTCCAGCTGGCGGAGTGGAAGACCGCGCCCTCGAACTGCGACAGGCCTGCCACGTCGGGGACGGAGGGCTCTGCCAGCGCCCTCACGCCGAACACCAAGAAGTCCGCCGTCACCGTTCCGCGACGCGTCTCAAGCACCCAGCGCTTGGCGGAGTCGTCCCACTGTGCGGCTTTGACCTCGTGGTTGAAGCGGATGTGCGGTGCGAGGCCCTCCCCATGGGCCACCGTGTGCAGGTACTGAAGGATCTCCGCCTGGAGCGGGTACGTGTGTGTCCACCTGTGATTGGGAGCGAACGAGAACGAGTAGAGCGTCGAGGGGACGTCGCATTGGCACCCCGAGTAGGTGTTGTCGCGCCAGGTTCCGCCGAGGCCCGCGGCCCGCTCCAGAACGACGAAGTCCCGGATCCCCTCCCGCTTGAGCGCGCGCGCCATCGCCAGACCGGAAAAACCACTGCCCACGATCGCGACCATGAAGTGGTTGGGCTCGGCGCGGTGGCCAGGGCCGATCTGGCTTTCGTGGACCTCGATGGCTGTCATGGTCGACGCCGAACGCTAGCCCCGATCGCACGAGCGAAGAGATGTCGCGATCGGGAGTGAATCTACAGGGTCGTAGTTGCTGCTATCGGTGCTGCTAGCCTGCCCTCGGCTATGTCCGCCAAGCCTGCCTCGACCTCTGCCGGTCAGCGGCCCCAGCGGGGCGGGGAAGAGCAAATCCCGCGAGAGAAGCGGCGTTATGCGCCACGGATGGCTCCCGCCGCGCGACGGGAGCAGCTGATCGACGCGGCGCTTGACGTGATCGTGGAACAGGGTTACAGCGGCGTCTCGATCGAAGCGATCGCGCGCCGAGCCGGAGTCACCAGGCCGGTGGTGTACGACCACTTTCCGAACCTAGGCCAATTGCTGCAGGCGCTTTTCGAGCGCGAGGAACGGATCTCGGTGGAGCAACTCGAGCGGGTCGTGCCCGAAGAACCCGTGGGAAGGGATCCCGTCGAGGTGCTGGCCAGCGGGGTGCGGCAGTTCCTCGAGGCGGTGGCGAGCCGGCCGACGACCTGGCGGATCATCCTGCTGCCACCGGAGGGGACGCCCGCGATCGTGCGCGACCACGTGGAGACCAATCGCGCGCGTACTCAGGGGCGGATTGCTCAACTTGTCGCGGCCGCGCTGGACCGGCGCGAACTCCCCGGAAAGCTAGACGTCGAGTTGACCGGCTGGGCAATCCGCGTCCTGTCAGAGGACGCCGGTCGCACACTCCTGACCGATCCGGACAGATACCCTCCCGAACGTTATGAGCGCTTCGTGCGGGAGGTGCTCGCGCTGGTTATGTCGGACTGAGAACGCGGCGCCTATGCGCCGCTCCCCTGACTAGAGATCCACACTCAGCGTCTCCTGGGCGAGCGAGGAGGGCGCCGGGTTCTTGCCATACTTGGAATCCCCGCCCGGGGGCGTAGCTCAGTTGGTTAGAGCGCCGGCCTGTCACGCCGGAGGTCGCGGGTTCGAGTCCCGTCGCTCCCGCTAAAGAATTCGCTGCAACTGTCCTCTTTCCGAAGTTTGGCAGCGTTCTTTAGAGCCGCAAGGATGGTCGTGCAACGGTGTCGTGCAACGACCCGGCCGGTTTGTGAGCCTCGCCTCTCAGTCTTGGACCATCCGGGCTGGCCATTCACGTGGAAGCATTCGGGGTACCGCATGCCCGCCGGCCGCGTGCGTCCGGGTGCCTCGCTTCCGTTGGTTGCGGTCGTCCGGCGGTCGGCGCAGAGCGAGCGTGGGACGGAGCAAGCACTCGTCCACGCTGTCCGGGTGTTGTTGCGCTGGCAGGCAGGAGGGGTCCGCGCACGATGACGGCGAGCGCGCCCTGGACCACCTGGATCCCGGGACTGCGAGACCGCTTTTGGCGAGGGGCAGGCCTGCCGAAGCTCAGTTAGGAGACCTGCTGTTGTGGTCGGCGCGAGCATCTTGCTGGCGGCGGCCACGGCGATCTTCCTGCCCGGAGCGAGACCGTCGTGGGAGCCACGGAGTGCATCGCGGCCCTCGTGACACGTCGAGACGGCGCGACGCGTAGTCTGCGACGCTAGGCGAACCCGAGGAGGAGCTTGATTGTTGGCGGGTTTCGAGGTAGTCCGGATCGATGAGATCGAGGAGATCGATGACGGGAGCGAGCCATTCCGCCCTGTGCGGCACCGTCTCGGGATCACGACGTTCGGTGTCACGGCCTGGACCGCGCGTGCCGATGGGGCCCGGCTGATCAACGAGCACGACGAGGACGAGCCGAACAGTTCCGAAGAGCTGTACGTGGTGATGTCTGGCCACGCCCTGTTCGAGCTCGACGGCGAGCGACGCGACGCGCCGGCGGGAACCTTCGTCCGCGTAGCGCCCGGCGTTCCCCGGACCGCGTTCGCCCGCGATGCCGGCACCACTGTCCTTGCGATCGGAGCCGCGGCGCCCGGCAAGCCCTACAAGCCGGACGGCTGGGAGCTGTTCGCACCGCTGTGGCCTCTGTTTGAGTCCGGCGCGTACGAGGAGGGCGCCGATCGCGCCCAGGCGCTGATCGCCGACGATCCCCCTTACGCGTTCCTGTACTACGGTGCAGCGTGCTTCGAGAGCCGGTGCGGGCGGATGGACATGGCGCTTGAGCATCTGCGGCGGGCGATCGAGCTCGCGCCGGAGATGGCCGAGCTCGCTCGCGATGACGACGATCTGGCTGCGCTGCGCGTGCAGCCCGAGTTCGCCGAGATCACCGCCGGCTGACGAGGCAGCGCGATGTGCCGGAACGGTGACAACGGCGCGCTCTCGAAGCTTCCGGTCTAGCGAAATCGGGCCTACGGGACACGTGCTTCCAGGTCAGCACGGGCATCGTCGGGCCGAGCCTTCCGCACCCGCTGCGCGCGGCAAAGCGGCACCCTCGCTTTGGTCCAGCCGGGCACCGCGGCGCCGACGCTCGCAATGCGACGCAACCGGCGGCCACGCGTCAGCGCTGCTGCTCGATCACACCACCACTCTAGGCAGACGGCCGCGACGCTCCGGGTTTTGTCTGAGCGAGCGGTCTCGTGGAGGCCGGACCGCCTACGATGCCCCCGTGAGCTTGCGAGTCGAGGATTTGAGGCGGTGCTGAGCCGGCGGCCCTGCCTGCGGACCACTGTCGTCAGACGCTCGCCGAGCGTTACATCGAGTGTTTGCCGGGTCGTGAGTGCAGCGGAGGGATGACCTCGGGACGGACGTCGGGACGGGTGTCGCGACGCGGGTTTCTCGTGGCGGCGGCGGGGGTCGGGAGCGTCGTGTTCGCTGGGGTCGAGCGTCGAGCCGCAGCGGATGCTGGCCGCCCGCGCTTCCGCGTGCCGCTTGATTCGACGCCACATGAGCGCACTTGGATGGCGTGGCCGGATAGCGGGGCGATCTGGGGTTCTGCGCTCGAGGGCGCCCAGGCCGACATTGCGCTCATCGCACGGACGATCGCGAACTACGAGCCGGTGGTCATGTGCGCGAACCGCGACAGCGTGGCCGAAGCGAGGGCGGCGTGTGGGTCGGCGGTTCGGGTGATCGGCGAGATCCCGGTCGACGACTGCTGGATGCGTGACACCGGCCCGATCTTCCGCGTGAACCGCGCCGGGCGCATGGACGCTGTCGGCCTGAACTTCAACGGCTGGGGCCACAAGCAGACTCACGCCAACGACGTGCTGGTGGCCGGTCGGGTCGCCGCGTACGTGGGCGTGGCGTTCACGCGAGCGGGCTTTGTCAGCGAGGGAGGGGCGATCGAGACGGACGGCCACGGAACGCTGATGGCGACCCGCAGCAGCATCATCAACCGCAACCGCAATCCGGGCAAGTCTGAGCTCCAGCTCACGGCGGCGATGTGCGCGGCGTACGGCGCGTCGAAGGTGATCTGGTTTGCCGGGATCGTCGGCCACGACATCACCGACGACCACGTCGACGGGACATCGCGGTTCGTCGCGACGGGCCGAGCGATCGTCCAGTACCCAGCACTGGCCAGCGATCACAACATCTGGTCAGAGGACGAGCGTCGGCAATACGAGATCCTCCGATCGTCTACGGACGCTCGCGGCGCGCCGATCAAGGTCAACAAGCTGGCCGGGCCAGTGTGGCGCAAGATTCGACAGCACCGCGACGCCGGATTCGTCGACGCCTACGTGAACTACTACGTCTGCAACGGCGCGGTGATCACGGCCCAGTTCGGCGATGCCCATGCCGACGCGGCCGCATGGCAGACGCTCGCGGCCACGTTCCCCGGACGGGCGATCGAGCAATTGAACATAGACCACCTGGGCAACGGCGGGGGCGGCATCCACTGCGTCACCCAACAGCAACCGCGACTCCGTTAGCGGGATCGCGTCTCCACCTGCGCGGATGCAGCTTGGTTGCGGTCACGATGACAGCGCCGGCGCTGCGCCGCCGTCGGCCGCCGTTTGGGTTGACACGGGGGGCGTCGGGCGCGTTCAATGACTTGGGTGAACGGCGATCGCGCTGACCCTGCGGGACATGTTCGCGGCGGCCGACACTCGCTGGCCGCCCGTGAGGTAAAGCAGCATTCGATTGAATCGATCGGCGCGGGGCTGGGCGGTGCTACCGAGTATGAGTCGTGGTCTCGGTCGGCGTTTTCTCGGCGAGAGCTGTTGGTTGCGGGCGGTGGGCTGGGAGCAGCGATGGTGCTGGCGGGTGCCGCGCGTGCCTCGGCTTCGCCCGGCCGGAAGCCGCGTTCCGACGCCCGCGTGGTTATCGTGGGTGCCGGCCTGGCGGGGATCGCGGCTGCCTATCAGCTGCACAGGGTCGGGGTTGCCTCGACCGTCTACGAGGCTCGCGACCGGCTGGGCGGGCGGTGCTGGACGGCGCGGGGGTTTGCCGACGGCCAGACCGCCGAGCACGGCGGCGAGTTCATCGACACTCGCCACGTGCACCTGCGCCAACTCGTGCGAGAGCTCGGACTCGAGCTGGATGATCTGTTTGCGGCGAGATCCGGGCCGTACTCGCCCAACTGGGTGCGCGGCCGCAACCTCAGCCAGCACGAGATCAACGTTGGCATGCGTCGCGTCCAAGCCGCTGTGACCCGTGAGGCGCGCCGCGTGGGTGTACTCCGCGGGGACGGGCGGGTCGACACTGCCGCGTACTCCTACCCGACCGCGACCCCTCGGGCGGTCGCCGTCGACCAGCGCTCCATGGCCGAATGGCTCGAGACGCACGTGCCGGGAGTGCTCGACTCCGACCTCGGCGAGTGGCTCGACCAGACGATGTGCGGGTGGTATGGCCTCAACATGGACCGCCTGTCAGCACTCAACTGGATCGACTATCTGATCGTCCCCTACCCGGGCGCTGACGAGCGCTGGCACGTGCACGGCGGAAACGACCAGGTGATCAATCGGGCAGCCGCTGCTCTCCCCGCGGCGAGTGTTCATACGGGCGCGCCGCTTCACGCGATCCGCCGCCGAGCCGGCGGCAGCTATGCGCTCGATTTCGACGGCGTTCCTCGTCCGGTCATCGCCGACTTGGTCATCCTCACCCTGCCGTTCACCACGCTGCGCGAGGTGGACATGCAGGGTGCCCGGTTCAGTGCCCACAAACTAGCCGCGATTCACCAGCTGGCGATGGGGTCAGATGCCAAGGTGATTGTGCAGTACGACACGCGACCATGGACGCTGGACCGATGGAGCGCCTCCATGACCTCCTCCGACCCCGATTTCGATACTTGGGAGAGCTCGGCCCGTGAACCCGGCCAAGCCGGGTTGATCACGGTCTACGCCGGCGGGCGGACGGGCGCCTCATGGCGCGGACCAGCCCCCCACGCCCCGGCCACCCCCGGACTTCGCAACTCGGTGCTCGACCAGATCGATCGAGCAGTGCCCGGCAGCCGGGCACACTTCAACGGTCACGCTTGGGCTGACCTCTGGCCCGACGACCAATGGACACGCGGCTCCTACGCCGCATTCGCGCCCGGCCAGATGACCCGCTTCTGGGTCGGGCTCGGCAAACCCGAAGGCAACGTCCACTTCGCTGGGGAAGCGACCTCAACCTACAGCCAGGGCTACCTCAACGGCGGCGTCGAAAGCGGCGACCGAACCGCCCTCGAGATCATGCGCAAGCTCCGCACCCCCCTTCCGCGACACCTCACCAAACTCCCCTACTCCCCGATTTGAGCCGGCCTGGATTTCGCGGAGATCTCGAAAGGAGGACGATCTGTCCTCACCACCCGCCTCGCCGCTGCTCCGCGCGAATAGGAGAAGCCCGGTGGTCGTTCCAGGAGACTTGCGCAACGGGCTACACGGAGCGCTCTGCAGCGACGACTGCCCGCAGCTCCCTTCGGTGGAATGCGGCACGCTCGCCGACGCTCGCTTTCGCCTCCTGACCGCTGTCGACGGGACGCCCGCCTCGCGACGGATCCACCACTCTCGGAACGCGCGAGTAAGAGCGCTCCCTCTCGATCAGGGCAGGGTGGTGTAATCGCTGGGGTGATGGGTGCGCCAGATCCCCGGCAGGCGGTCCTGGACGACCTTGCGGGCCCGGTCGGCGTGCTCCCAGGTAGTCACGGCGCGCCGGTGACCAAGGAGGTCACTGCGGCCCGAGCGAACCTCTGCTTGTGCGGCAACGCATGAGAATGGAACGTTTTCTGAAACACATGTTTGGCGCTCTACAGCGATCATGGTGAGATTCGCACGGCCGAGGTGATTGTCGTTGGGCTGGGCGCGATGGGCAGCGCTGCGTGCTCCCAGCTGGCCGCCCGTGGGGTGCGGGTGATTGGCATCGACCAGTACGTTCCGCCGCATTCGTTGGGCTCGACCCACGGCGACACGCGGATGACTCGTCTCGCGATCGGGGAGGGGCGGGAGTATGTGCCGCTGGTGCGCCGCTCTCACGAGCTCTGGCGCGAGCTTGAGGGGGAGACCGGTACGCAGCTGTTGACCGAGGCGGGGGTCCGTGATTCTCGCGCACCCGTCGAGCCCGTTTTT
>JAFAPR010000201.1 GCA_019247075.1 Solirubrobacterales bacterium
GGCGAGGAGGAGGTGCGGCTCACCAAGGAGGCATACGGGTGGGACCCCGATAAGAAGTTCTACGTTCCCGAGGAGGCGCTGAAGCACTTCCGCGGCTGCGTCGAGCGGGGAGCCGAGCTCCAGGCGGAGTGGCAGTCGCGCTTCGACGACTACGCCGCAGCACACCCCGATCTCGCCACCAACCTGCGGCGGTTGTTCCGCGGCGATTTGCCGCCGGGCTGGGACGCGGAGACTCCGCGCTTCCACGCCTCGGGCACGATGACGGCCACGCGCAAGTCGTCCCACGCCGTGCTCCAGTGGGCGGCCGCCCACGTCCCCGAGTTGGTCGGAGGATCTGCCGACCTGGCCCCCTCGACCCTCACGGTGATCGAGGGCGGAGGGGACGTGGAACGGGGCGAGTACGCGGGGCGCAACGTCCACTTCGGCGTGCGCGAACACGCCATGGGCGCGATCGTCAACGGGCTCACCCTCCACTACCTGCGCGGCTTCGGCTCGACGTTTTTCAACTTCAGCGACTACATGCGCGGCTCGATGCGGCTCGCGGCGCTGATGGGTCTGCCGTCGATCTTCGCCTTCACGCACGACTCCATCGGGCTGGGCGAGGACGGTCCGACCCACCAGCCAATCGAGCAGCTGGCCGGGCTGCGGGCCGTGCCCCGGATGAGGGTGATCCGGCCCGCCGGCGCGAACGAGACGGCGCTCGCATGGCGCTACGCGATCGCGTCCAGCGACCACCCCTCGACGCTGGTGTTCTCGCGCCAGGGGGTGCCCACCTGGAACCCCGCGGCGGTACCCGACGACGCCATCGAGCTTGGCGCCTACGTGCTGCGGGACTCCTTCCGCGAGCCCGATCCCCCCGACGTGATCTTGATCTCGACCGGCACCGAAGTCCACATCTGTGCGCGTGCCGCCGACCTGCTCGAGGCGGATGGAATCGCCGCCCGGGTGGTGAGCATGCCGTGCATGGACAACTTCGCCGCTTCGGATTCGGCATATCGCGAGACCGTGCTGCCGCGCAGCGTTCGCGCGCGCGTCTCGGTCGAGGCCGCCAGCACGCTCGGGTGGCACCGCTGGGTGGGAGAGGTGGGGGAGACGATCGGGATGCACACTTTTGGCGCTTCGGCACCTGCCGGCGCGCTCTACAGCCACTTCGGCTTCACGCCCGAGCAGGTCGCCATGACTGCGCGGGACGTGGTCGCGCGGGTGAAGGAGGCCTGAGAGGAGGGCCACTGAAATGACCACTGCAACCGAGATCAATCCACGCCTGAAGGCCCTCACCGAGGCCGGCGTGAGCGTGTGGCTCGACCAGATCCGGCGCACGCTGGTCGAGGGCGGCGAGCTCGCGCGGTTGGTCGCGGAGGAGTCGCTGCGCGGAGTGACCGCCAACCCCTCGATCTTCGAGAAGGCGATCCTCGGCTCCGACGACTACGACGAGGAGCTCGAGGAGCTGGCTCGCGAGAAGGTCGAGCCCCAAGCGATCTACGAACGGCTCGCGATCCGCGACGTCCGGGAGGCCGCCGACGTGCTCTTGGAGGTGCACCGGAGGACCGGGGGCCGAGACGGATTCGTGTCGCTCGAGGTGGCCCCGGAGCTGGCCCACGACACCGAGGGCACCCTCGAGCAGGTCCGCTCCTACTGGAAGCGGATCGACCGCCCCAACGCGTTGATCAAGATTCCCGGCACGCCGGAAGGGGTGCCCGCGATCGAGCAGGCGATCTACGAGGGAATCAACGTCAACGTGACGCTGCTGTTCGCGGTCGCGGCCTACGAGCAGGTGGCGGGGGCGTACATCCGGGGCCTCGAGCGCCGGCTCGAGGAGGGCAAGGCGGTGGACGTGCGCTCGGTCGCGAGCTTCTTCGTCTCACGCGTGGACACCGCCGTAGACAGGCGCCTCGAGCAGGCGGGCCGCCAGGAGCTCGCCGGCACGGCGGCGGTCGCCAACGCCCGGGCCGCCTACCGGCGGTTCAAGGAGATCTTCACGGGGAAGCGCTGGAAGCGGTTGGAGGAGGCCGGGGCGGCCGTGCAGCGACCGCTGTGGGCCTCGACCGGCACCAAGAACCCCGCCTATTCGGACACAAAGTACGTCGACGAGCTGATCGCCCCCCACACGGTGAACACGATGCCGCTGCAGACACTGCTCGCGGTCGCCGATCACGGGCAGGTGACGGCCGGCACGGCGGAGCTCGATCCCCAGGATGACCTGCGGGCGCTCGCAGAGGCGGGAATCGACCTCGACGAGGTGACCGACCAGCTGCTGGTCGACGGTGTCGAGCAGTTCGACGACGCCATGAACCAACTCCTGGCCGGGATCGACGAACACCGCGGAGCCGTGGTCACCGGCCGCCCGCCGACGATTCAGGCCGCGATCCCCGGCGAGCTTCAGCCCGCGCTTGGCGCCCGCGTCAAGCGGGCACTGGAGGAGACCGTCGCCCAGCGCGTGTGGCGCCATGACCCCTCGCTGTGGGGCGGGCCGGGCGTGCCGGAGATCACCGACCGGCTGGGATGGCTGACCGTGTCAGAGCCGATGCTCGAGTCGGCTCCCGAGCTCCACCGCTTCGCGGACCAGATCCGGGCTGAGGGGTTCACCGACGCGGTGTTGCTCGGCATGGGCGGGTCTTCGCTCGGCCCGGAGGTGATCAGGCGTTCCTTTGGCGACCTTCAGAGCGGCTTGAAACTGCACGTCCTCGACTCGACCCATCCCGATGTCGTGCTCGGCGTGCAGGATGCGGTTGACCTCGAGCGGACCCTGTTCATCGTCTCGTCGAAGTCGGGTGGCACGGTCGAGACGATCTCGCACTACCGCTATTTCAGCTCGCTGTGCCGACCGGAGCAGTTCGTGGTGGTCACCGATCCGGGCGGCCCGATCGCGCGCGAAGATGGGCTGCGCCACACCTTCCTCAACCCGCCCGAGATCGGCGGCCGCTATTCGGTGCTCTCGCTCTTCGGCCTCGTGCCCGCCGTGCTGATGGGTGTGGCGATCGAGGCGCTGCTTCACCGCTGCCAGGTGGCCGAGCAGAACTGCGCGCACTATGACTCCAGCGAGTCCAACTCGGGCCTGTGGCTCGGGGCCGCCCTGGGGGAGCTTGCCAGACAAGGGCGCGACAAGTTGACGTTCTTCGTCTCGCCGCCGATCGAGAGCTTCGGCCTGTGGGTCGAGCAACTGGTCGCGGAATCGACAGGAAAGCAGGGCCGGGGGATCCTGCCGGTCGCAGACGAGCCGCTGGGGCCGCCGGAGGTCTACGGGCCCGACCGGGTGTTCGTCTATCTGCGCAACACCGAGGGCGCAAGCCAAGAGGTGGACGACGCGGTGCAGCGGCTCGCGGGAGCTGGCCATCCGACCCTCACGCTCGCCACCCACGGCGCCCCCGACCTCGGCCGCATTTTCTTCCTGGCCGAGTTCGCCGTCGCGGTCGCAGGCTGGGCGGTCGAGATCAACCCCTTCGACCAGCCCAACGTGCAAGAGGCCAAGGACAACACAGCCAAGGTGCTCGACTCGGGGTCGATCCCGGAGATCGAGGAGGCCTCAGACGCCCAGCTGCGCGACCTGTTCTCCGGCGCGCAGCCGCCGCACTACGTCGCGATTGAGGGCTACCTCCCCTATTCCAATGCGCTGGCTGCGCCGGTGGCGGAGCTGCGGACCGCGATCCGAAAGGCGACCAAGGCCGCCGTCACGTTCGGCTATGGCCCCCGCTTCCAGCACTCGACCGGCCAGCTGCACAAGGGCGGGCCGCCAACCGGACGCTTCCTGCAGCTTGTGTCCGACGGCCGGCGCGACGCCGAGATCCCCGGCGCCGGCTACACGTTCGGCACTTTGATCGCCGCTCAGGCGGCCGGCGAGATCCAGACCCTGCGCTCGCACGGGCTGCGGGCCGAACGCGTT
>JAFAPR010000211.1 GCA_019247075.1 Solirubrobacterales bacterium
CGGCTCGCCATGGCCGGCGCGGTAGAGCGCGGGGGAGATCTCGGGCCTGTGGTCCACCTAGAATCGGCCCCCGATGCTAGATCGCGACCAAGTCCTCCACGTCGCCCGGCTCGCGCGGTTGGAGCTCTCGGGTGAGGAGCTCGAGCGAATGGCGAGCGAGCTCTCACACGTCCTGGATCACATCGAGAAGATTTCAGAGCTCGACCTCTCGGACGTGCCGCCTACCTCCCACGTCGTCGACGCGGCCACGCCGCTGCGACGCGACGAGCCAGAGCCATGTCTGCCGCGTGAGGTGGTGCTCGCCGGCGCGCCGGAGCCGGTGGGCGATGGTTTCGGCGTGCCGAGCCCCGGCGCAGCGCCGGCATGACGGCCGCGCTGGTGCAGCTGACCGCCGCCCAGGCGGGCGCACGGGTGCGGGCGCGCGAGCTCGATCCGCGCGAGCTGTTCGAGGCCTACAGGCAGCGCGCCGCCACCGATGAGCTGAACGCCTTCACATGGGTGGCGGAGGCCCCCGCGGCCGCGGGTCCCTCGCCGGCCGACGCCCCTCTCGGTGGCGTGCCGGTCGCGGTCAAGGACCTGTTCTGCACCGAAGGCGTGCCGAGTCAAGCCGGCTCGCGCATTCTCGAGGGCTACCGGCCGCCTTACAGCGCGACGGTCGTGGAGCGGCTAACGCGGGCGGGAGCGCCGCTGCTCGGCAAGACAAACCAGGACGAGTTCGCGATGGGCTCATCGACGGAGAACTCGGGCTTCGGCCCCGCGCGCAACCCCTGGGACCGCGCCCGCGTGCCCGGCGGCTCTTCCGGCGGCAGCGCCGCCGCCGTGGCCGCGGGGCTGGCGCCCTGGGCGATCGGCACCGACACCGGCGGCTCGATCCGCCAGCCGGCGGCCTTGTGCGGGGTCGTCGGATTCAAGCCCACGTATGGGGCCTGCTCGCGCTACGGCATGATCGCCTTCGCCTCGTCGCTCGACCAGGCCGGCCCGCTCACCCGCGACGTCACCGACGCGGCCCTGCTGTTCGGACAGATGGTGGGCCGCGACCCGCGGGACTCGACCTCGCTCAAGTTCCCCGAGCCGGTCCGGCTGCCCCACGCGGACAGCCTGCGCGGCTTCCGGCTGGGGATACCCGAGGAGCTGACCGGGACCGAGGGCGGCGTGGAGCCCGGCGTGCGCGACGCCTTCGATCGCTCGCTCGAACTGGCGGAGAAGCTGGGGGCCGCGATCGAGCCCTGCCGGCTGCCGCACGCCCCCCACGCGCTGTCCGCCTACTACCTGATCGCGCCCGCGGAGGCATCGGCAAACCTGGCCCGGTTCGACGGGGTCCGCTACGGGCTGCGCGTCGACGGGGAGGCCGACCTGCTCACGATGTACTCGCGCACGCGCGCGGCGGGATTCGGCCTGGAGGTCAAGCGCCGCATCATGCTCGGGACGTACGCGCTGTCGAGCGGGTACTACGAGGCCTACTACGGGACCGCGCAGAAGGTGCGGACCAGGATCGCGCAGGACCTGCACGCCGTCTTCGAACGCTTCGACCTGATCGCCACGCCGACCAGCCCGTGGACGGCGTTCGAGCTCGGCGCAAAGCTCGGCGATCCGCTGCAGATGTACCTCAACGACTTCTGCACGGTGCCGATGTCGCTCGCTGGCATACCAGCGATCTCGATTCCCTGCGGTCTGAGCGACGGTCTGCCCGTGGGCTTCCAGCTGGCGGGACCGGCGTTCTCCGAGAACCGCCTATTCGAGGCCGCGTTCGCGCTGGAGCGGGCGATTGGATATGACGGAAGCCCGGCCCGTGGTTGAGGGCGCGAACCATACGGTGGCAGCGGCGGACGGCTATGAGCCCGTGATCGGGCTCGAAATCCACGTACAGCTCTCGACGCGCACGAAGATGTTCTGTGGCTGCGAGATTCGGTTCGGCGAGCGCCCCAACACCCACACCTGCCCCGTATGCCTCGGCTTGCCGGGCGCCCTGCCGGTGGTCAACGAGCGCGCCGTCATCTTCGCGGCCATGATCGGGCTCGCCTTCGGCTCGGACGTCGCGCGCCGCTCGCTCTTTCACCGCAAGAACTACTTCTATCCCGACAGCCCGAAGGGCTACCAGATCTCTCAGTACGACGAGCCGCTGTGTCGCGGCGGCCGGCTTGGCGACGTCCGCATCCACCGGGTGCACCTGGAGGAGGATGCCGCCAAGCTCGAGCACATCTCGGCAAGCGGGCGCATCCACGGCTCCGAGCGCTCCGTGGTCGATTTCAACCGCTGCGGCACGCCCCTAGTCGAGATCGTGACCGAACCCGACCTGCGCACCCCGGAGCAGGCGCGCGAGTGGCTGACGCTGCTCCGCGCGACTCTGCGGGCGCTCGGCGTCTCGGATGTCGACATGTCGCAGGGGTCGCTGCGAGTCGATGCCAACGTGTCAGTGCGGCGGGCGGGCTCACGCGAGCTCGGGACCAAGACCGAGCTCAAGAACATGAACTCCTTCAGGTTCCTGGAGCGCGGGCTGCGGGCGGAGATCGACCGCCAGCTCGGAGTTGTCCGCGCCGGCCTGACGGTGGAGCAGGAGACGCTTCACTTCGACCCCGCGAGCGGCCGCCTGACGACGCTTCGCTCGAAGGAGGAAGCCCACGACTACCGCTATTTCCCCGAGCCCGACCTGATGCCGCTGGAGGTCGGCGACGAGCTACTGCAAGCTGCACGGTCCGCCATCCCGGAGTTGCCCGCGCAGCGAGCGGCGAGGTTCGAGCACGACCTGGGCCTGAGCGCTGGTCGTGCCCGGGAGCTGGCTTTCCGCGGCGAGCTCGGCGATTACTTCGAACGGGTGGTCGCGGCGGCAGACGCCGCGCCCGCGCCGGAGCTCGCGAACTGGATCCCGCTGCTCGTCGAGCGAATCGGCTCGGATACCGACCCAGCTGGCTCGCGCGTCGCTCCCGAGGGCCTCGCCGCCCTTGCCGCGATGGTGTCCAGACGCGAGCTCAGTCGCGACGCCGCTCGTACCGTGTTGAGCCGCATGGTGGAGATCGGGGGAGATCCGAGCTCGCTCGCCGAGCGCGAGGGACTGCTCGCGCTGCCGGGTGGCGACGGTCAGCTCGCCGAGCTCGTCGAGCGGGCGATCGCGCAGGACCCGGGCGCCGCCGAGCAGGTTCGCGCCAACAACATGAAGGCGATCGGCCCGCTCGTCGGATATGTGATGCGCGAGACCAAGGGGCGAGCCGACGGGGGAGAGGTCAGGCGACTGATCTTGGAGCGGCTGGCGCCGCACTAGGTCAGATCGTTGCCAATCCTCGCCGGAGGCGCTGGATCGCCGCGAGCTCCTCTGCGGCGGCGAGGTCCTTGGTGCGGCCGGCCGCAAGCTTCATCGCGACGAGGTCGTCGATCGACGCCACCAGCACCGAGTATCCGCCCAGATCGAAGCGCTCGGCGCTGCGCCGCAGAGACTCGTAGCCAGGGCTGCCGGCGGGGCGCGCCAGAACATCCAGCTCACCGAGGTCGGTGCTCAGGGTGAGCATCTCGACGCGGCGCAGGGTCTGAGCGTCGGCCGCGAACGGCACCTCGTCTTGGACGTCTTTGAGCCGTGCGCGCAGCTCGAGGAGCACCTCGGCCAGGGCTTCGATGTTGCTCCGGTCCGTGGCGTAACAGATGTCGAGGTCAAAGGTCATCTGGGCCGAACCGTGCAGGACAGCCGCGATGCCCCCGACAACTATGAAGTCCACGCCGCGCGCGGTCAGCCTGCGCAGGATCTCCTGCGCGTCGAGCTCGGAGCGCAGCGGGTCACTCACCGGAGGTTCGCCGCGCCGTGGCCTGCATCTGCAGGAGATTGCGCTGCGAGCGCGCGAATGCCCGCAACCGCTGCGCTGGGGTGAGCGCAAGCCGCTCGCGAAGTTGACCGACGTCGAGCTGGGCAGGCCGGCGAGGAACCAGCTTCAGGTCGTGGCCGGTCACTCGCAACGCCTCCATCAGTGTGTTCCAAGTGGGATTCGCGTCGGCGCGCTCGAGCCGAGCGACGCTCGGCTGGGCGCTTCCCAGCCTGTTGGCCAACTCGGCCTGCGTCATGCCGGCGGATGCACGGGCGCTTCGAAGGAGGGCTGCCGCGGTCATGGTCGGAGTATAACGAAGACGGTATATAGCGCATACATTATGAGCAAGTCGGGCGTAGCATTCCAGATGAACATCCACAGGAGGTCTCGCCTATGTCTCGCCTCATTCGCATGGACCAGACCGGGCACACAACGCTCGCCGAGTGGACGGCCGAGGATTCCGACGCGATCGACGCTGCAGTGGCCGCTTTCAGAGCCGAGCTCGAGCAGGGCTACTACGCGGTCGTCTCCGACGGCGACGGCCGGGCCTCGCACGTGCGCGAGCTGCCCGTCGACGCATCGCTGGTCATCCTCAGGCGCCCCATCGCCGGCGGCTAGCGATGGCGACCGGGGCAGTGCAAGCCGCCGTCGCCGGCTCGGCCCGATCGGCACCGCTTCCCGAGCTGGCCGGCGTGCGGTGGCGACCCCGGGCCAGCGAGAGCTCGCTGCGCCGCACCGAGCGACTGTGGCTGGCCTGCACCGTCGCGCACACGGCGCCATTCCTCGCGGTCGCGGCGCTGCTCCCGGCGCTCAAGCTGCTCCTCATACCGATGGCGCTGCTGGCAGTCGCACAGGCCTGGATCATCGCCGAGCTGTACGCGGCGCGGGGGGCCGCGGTGGTCCGACCGCGGAGGCTTCCGCATGGGCGCGCCGGCGAGTGCGAGGCCGCCGAGCGTACCGCGCTGGGGTTGCTGGGCGATCTGCTCGACCACCACAGCCGGGCCCTTCATGCCCGTACCGGACTGGTGCTGGAGGGTGGCGAGCTGGGAGCCTGGCTGCTGGGAGAGTCGGGGGCGGTGCTGGTCAGACCCGGGGGCCACCGCGTCCACTGCTACTGCGTCAAGGCCACCGAGGCGGCCCTGCCCGCAGCCGACCGCATCGCACACCTGTTGCTCGCCCTGCGCGCCGACGAGACAGGATTTGCCACGGTCGCAAACGTGGCCTTCTGCGGGGCTCGCTGGCGGCTGCGACGCCGAGTTGACCGACGCAGCCGTCTCGCGCTCGACGCGGTCGAGAACGCGAGGCCGCTGCGCTACGCTTCGGGTCGTGCAAACAACTGATCTTGAGCAAGCCCCCAAGAGGACGCCAATCCTGCACCGCGCAGTGGCCGGACTGGTGCTGATCGCCGCAGCCGCACTGGTCATCCACTTCATCGCCGGGCTGCTGTTGACGATCTTCTACGTGGCTCTCGCCGTGGCAGTCGTGATCGCCGTAATCTGGGCGCTCAGGACGATCCGCGCGTAGAGGCTCCCATTCAGAGCCTCAGCTACGTCTCGATCGCGGTGCTGTTCGGCATCGCCGGCGGACTGGTCGGTAGAGCGAAGGGCTCATCGTTCGTGCTGTGGTTCATGATCTCGGCGCTGGTGCCGTTCTTCGGCCTGCTCACGGCGATCTTCTACCGCTCAGAGAACCGCGAGCTGCGCCGCCAGTGTCCTTCCTGCGGGCGGGTCGTCAAGCTCTACGACGCCCTATGCACCAACTGCGGGGCGGAGCTGGCGTTTCCGGAGCGAGCGATCGCGTCTGAGTCGCAGATGCGCAGGCGCATGAGCGCCTAGCCGGCACTACACTGCTCGGTTTCATGCGCGCCGTCGATGCTCTGATGGAATGCCTCAAGGCGGAGGGGGCCGAGGTCGTCTTCGGGCTGCCCGGAGGCGCCAACCTGCCCACCTACGACGCGTTCTGTGACGCGGGTATCCGCCACATCCTCGTCCGCCACGAGGCCGGGGGCGGACACGCCGCCGAAGGCTATGCCAAGGCCACCGGAAGAGTCGGCGTCGCGCTCGCGACGAGCGGACCTGGCGCCACCAACCTCGTCACGCCGATCTGCGACGCCATGATGGATTCGGTCCCCGTGGTGTTCATCACGGGACAGGTGCGCACGGAACTGCTGGGCACCGATGGTTTCCAGGAGGCGGACACGATCGGGATCACGATGCCGATCGCCAAGCACAGCTTCCTGATCCAGCAGCCGCTCGAGCTTCCGCGTTCGATCCACGAGGCGTTCCACATCGCGCGCACCGGCCGTCCCGGCCCGGTGGTGGTCGACATCCCACAAGACCTCAGCCGTGCCGCGATCACCTACGAGCCGGTCTCAGACGTCCGCCTGCCGGGCTACCAGCCGACCACGGAGGGCAACCAGAAGCAGATCCGGCTGGCGGCGAAGGCCCTGGCCAACTCGCGCCGGCCGGTCATCTACGCGGGCGGCGGCGTCGTCTGCGGCGAAGCCGGGACAGAGCTGATCGAGTTCGCCACGGCCGACCGTTTCCCCGTGACGTGCACGGTGATGGGGCTGGGCGCCTTTCCCGCGCCCCACGAGCAGTGGCTCGGGATGCTCGGCATGCACGGCACGCGCTCGGCCAACTACGCGATCGACGAGGCCGACCTGATCTGCGCGATCGGCGCCCGCTTCGACGACCGCGTGACCGGCCAGCTGACCGAGTTCGCCCCGCGGGCGAAGTTCATCCACATCGATATCGACCCCGCCGAGATCTCCAAGAACGTACCCGCCCACATTCCGATCGTCGGAGACGCGCGCAACATCCTCCCGCGCCTGACCGCGGCCTACCGGGCGCTGGCGCCGGACCCGGCCCGGCTCGAGGGGTGGTGGTCGCGGATCCGGGCCTGGCAGCAGCGCCATCCGCTGCGCTACGACGACTCGGCGGACTCGGAGATCAAGCCCCAGTTCATGATCGAGGCGCTGTACGAGGCCACTGCAGGCGAGGCCATCGTCACGAGCGACGTTGGCCAGCATCAGATGTGGACCGCGCAGTACTTCCACTTCTCCCGGCCGCGGCAGTGGATCAACTCCGGAGGCCTGGGGACGATGGGGTTCGGGCTGCCCGCCGCCATGGGAGCGAAGGTCGGCCGTCCTGACCAGACCGTGGTCTGCATCGCCGGCGACGGCTCCGTGCAGATGAACGCGCAGGAGCTCGCGACCTGCGTCCAGGAAGGGATCGCGATCAAGGTGTTCGTGATGAACAATGGCTATCTGGGCATGGTTCGGCAGTGGCAGGAGCTCTTCTGGGATGGGCGCTACAGCCACGTGGAGACGGGGCCTTGGCCGGACTTGGTCAAGCTGGCGCAGGCACACGGCGCGACCGGGATGCGGTGCGCCGACAAGCGCACGCTCGTGACCGACTTCAAGGAAGCGCTGGCGATCGACGGCCCGGTACTCGTCGATGTTCGCGTGACGCGCGAGGAAAACACCTTTCCCATGATTCCGGCCGGCAAGCCCGCGCGGGACATGGTGGGATAGAGGCTTCGGATAAAGCCATGGGTGAGCCGGCGACGAAGGACGTGCTCTCGCTCGACGAGCTCGAGGTTGCCGGTCAGCTGCGAACCGGCCGCAAGCACATCCTCTCGATCCTGGTCGAGAACAAGCCTGGCGTGCTGACCCGGATCGCGGGGCTGTTCGCGCGACGCGGCTTCAACATCGACACGCTCGCCGTCGGCCCCACCGCCGACGAGAAAATCTCGCGCATCACCCTGACGCTTGACGGCGCCAAGCACCCGATCGACCAGGTCACCAAGCAGCTGCACAAGCTCGTCAACGTGATCAAGATCCGTGACCTCGAGCCGCAGGACACGCTCTCGCGCGAGCTGGCGCTGTTCAAGATCTCAGCCGATGACTCGGGCCGCGCGGAGGTGATGCAGATCTGCGAGATCTTCCGGGCGAAGATCGTCGATGTGTCCAGGCGGTCGGTCGTGGTCGAGGTGACCGGGACGTGTGACAAGGTCGATGCCTTCGAGCGGCTGGTGCGGCCGTTCGGGCTCGTGGAGATGGGCCGCACCGGCGAGATTGCGATCGCGCGCGGCCGAGGGGAGACCTAAGGAGCAGCACCTCTCGCCTTTCCGTACGCTCGCGGCATGGGCGAGCTTCGGATCGGTACGCCGCCGCCCCGGTGGCTGGAGCGAGAGGACCACGCCCGCTTGGAACGCCACGTGCAGGGCGCGCTCCGACGCGCACGTGCGTCGGGCACGTGGGTGATCGCGAGCGTCACCGCGGCGCTATCCCCAGCGGTTGATCCCTCCGCCGTGGTGGCCGCCTCCCGGGCAGGCGCCGACGCGTGGTTCTGCCTCGAGCAGCCGCAGCGCGATCGGTACGCGATTGCCGCGCTCGGCTCGGTGTGCACACTCCAGGCCCGAGGTGGCGGTCGCTTCGCAGCGGTCGATCGGCGCTGGCGCGCGCTCGCCGCAAGCGCTGCCGCCGACGACCTCGGCGGACCACCGGGGTCCGGTCTCGTGGCCGTGGGCGGCTTCGCGTTCGCGCCCGAGGGCGCGGGCGTGCCCGCCTGGGCGGGGTTCACCCCCGCGTCGCTGGCCGTGCCAGAGGTCTCGCTCTGCCGGCTCCGGGACGATGTGAGGTTGACGGTAAATGCGGCCGTGCAGCCGGATGACACGGCCGCCGATGCCCTGGCGCGGGCGCACCGGTCGCTTGCGAGGTTGCGCTCCGCCCCGTTGCCGCTGCTCGATCCCGCGCCCACTGGGAACTACCAGGTGCTGAGCACGCTGCCCCCCAGCCACTACGAGGACGCGGTCGCGCGCGCGGTGGAGCGGATCGGGGCCGGGCGGCTCGAGAAGGTCATGCTGGCGCGGGAGGTCGAAGTCCATGCGCCCGGCCACCATGATCCGGCGGCGGTCCTAGGGGCGTTGCGGGAGGGCTTCGGCTCCTGCTACGTGTTTGCGGTCGGGCGCGGGGACGCCACGTTCGTCGCGGCGAGCCCTGAGCTGCTGGTGCGCCGCGAGGGACAGCGGGCGAGCACGGTAGCTCTTGCCGGCTCCGCTCGCCGCAGCGCGGACCCGGCGGTCGACGATCACATCGGCGAGCAGCTCCTGCGCAGTGACAAGGAGCGGGAGGAGAATGCGATCGTCGCGCGCAGGATCGCGCGGGCGCTCGCGCCGCGGTCGGTGTGGGTGACGGCGGCCCCGGAGCCCGTGCTCGTGCGCGTCGCCAACATCCAGCACCTGGCGCGCCCGATCCGTGCCCAGCTCGCCGAGCCCATGGGCGCGATCGCGCTGGCCGGCCTGCTGCACCCCACGCCGGCTGTGGGTGGCGAGCCCTCCGCGATCGCCTGCGAACTGATCCCAGCGCTCGAGGGCCTCGACCGCGGCTGGTACGCGGGCCCCGTGGGCTGGACCGATATCGCGGGCGACGGCGAGTTCTGCGTGGCGCTTCGATGCGCGCTTCTGCGTGGCCAGATCGGCCGTTGTTACGCTGGCTGCGGGATCGTCGCCGACTCGGACCCGGTCGCAGAGCTGGCCGAGTCAGAGGTCAAACTCGAGGTGCTGCTGCCGCTGCTCGCGGCATAGGGCGACCGCCAGCGGGCTCAGCCGAGCCTCGCCCGCACGGCCTCGGCCACGCGCCGATGGAGGGCGATGTTCTGTTCTCGGTCGGTGCGCACCTCGATGATGGTCGTCGAGTCTGCGGCCACCGAGCTCTGCACCGCGGCCCGCAGCTCGGCCGTCGTCGCGGGGCGCTCGTACTCGCACCCGTAGAGCGCGGCTGCCCGCGAAAAATCAAGCCCATGGGGGGTGGCGACGTGCTCCTCGAAGACGTCTCGCTCGCCTGCCACTTCAAGGAAGTGGAAGATTCCGCCGCCGTCGTTGTTGAGCAGCACGATCGTGAGCGCGAGCCCCAGCCGCCGCGCCGCCAGCAGCCCGCCGACGTCATGCGCCACCGCGACGTCGCCGACCAGCAGCACCACGGGACCGTCGGCGGCCGCCGCAGCTCCGAAGGCACAGGACACCGTCCCGTCGATGCCGTTCGCGCCCCGGTTGGAAAGCACGCGCGGCGCCGATTCCTCCAAGCCGAAGAAGAGCTCCACATCGCGGACGGGCATCGACGAGGCCACGAACAGGGTCGTCTCGGGTTCGAGCCACTCGCTCAGATGTGCCGCAACGAGCGGTTCCGACAGCTCGTCGCCCAGAGCCTGCGCGATCGCGGCGCTCGCGGCGTCGTCGGCAGCCCGCCACCGCGCGAGCCACCCGGGGTCCGCCGGGGTGCGCGGCGCGCCGCTCGAGAGGGCTCCCAGCGGCAAGTCCTGCATGGCCGTGATCACCCCCTTGGGGTCCTGCCAGCTCGAGGCTGACCCCCATGCGATCTGCTCCGTGTCATGCAGCGACGCCAGCCACGTCCGGAGCGGCTTGGACGTCGGTAGGTCGCCCACGCGCAGAACCAGCTCCGGGCGCACGGTCGCGGTGAAGCGCCCATCGCGCAACAGTAGGTCGTAGCGGGCGACCGCGGCCGGGCCATGGCGGGCGCCCGAGAGGGGGTCGGCGAGCAGCGGGTAGCCGGCGCGCTGCGCAAAGGCGGCGAGCTCGCGGCCCAGCGCGGGGTGTCGCTCCTGGCGGCCGGCCACGATCACCCCGCGGGCGGCAGGGGCAGGCAGCTTGCCAGGCGCTCCCGTTGGTGCCCGAGCCGAACGCGTCACCCACGGCCGCTCCGCGGGCCGCCCGGGAACAGGGTCCGGGGCGTGGCGCTCGTCCACCACCAGCGGCTCGCGCAGCGGGAAGTTGAGGTGGACCGGGCCCGGTCGCTGGTCGAGGGCGGTCCAGCACGCGCGGCACGCCAGCGCCCGGATCCACCGGACAGTCTCGGGCTCGGCGTCGTCGACCCCCACCTCGAAGAACCACTTGACCGCGCCGCCATAAAGCTTGAGCTGGTCGATCGTCTGCCCGGCGCCGACCTCGCGCAGCTCGGGTGGCCGATCCGCCGTCAGCACGATCAACGGCACGCCGGCCTGGTGAGCTTCCACCACCGCCGGGGCCAGGTTGACGGCGGCGGTTCCAGAGGTGCAGGTCACGGCGACCGGCGTGCCGGATGATTTGGCCGCGCCGAGCGCGAAGAATCCCGCACAGCGCTCGTCGATGTGAGAGAAGCACCGGATCCTGGGCTCGCGCACGAGCGACAGCACGATCGGCGTGCAACGCGAACCCGGAGACGTGCACGCGTAGCGCACGCCGCAACGACCGAGCTCGTCGCAGAACGCCCGCAGCAACAGGTAGGAGTCGGCGCCGGTCACGTGCGGTTGCAGGGGGTCATGATCTGGATCCGTGGCGCCGACGCTCGTCCTCCTCCACGGCTTCACCCATACCGGGCGAAGCTGGGATGCCGTGGTCGCGGCGTTGGGCGAACGCTACCGGCCCCTCACACCCGATCTGCGTGGCCACGGTTCCGCGAGCGACGCCACCCCGGCCACCTTGACCGCCGTCCTCTCAGACCTCGACGCACTCGCTGAAGGCCGGTTCGCGCTCGTCGGCTACTCGATGGGTGGTCGGCTGGCGTTGCACTACGCGCTCGCGCGACCGGAGCGGGTTGCGCGACTGGTGCTGATCGGCTCAAGCCCTGGGATCGCCGACGGCCGTGAACGGGTCGCGCGCCTGGAGGCCGACGAGCGCCTGGCGCAGGAGATCGAGCGTTTGCCGGTGGCGGAATTTGCCGACCGCTGGGCACTGACGCCGACCCTGGCCGGCCAGCCCCCAGAAGTCGCGGCCCGAGCCCGCGCCGACAGGCTGCGAAACACCCCGCGGGGCCTTGCGCGAGCATTGCGCGGCCTCGGCACCGGCGCGCTGGAGCCGCTCTGGCACCGGCTTTCAGGGGTGCAGGCGCCGGTGATGCTGATCGTCGGCGAGCGCGACCGAAAATTCGCCCAGATCGCCCGGCGGATGGAAAAAGCACTTCCCCACGGCCGGGTCGAGGTGGTTCCGGGCGCCGGCCACGCAGTGCACCTGGAGCGTCCCGGCACGGTCGCCGCGTTGATCGAGGGCGGATGAGGTCAGTGGTACCAGCGCACCAGGGCATCACCCAACCCGGGTCCTGGGGCGGGGCTCATCCGCCCTGATCGCGGCACCAAGACCTCGGGGCGGTCGGCGAACGCGCCCAGGGTGGCGAGGCCGCAGGGAAGCTCCGGCGCCACTAGCGCCGCGGCGTGGAGCGCGGCGGCGATACCCAGCGGGCCGTCCAGCGTCGAGGCCAGATACACCCTGTAGCCGACCGAGCGCGCCGCGGCCGCGGCCGCGAGCACCCCCGAGACCCCCCCGCAGCGCGCCACCTTCAGGCACACGGCGTCGCACACCCGGCGCTCGAAGACGCCCGGGGCGCCGGCGGTCTCGTCGACCGCGATCGACACGGCGCTGCACGGGGCCACGCGCGCCACCGCCTCGACGCCGTGCACCGGCTCCTCGCACAACTCGAGTCCGAACCGCTGCAGTGTCCCCAGCGCTTCGACGGCCTGCTCGACCGACCAGCCACCGTTGGCGTCGACGCGGATCGCCATCTCATCCCCGCCGGTCGCCCGGACCGCGGCCAGTCGGGCGGCGTCGTCGCCGACGGCAACCTTCACCTTCGCGCAGGCAAATCCAGCCGCGCGCGCGCTACCAACCTGTGCCGCGGCCTCGGTGGGCTCTTCTGCGGATACGGTCGCATTGACTACCACCTCCGGCGCGGCAGGCGCGCCCAGCAGCTTCCACAGCGGTTGCCGCCGTCGCCGACCCTCCAGGTCCCAGAGTGCGAGGTCGATGGCGGCGAGCGACTCGGCAAGGCCGGACTCCGCGGCGCAAGCGGCCAGCAGGTCCGCGCGGGCGCCGTCAACCGCGGGGGCCAGGACGCCGCGGTAGCGCTCCAACGCTTCGCGGACGTCCTCGACGCCGGCGCCGTCGTAGGCTGGCAGCGGCGCCGCCTCGCCGAAGCCGACGTTGCCCTCGCTGTCCTCCAGGGACACCAGCAGCAGCTCGCGCTCGTCGACCGTCCCCCACGCCGCGGCAAACGGCGCGCTCAGCCGCGCGCGTACCGACTGCACCGAGAGCCTCACCTGCTCAGCAAGATCCCGCTGGCGAGCAGCATGCAGAAAGCCAGCTGCAGCAGGCCGGTTTGGGCAAGGGCCCGGTTCAGCGAAAGGCCGTCGACGCGGTTGCGGACCTCGCGCACGACCGCCGCCGCCACGGGCAGGGTCAACCAGGGCAGCATTACCCACGCGGTCAGGGGCCCCACACCCCACGGCACCAACAACAGCAGGTACGCGCCGTAGATGATCGTCGCGAACAGCGCGCGGGTGCGCGCCCGGCCGAGCCGAACCGCGAGCGTGCGCTTGCCCGCACGCCGGTCGGTCTCGATGTCGCGCACGTTGTTGACGACCAGGATGCCCGCCGCCACCAGGCCGACCGGGACCGCAAATGCGAAGGCCTCCCAGTCCAGGTGCTTCACCTGGACGAAGAAGGAGCCGGCGACCGCGACGATTCCAAAGAAGAGGAAGACGAACACCTCGCCGAGCCCCTCGTAACCGTATGGGCGCGGGCCGCCCGTGTAGAGCACGCCCGCGAGAATCGAAGCGGCCCCCACGATCAGCAACTGCCAGCCGGCGACCGCGATCAGGTAGGCGCCGGCGGCGACGGCGATGCCGAACGAGATATACGTCGCCAGCAGCACCTGGCGCGGCGGAACCAGCCCGCCGGCGGTGATGCGGACGGGCCCCAGCCGGTCCTCGGCGTCGGCGCCGCGGCGCGCGTCCGAGTAGTCATTTGAGAGGTTGGTCCCGACCTGGATGAAGACTGCGCCGATCAGGGCGGCGACGAACCGCAGCGGGTAAAAGACGCCCAAGTAGCCACCCAGGGCGGTGCCCACCAGCACAGGCCCGATGGCGGCGGGCAGCGTGCGGACGCGCGCTGCCATCAGCCAGATGCGGACGGAGCTGGGCCGTGCGCCCGGGAGCCGGTCGCGGGCGCGGCGGGGTCGCGAGGCGGTGCTTGACAAGGGCGCTTCGGTTCTGGTCATGGCCACCGCCGGTGGCGGCCACTAGGGCCTTCGGGGGAAGCTTGAGAAGTCGGCTTTGCGCCTCTGGACGTACGCGTTGCGGCCTTCCTGCGCCTCCTCGGACATGTAGAACAGGAGATTGGTGTCGTGGGCGAGCTGCTGGATGCCCGCCAGCCCATCTTCATCGGCGTTGAAGCTGGCCTTCAGCAGCCTGAGCGCGAATGGCGACATCTGGAGCATCTCGCGGCACCACCTTACGGTCTCTTGCTCGAGTTGCTCGAGCGGCACCACGGCGTTAACGAGCCCCATCTGCAGCGCCTCCTGGGCCGAGTACTGACGGCACAGAAACCAGATCTCCTTGGCCTTCTTGGGACCGACCAGGCGCGAGAGGACTGTCGCTCCAAAGCCCCCGTCGAAAGAGCCGACGCGGGGACCGGCCTGACCGAAACGGGCGTTGTCGGCCGCGATCGTGAGATCGCACACCACGTGCAGGACGTGGCCGCCGCCGACCGCGTAGCCGGCGACCATCGCGACCACGGGCTTGGGAAGGCGCCGGATCTGGAGGTGTAGATCGGTGACATGAAAGCGACCCACCGCGGTCTGCTTGCCGGCCTCGGTGGGGTCGGCGCCCGTCACATAGCCGCCACCCGCACCGCTGCGCACGCGCTGATCGCCACCCGAGCTGAAGGCGTTCGGGCCCTCGCCTGTCAGGATGACCACTCCGACTTCGAGGTCTTCGCGGGCCTTCTCGAACGCGTCGGAGAGCTCGATCACGGTCTCCGGCCGAAAGGCGTTGTGGACCTCGGGCCGGTTGATCGTGACCTTGGCGATGCCGGCGTCCTCGCCCGAGGACTTCTCGTAGCGGATGTCGGTGTATTGCGCGGCGGGCTGCCAGGTGGTCGGCAACGACGTCCTCCTCGGTGGCTCGCTGATCCGCGGCCCGCAGCGGGCGAGCTGCCCGCTCTGGACGGACCCGGCGGCCTCAGACTACCGTGTCGGGAGTGGTCCCCTGGCTGATCCGTGCGGCCGCGATGCGGCCACAACGCCTGGCGCTTATCAGCTCCGGCGAGCGCCTCACCTACGCGGAGCTCGAGGCGCGCGCGCGGCGGGCCGCCGGGGCCCTGGTGCAGCGCGGCATCGGCCCGGGCGACCGCGTCGCGCTGGCCCTACCCGCGGGGTCGTCGTTCTGCGCCGCGCTTCACGGATGCGCGCTGGTGGGCGCCGTTGCAGTGCCCATCGACCCGCGGCTGGCGCGGGCGGAGCGCCAGGACCGCCTCCGGGGAGTGAGCCTGGTGGTGCAAGCCGCGCTCGATGGGCCGCCGCTGCGGCGAGTGCGGGATGCCCACGCGGACGAGGTCGCGACGCTGATGTACACCTCGGGAACCACCGCTTCGCCCAAGCCGGTTCCGCTCTCCTACAGGAACTGGCTGGCCAGCGCGCTCGGCTCGGCGGCCGCGCTCGGACTCGATCCAGACGAGCGCTGGTTGTGCCCGCTGCCGCTCGCGCACGTAGGCGGGCTCTCCGTCTTGATGCGCAGCGCGGTCTACGGCACGACCGCGGTTCTGCACGAACGGTTCGACGCGGCAGCCGCGGCCGCGGTCCTCAGCGACCCCCGCGACCGGATCACGTTGGTGTCGGTGGTGGCGACCATGCTCGAGCGCTTGCTCGTCGCCGGTCTGCGGCGGCCTCCGACGCTTCGGTGGGCGCTGCTCGGTGGTGGCCCCATCCCTGAGGGGTTGGTGGCGCGCGCCCGCGATGCCGGCGTGCCGATCGCACCGACGTACGGCATGACCGAGGCCTGTTCCCAGATCGCCACCTTCGGCTGGCCGCTGCCCGAGGCCGAGGTGGCGATCTCCCCCGCGGGAGAGGTCCTGGTCCGCGGCCCGACCGTCTCGCGAGCGGCGCTGGCCGCCGACGGCTGGCTTCACACCGGGGACCTGGGCGCGCTCGACGAGCGCGGCAAGCTGACGCTCACGGGTCGGGTGTCGGAGCTCATCGTCTCGGGCGGGGAGAACGTCGCTCCAGTCGAGGTGGAGGAGGTGCTGCGGTCTCACCCGAAGGTGGCCGACGCGGCGGTCTTTGGCAGACCTGACAGCGAGTGGGGCGAGGTGGTGGTGGCGGCCATTGTTCCCCGAGACGGAGTCGCCGTCGACGCCGAGGAGTTGGGGTGCCACTGCGGCAAGCGGCTGGCCCGATTCAAGATTCCGAAGAAGTTCGAGCTCGTAGAGACCCTGCCGCGCACCGCGTCCGGAAAGCTTGCTCGCCGCAGTCTGCGGTGAGCGGCGGGAGGCGCCGCTCATGCAGGCAGGCCAGTGTCACATCGGCTGACGTGACATTGAATGCAGTTATTCTTCGGGAGTGGAAAGACGCCGGGGCGACGGCCGCAGCGAGACGAATCACTCGCCCAACCGGCTCACGATCGAGCAGCTTGCGGCCGAATCGGGAATGTCTGTGCGCAACATCCGCGCGCACCAGGCCCGCGGGCTCCTTGCCCCGCCCGAGGTTCGGCTTCGGGTCGGGTATTACGGCCCCGACCATCTCGCGCAGTTGCGAATGATCCATGATCTCCAGACGGAGGGGTTCAACCTCGCCGGCATAAAGCGGCTCCTGGATGACGCGGAAGGAACGGCGCAGCGGCTCGCCAGGTTCCGTCAGGCGCTCACCGAAGCACACCGCGAGCCCGCCGAGACGCTCACGAGCTCAGAGCTCTCCCGCCGCTTCCGGGTGGGCGGGCGACAGGGCGCGCGCGTGCTCGCGCGCGCCGAGCGGCTCGGGCTGCTGCGCTCGGTGGGCGGCGACACCTACGAAGCGCCGAGCCCATCGCTGCTCGCCGTAGCGGAGGAGGTGGTCGCGCGCGGGATCGCGCTCGACGCTGCTCTCGCCGTGTTCGAGGAGATCGAGCGTCACTGCGACGGCGTCGCGCAGGCGTTCGTGAGACTGTTCGTCAACGAGGTCTGGCGACCGTTTCAGCGGGCAGGGATGCCACCGGAGCGCTGGCCCGAGATCGATCGCGCGATCGAGCGGCTGCGGCCGCTCTCCTCCGAGGCCGTGCTGGCGATCTTCGGACAGCGGATGAGCGCTCGGATCAACGCCGTTTTCGGAGACACCGCCGCGCGCCTGCAGCAGCGCGAGCAGTACGTCAGCCCCGGTCAGGGTTCGGGGCCCGCGACAGGGCGGTAACGGTGGAGGCCGAGGAGCTCCGCGCGGAGCAGCTCGAGCGGTGGGCGCGAGCTGCGGCGGGGTGGGCAAGACGTGCCGAGCGCCTGCGGGAGACATCGCTGCCGGTCTCCCGGTGGATGGTGCAGCGGCTCGAGCTGGAGCCGGGTCAGCGGGTGCTCGAGTTGGCGGCGGGCCCTGGCGACACCGGGTTTCTGGCGGCGCGCTCGATCGTTCCCGGGACGCTGATCTCAAGCGACGCGAGCGAGGCGATGTTGGAGCTCGCGCGTAGCCGCGCGCGCGAGCAGGGGGTCGAGAACGTGGAGTTTGCTGCGCTCCAGCTCGAGTGGATCGATCTGCCCGCGGCGAGCGTGGACGCCGTGCTGTGCCGATGGGGTTTGATGCTGGTGGTCGACCCGGGAGCGGCCGCGTCCGAGATGCGCCGGGTACTGCGGCCCAACGGTCGACTTGCGGTCGCCGTATGGGACGTCGCCGAACGCAACCCGTGGGCGACGATCCCGGGGCGAGCACTGGTCGAGCTCGGGCACGCCGATCCGCCAGATCCCAGCCGGCCGGGAATGTTCGCGCTCGCCCCGGAGCAGCGGCTGCGCGAGCTGCTCGAGCGCGCTGGCTTTCTCGACGTGGCTCTGGACGGAATCGAGCTCGACCGCGCCTACCGCACGGCAGAGGATTATGTGGCCGAGACAGTCGATCTCTCGGCCGTGTTCGCGGAGGTGTGGGAGCGACTCGACGAGCGAGCACGCGCGGAGGTCAGGGAGCGGATCGATGCGCTCACGGCTCCGTACGCCAATGCGGGCGGGTCCTTGCGGCTGCCCGGGCGGTCGCTCGTCGCTGCCGCCAGCGCGTAGGCCGGTCGTGAAAACACCCTTGCATTCTGGGAGCGGCCTTGCAGCGGTTCATCTCGCGCCCCGTCTGAGAAACACTGCGCCCCCATGCGACTGCTCAGGATTCTCCCGCTGGTGGCTTGCGCGATGCTGGTCGCCCCCGCAGCCGCCGAGGCCGACTTCATGCACACGGTCATGCCCGGCGAGTCGTTGACCTCGATCGCGGCCGTCGACGGGCTGACTGTCGCGCAGCTCGCCGCGGCCAATGGCATCTCGCCCTTCACCCGGTTGGTCGCCGGCTCGACACTGGCGATCCCGCCGCAGGGCGGGTCGGCCTCCACCACCGCTCAGAGCAGCTTCATGCACACGGTCATGCCAGGCGAGTCGTTGACGTCGATCGCGGCCGCGGACGGGCTGACGGTCGCGCAGCTCGCCGCTGCGAATGGCATCTCGCCCTTCACCCGGTTGATCGCCGGCTCCACGCTTGCGATCCCGCACCGGGGCGCTCCTGCCTCGACCGCGAGGGCACCGACCCGCTCGACCTCGACCTGCGACGGCGACGCAGACGCCGATGACGTCGGCTGCTCGAACGCGGCTGCTGCGCCCACCTCCTCAGGCGGCTCCTACCTGGTCCGTCGCGGGGACACACTGACCGGGATCGCCGGTCGCGCGGGCACCACGGTTTCCGCGCTCGCGGCGCTCAATGGCCTGAACCCCAAGAAGTACCTGCTCTACGGCACCGTGCTGCGGCTCCCGGCCGGGAGCACGACCCCGGCGAGCTCGATGGCAATTGCAGCAAGCGCGGTGGCGAGCACCGAGCCCGTGGGCCCCGCGGCGGTCGGGTCACTGAAGGCGCCTCCCTACCCGACGCCGCAGCGTGTGACCGCCGGCCAGGTCGGCTCGATCGCGGCTGCCAATGGCGTGCCGCCACCGTTCGCGGCGGCGATCGGTTGGCAGGAGAGCGGATTCCAGAACGGCGTCGTCTCACCGGTCGGCGCTCGCGGCGTGATGCAGATCCTGCCGGGGACCTGGAACTGGATCGGCCAGGACCTCAATCGCGGCGGCACGCCGCTGGCGCCCGCGTCGGCGCTCGACAACGTGCGCGGGGGAGTAATCATGCTCCACGCGCTGCTTGGAGCGACAGGCGGCAATGAGGCCGAGACGGCCGCCGGCTACTACCAGGGCCTCTCGTCTGTCCAGCAGCACGGGATGTTCTCATCCACCAAGCAGTACGTCAGAGACGTGATGGCGCTGACCCAACGCTTCGGTGGGGGTTAGAGCGGCCCGCCCGCGCGACTGAGGTCGCAGAGCCGCACCTCGCCGCAGCGAGCGCCGGCACTTGGAGGAGGGCGGCCCGCTAGCCTGCGCGGCCCATGTTCTATGACGACGACGCCGACCTCTCGCGGCTCGGTGGAAAGACCGTGGCCATCATCGGCTACGGCTCCCAGGGCCACGCCCACGCTCTCAACCTCCGGGACTCCGAGGTGTCGGTGGTCGTGGGCCTGAGAGCCGGCTCGGAGAGCGCCGCCAAGGCACGCGAGCACGGGCTCGAGGTACTCGACCCGGCTGATGCCGCCGACCGCGCTGACGTGGTCATGCTGCTCGTCCCGGACGAGCGGCACCGCGAGGTCTGGGAGAGCGGCGTCGGCGAGGGGATCGCGGCAGGCGACCTGCTCCTGTTCGCCCATGGGTTCTCGGTCCACTATGGCGAAGTAACCCCCCCGCCCGACGTCGACGTCGCCCTGGTGGCTCCCAAGGGTCCGGGCCATCTCGTCCGCCGCCAGTTCGTCGAGGGTTCGGGGGTACCCGGCCTCGTCGCCGTCCACCAGGACGCCACGGGCAAAGCGCTTGCGCTCACTCTCGCCTACGCCAAAGGCATCGGCTGCACCCGGGGCGGGGTGATCGAGACGACCTTCAAGGACGAGACCGAAACCGACCTCTTTGGCGAGCAGGCGGTGCTGTGCGGCGGGGTCACCGAGCTCGTCCGTGCCGGGTACGAGACGCTGGTGGAGGCGGGCTACGACCCGCGGCTCGCATACTTCGAGTGCCTCCACGAGCTCAAGCTCATAGTCGATCTGATGTATGAGAAGGGGATCGCGGGAATGCGCTACTCGATCTCAAACACCGCGGAGTACGGCGACATGACCCGCGGCAAGCGGGTGATCTCCGATGAGTCGCGCGCGGCGATGAGGAAGCTGCTCGCCGACATCCAATCAGGGCACTTTGCGCGCGAGTGGATCGCGGAGAACCGCGCCGGCCAGGAGAACTTCGAGCGCATGCGGGCCGAGCAGGCCGACCACCAGGTCGAGGTCGTTGGGCGCGAGCTGCGCTCGCACATGGCCTGGATAGACACCCAGTTTCATGAGTAGCGCCACCAGCGCTCTGAAGATCCCCGAGAACTTGATGCCCGCCGACGGGCGCTTCGGCTCGGGGCCGTCACGCATCCCCGTGCCGCGGCTGATACGGCTCGCGGACGAGGGCGCCGCGGCGATGGGGACCTCCCACCGGCGCAGGCCCGTGAAGCAGCTCATCGGGGGGATCCGGGCCGGATTGCAGGAGCTGTTTGCGCTGCCCGAGGGCTACGAGGTCGCACTTGGCAACGGCGGCACGACTGCCTTCTGGGACGCCGCGACCTCCGGCTTGGTGCGCGAACGAGCGCTGCATCTGAGCTACGGCGAGTTCACCTCTAAGTTCGCTGCCTGCACTGCGGCGGCGCCGTTTTTGGCCGACCCGATCGTCGTTACGGCGCAACCAGGCGACGCGCCGGCGCCCACGTCAAATCCGGCTGCGGACGTGATCGCGTGGGCCCACAACGAGACCTCAACCGGAGTGATGCTTTCGGTCACGCGACCTGCCGGAGCCGGTTCGGACCAGCTCGTTGCGATCGACGCCACCTCTGCCGCCGGCGGACTGCCGGTCGAGATCAAGGAAGCGGATGTGTACTACTTCGCGCCGCAAAAGGGGCTCGCCTCCGAGGGCGGGCTGTGGCTGGCGCTCCTGAGCCCAGCTGCCGTCACCCGCATCGAGGAGGTCGCGACGAGCGGCCGGTGGATCCCGCCGTTCCTATCCCTCCACACCGCGCTGGAGAACTCGCGCAACGACCAGACCTACAACACGCCGGCGATCGCGACTCTGCTGCTGCTGGCCTACCAACTCGAGTGGATGCTCTCCAGCGGAGGGCTCGGGGCGATGGTCGCGCGGACCAGCGCCTCGTCCGCACAGCTCTATACGTGGGCGTCCCGCCATAGCCTCGCGCGCCCGTTCGTTTCCGACCCCGCCAAGCGCTCGCTGGTGGTGGGGACGATCGACTTCGACGAACAGGTCGACGCGGCCGCGCTGGCGGCGACGCTGCGCGCCAACGGGATCGTCGACGTAGAGCCCTACCGCAAGCTCGGCCGCAACCAGCTGCGGATCGGCATGTTTCCCGTCACCGATCCCGCCGACGTCGAGGCGCTGACCGCGTCCATCGACTGGGTGCTGGAGCGACTCGCATGAGCGAGGCAGCCGCCGAGCCCGGGGAGCAGACGGCGCCCGGGGCTCGGGAAGGCGCGGCGAAGGCGGACACGCCCGCCAACCGCCCACGGGTGCTGCTGGCCGAGAACATCGGTCGCTCGGGCGCGGAGCTGCTCGAGCAGCAATTCGATGTGGATGACGGCGCAGGCTGGACTCGCGAGGAGCTCGCGCAGCGGATCGGCGGCTACGACGGGATCCTGATCCGATCCGGCACCAGACTCGATGAGGAGCTGCTCGCCAGGGCCGGCCGGCTCAAAGCCGTCGGCCGCGCGGGGGTGGGGGTCGACAACGTCGACGTCCCGGCCGCCACCAGGCGGGGAATCGTGGTGGCGAACGCGCCGCAGTCCAACGTGATCACGGCCGCGGAGCACACCATGGCGCTGCTGCTCGCGCTCGCGCGCAATATTCCCCTCGCGCATGCCTCGTTGACCGGGGGCGCCTGGGAGCGCTCCCGCCTCTCCGGGGTCGAGCTGCACGGAAAGACGCTTGGCATCCTCGGCTTCGGCAGGGTCGGCCAGCTGGTGGCGCAGCGCGCGCGCGGCTTCGGGATGCACGTGGTGGGCTTCGACCCGTACGTCACCGCGGAGCGCTACCGCGAGCTGGGGGTCGAGCGGGCCGCATCGATCGACGACGTCTACGCGGCGGCGGATTTCCTCACCCTCCACCTGCCAAAGACGCCGGAGACTGACGGGATCCTGGACGCGGCTGCGCTCGCGAAGTGCCGGGACGGTGTGCGCGTGCTCAACGTGGCGCGGGGGTCGCTGGTCGTGGAGGATGATCTGAGAGCCGCCCTGGACTCCGGCAAGGTGGCCGGGGCAGCGCTCGACGTGTTCAGTTCCGAGCCCGTGACCGAGCATCAGCTGTTCGGTTATCCGAACGTAATCGTCACCCCGCACCTGGGCGCCTCCACCGCGGAGGCGACAGATCGCGCCGGTTTCCAAGCCGCCGAACAAGTGGTAGCGGCGCTCACGGGCGGCGTCGTGACGAGCGCCGTCAACCTGCCCGCGATCGCCGCCGAGGACGCCGATCTGCTGGGGCCCTTCGTCCCGCTGTGCCGGGCGCTCGGTCGCATCGCAGCGGCGCTCGGCGAGGGCTCGTCGATCGACCGCGTCGAGACGGAGTTTCTGGGACGGATCGCGGAGCGCGACACGCGCCTGCTCGCTCTCGGGGCACTGCTGGGAGTGCTGAGCGGCCATACCGAGGAGGACGTCGGGGTGGTCAATGCCCCCGCCCTGGCGGAGGAGCGCGGCATCGAGCTCGCGGAGATAAAGCGGACCGCCGCCCGCGACTACACCGATCTCGTGCGCGTCACGGTCGTTGGGGGCGAGCAGCGCGAACGGGTCGTGGGCACGCTCTTCGGCCGCGGCGACCGGCCACACTTGCTGGAGGCGTGGGGGCAGCGCTTCGACGTCCAGCTCGAGGACCATCTCACGATCTTCCGCTATCGCGACGTGCCGGGGATGATCGGTCGTGTGGGAACCATCTTCGGCCAGCACGGCATAAACATCAACTCCGCCGCGGTGGGCCGACAACCGGACGGAGGTGCGCCGGGCGGAGACGGCGGCCTGGCGGCGATGGTGATCACGACGGACACGGCCGTCCCCACTGAGGTGCTGGCCGAGATCCTCTCCGGCGCGGGGTTTGTGGCCGCTCGCACCGTGAGCCTGTAGTACTCTAAGACGCGATGTCGCTCCTTCTCGACCCGCGACTTCTTCTCCTCCCCCTGCGGGGGGAATAGCACGCCGGCGGCCGGGCCACGGCCGCACACCACCGCGAGAAGAGCACCGTCGAGATTAAAGGAGTGACATGAAGGCTATCCCGGATCAAAATCGAGTACTGATCTTCGATACCACGCTGCGCGACGGCGAGCAGTCTCCGGGCATCTCGCTGAACGCGCAGGAGAAGCTCGAGATCGCCCAACAGCTCGCGCGGCTTGCAGTCGACGTGCTCGAGGCTGGCTTTCCCATCACCTCGCCCGGCGACTTCGAGGCGGTGCGGGAGATCGCCCGCAACGTCGAGGGGCCGGTGATCTGCGCGCTCGCGCGCACGGCCGCCGGCGATATCGATCGTGCCTGGCAAGCGGTCAGCGACGCGGCCAGGCCCCGCATCCATACGTTCATCGCCACCAGCGACATCCACATCCGCCACAAGCTGAGGACCACGCGCGAGAGCGTGTTGGGCCAGGCCCGCGCGGCGGTGGCGCACGCCCGCAGCTACACCGACGACGTCGAGTTCTCACCCGAGGACGGCTTCCGCTCCGACCGCGAGTTTCTGGCTGAGGTGATCGCCGCCGCGATCGAGGAGGGGGCCACGACCATCAACGTCCCCGACACTGTCGGGTACGCCACGCCGGAGGAGTACGGCGCGATGTTCACGGAGCTGTATGAGCTGGTGCCGGCTCTACGCGAGGTGACCGTGTCAGTGCACTGTCACGACGATCTCGGTCTCGCCGTCGCCAACTCGCTGGCCGGCCTGCGCGCGGGCTGCCGCCAGGTGGAATGCGCGGTCAACGGCATTGGGGAGCGGGCAGGCAACGCCTCGCTCGAGGAGATCGTGATGGTCTTGCGCACGCGCGCGCCCTACCTCGGCCTCGCCACAGACGTTGATACGGCCGAGATTGCGCGCACCAGCCGGCTGGTGTCAAGGCTGACCGGCTACGCGGTCCAGCCCAACAAGGCGATCGTGGGCCGCAACGCCTTCGCGCACGAGTCTGGGATCCACCAGGACGGCGTGCTCAAAGAGCGCGGGACCTACGAGATCATGGACGCGACGACGGTCGGTCTGGAGGCCAACTCGATCGTCCTGGGCAAACACTCGGGCCGCCACGCGCTTGCACGGGCGCTGGCAGAGCTCGGCTTCGAGGTCAAGGGCGAGACCCTCAACGCCGCCTTCCGGCGCTTTAAGGAGATCGCGGACAAGAAGCGGCACGTGACAGCGCTCGATCTCGAGGCGCTGATGACCGATGAGCTGCGCGAAGCGGCGTCCGGGTACCAGCTCGAGTGGTTCGAAGTCGAGGCCTCCTCGCGGCGGCCGCCTCATGCCACCGTCGGCATCCTTAGGCCGGATGGCGCGATCGTGAAGGGTTCCTTCACCGGCGACGGCCCCGTCGACGCGATCTTCCGCGCAATCAACGCGGCCACGGGCCGCGACGCGCGGCTGCGCGAGTTCCGGGTCGATGCCGTCACCGGCGGCCAGGACGCGCTGGGAGAGACCTCGGTGGTGCTCGAGCTCGGGGGTTCTGACCGTGTCTCGGGCTCCGGTCAAGGCGTCTCCACCGACATTCTCGAGGCGGCGGGGCGAGCCTACGTGCGCGCCTTGTCGAACGCGCTGCGCCGGCGCGAGATGGTCGGCGGGAAGCCCGTGGCCGACAGGGAGCCCGAGGCGGTCGGTTCCTGAGTCGCCCTCAGTGCAGCCGGGACCGGGGCGTCACGCCCAGCCGATCTCCGATCCCACTCTGCGTCCCTGCGCGTAGCCCGCGGCGAGCACCCGCGGCCGCGGCTCTGAATCCATGAAGTCGCCGCCCATCGCGGCGGCCGCCTCGGTGTCGGGGGCAACCGTGCGCACAATTGCCCCTCGCCGACGCAGCGCAAGGGCCTCGACCGAGACCGCGGAGCGCGCCAACCGCCTTGCCACGCCGACGAGCGTGTGGTGGCCGGTGATGCCCGCGGTGGGGTTGAGACAGAGGACGTGGGTATCGAGGCCAACGGGGGCGGCGTCGAGGTTCGTGGAGCTCCATACGCCCCCGTCCACGTATTCCCGGCCCGAGATCGTCACCGGCGCGAACAGCCACGGAACCGCGCACGAGGCCGCGACCGCTTCGCCGACGGTCGCGGGCGGAGCCCCCGGGGCGCCGAAGATGACGCGCTGTCCGTTGGCGCGGTCGACGCACGCCACCCGCAGCCGTCCGTCGAAGCCAGCGCCGTACTGCTGCACGCGCGCGTTGAGATCGTCCAGCGTGCGATCCGGCGCGTGGATACGGGAGAGGACGCCGGCTCGCAGCAGCGTGCCGGCCGGCCGCGCCACGCCCAATGCAATGGGCGCGAGCGGCGACCCGACGGCGAGCGTCCACTCGCCGGCCCGGCGGGCTCCATGGAGCACAGTCGCGCCTACCCCGGGCGCCTCCTCGAGGTCCTCCTCCTCCGGCAGCTCTGCCTCGACGCTCGGGAGATCGAGCTGCTGGCGGTCCCCGTCGGGCCGGCGCGGGCGCCGTCCTCCGACCAGCCGCGCCGCGAGGATCGACCCGGCCGAGGTGCCGATCAGGTACTCGCATTCGCGCAGATCGAAGCCGGCTATGTCCTCGATCCCGCCGAGGAGGCCCATCATCCATTCGAGTCCGAGCACTCCGCCGCCCCCGAGTACGAGCACGTCAGGACGCGAGCGCATGTACAGGAGGCTAGCGGCGGTAGTCGTTGACAGACGTTCGTACGTGATAACGTACGAGCGGCGATGGGGAAAGTAAACGTTGGGCGGGCCCTCTCAGCGGACCACGCAGCTTCACTGACGCGCGCGAGAAACGTGACGCTCGGTGAAATGCGCGACATTCCGAGCGCCTTGGGGCCCCGCATCCGCGCACTGCGCGAAGCGATGGACCTCTCATTGCGCGATCTGGCCGGGCGCTCGGGGGTCAGTGCCCCAATGCTCTCGCAGGTCGAGCGCGGGGAGACCAGCCCGACGCTCCAGGTGGCCAGTCGCATCGCGAGCGGCTTGGACCTGCGCCTCTCACAGCTGCTGCGGCTCGACGAGGACGGCGCCGTGACGGTGATACGGCGCTCGGCGCGGCGCAAGGGACCGGCCACCGGCAGCGGGCACCGGTACGAGGTCCTCACTCCGCCGCTGCCCGGCCAGCGAGCGGAGGTCTCGCTGCACACGCTCGCGCCCGGCGCCAGCACGGGCGGTCGCGCTGACCCGCCGATCCACGAGCCGGGCAGCCGGGAGACAGCGCTCGTCCAGGCGGGCAAGGTCCTCTTCCACTGCGACGGCCAGCGCTACGAGTTGAACCTTGGCGACTGCGTCACCTTCGACGCCGACCTTCCTCACGGCTTCGAGAACAGCGGCGATCGCGAGGCCGTGCTGCTCGCGGTCGTCAGCGCGGGCTTGAGGAGGAGCTGATGGGCGCGGCCCATCCCAAAACCCTGCTCGACAAGATCTGGGAAGCGCACGAGATTGCGCCGGGACTGCTGTACATCGATCTCCATCTCGTCCACGAGGTGACCAGTCCACAGGCGTTCGAGGAGCTTCGACTCGGCGGGCGGCGGGTGCGGCGTCCGGACCGGACGCTGGCCACCGCCGACCACAACGTCCCCACCGATGGCACCCCTTTGGCCAAGCGCATCCGGGATGAGCTCTCTCGCGAGCAGGTCGAGATGCTCGAGCGCAACTGCCGCGAGTTCGGCATCCCCCTCTATTCGCTGGGATCGGAGCATCAGGGCATCGTGCACGTGATCGGGCCCGAGCGGGGGGTGACGCAACCGGGCATGACGATCGTGTGCGGCGATTCCCACACCGCGACGCATGGCGCGTTCGGAGCGCTCGCGTTCGGCGTCGGCACGAGCGAGGTGGCCCACGTTCTGGCGACCCAGTGCCTGGTGCAGACCAAGCCGCGCTCAATGCGCATCCGCTACGAGGGCGAGCTTGGTTTTGGCGTCACCGCCAAGGACCTCATCCTCGCGACCATCGGCAAGATGGGGGTGGCCGGCGCCGCGGGTCACGTCGTGGAGTACGCGGGTCGGGCGATCGACGCGCTGTCCATGGAGGGCCGCATGACGATCTGCAACATGACGATCGAGGGTGGCGGGCGAGCGGGGATGATCGCGCCCGACGAGACGACCTTCGCCTGGCTCGATGGCAGGGCCGCAGCGCCATCCGTGATCCCCGAGGAGTGGTCGCTCAGGAGCGAGCCCGACGCGCGGTTCGATCGTGAGCTGGTGATCGATGCTCACGCTGTCAGCCCGATGGTGACATGGGGCACCACGCCGGCGATGGTTGTGCCGGTGACGGCTTCCGTGCCACAGCCCAAGAGCTCGCAGGAGGAGCGCGCGCTCACCTACATGGATCTCGAGCCGGGAACCCCGGTGCAGGAGATAGCGCTCGATCGGGTGTTCATCGGCTCTTGCACGAACTCGCGCATCGGCGACCTGCGCGCCGCGGCGCGGATGCTCGACGGGCGCAGGGTGGCCGACGGTGTATACGCGATGGTTGTGCCCGGGTCGCAGTCCGTGAAGGCTCAGGCCGAGCGCGAAGGGCTCGACGAGATCTTCAAGCGGGCCGGATTTGACTGGCGCAGCGCCGGGTGCTCGATGTGCCTGGGCATGAATCCAGACGTTGCCTCCCCGGGGGAGCGCGTAGCCTCGACCTCGAACCGCAACTTCGAAGGCCGTCAGGGACGCGGCGCGCGTTCGCATCTCGTCTCGCCCGAGATGGCGGCGGCGGCGGCGATCGCCGGCCACTTTGTCGACATCCGGCAGCGGGACACGTGAAAGCGCTCAAGATCGTCGCCGGCCGGGTAAGCGTGCTCGACCGCGACGACGTCGACACCGACCAGATCATCCCCAAACAGTTCCTCAAGCGGATCGAGCGCACCGGCTTCGGGCAATTCCTGTTCTTTGACTGGGCGCGCGAGCCCGGCTGGGAGCTTGCGCAGAACCCGATCCTCGTCGCGGGACGCAATTTTGGGTGTGGCTCGAGCCGCGAGCACGCTGCCTGGGCGCTGCAGGACTATGGCTTTGAGGCCATCATCGCGCCCAGCTTCGCGGACATCTTCCGCTCGAACTGCACAAAGATCGGGATCCTTCCCGTGGTCTTGGACGAAGCGCAGTGCCGCGCGGTGGCGCAGGCTGGCGAGGCCGAGGTCGATCTGGACGGCCAGGTGGTCCGCTGGCCCGGGGGGGCCGCTCGGTTCGAGATCGATCCCGACGTAAAGCACCGCCTGATCCATGGCCTCGACGACATCGCACTGACCCTCTCGCATGAGGATGCGATCGCCGCGTACGAACGCGACCGGGAGCGGCGTGGACCGGTGACGACCGCCCTGTGAGGGCCGCCCCGTGAGGGCCGCCCTGTGAGGGCCGCCCACGGCAATGCGGGCCGTCTGACGTCACGTGACTGGGACGCGGCCACTTACGACCGCGTCTCCGATCTGCAGTTCCAGTGGGCGCTGGAGCAGCTGCACCGAAGCGCATTTCGTGGCGACGAAGTCGTGCTCGACGCGGGCTGCGGTACCGGCCGCGTCACGGCCGAGCTCGTGCGTCGCGTTCCGGAGGGACGCGTCTACGGCGTCGACGTCGCGCCCTCCATGGTCGCCCACGCGCGCGAGCGTCTCGGCGAAGGCGCGACGATCCTCTGCCAGGACCTCGTCGAACTGAGGCTTCCGGGAGCGGGTCGACTTCGTCTTCTCCAACGCGACCTTCCACTGGATCGAGGACCACGACGCGCTCTTCGCCACCCTTTTCCGCACGCTGAAACCACAAGGGCGCCTGATCGCTCAGTGCGGGGGAGCGGGAAACGTCGCCTCGTTTTTGAGCGCGGCCGACTCCGCGGTCAAGGAGGAGCCATTTGCGCCTTACTTCGAAGGGTGGCGTTGGCCGGGCCGTTTCGCTACCGCACAAGACACGGCTGCCCGGCTGCGCAATGCGGGTTTCACCGACGTCTCCTGCTGGCTTGCGCCGCGGCCGGTCACGCCGGCCGAGCCCAAGCCGTTCGTGCAGACGGTGTGTCTCGTGCGCCACCTCGACCAACTGCCGGAGGGGCTCAGAGCCGCGTTTTGCGATCGCGTGCTGGAGCGACTGGGATCTCCGGTGACCCTCGATTACGTGCGGGCTCAACATGACCGCCAGCCGCCCATAGACAGACAGGCGTTCAGGCCACCCGCGAGAAGGTCCGCCGTCCGAGCCCGAAGCCGACGCTCGCATAGCGCCGGAACATGTGTGCCTCGACTTCGGCGAGGACCTCGCGCAGCGCCGCGGCGAAGCGGTGAAGCTCATCGTCCTCGATGATCAATGGAGGGAGCGCCTTGATCACGTTCATGTGGTGGCCGGCGACCTGGGTCAGGATGTGATGCTCGTGGAACAGCGGCACCGTCACCATCTGGGCGAAGAGTCCCGGCTGGCGGCGCTCGACCGCCTCCCAGAGGTGCCGAGCCGCTCGCCCCGCCGGCGGGCCAAGTTCGATCGCCCACATGAGCCCCAGGCAGCGAACCTCGCGCACGATTTCGAACTCGCCGACCAGCGGCAGGGTCAGCTCGCGCAGCAGGTCCCCGAGCTTGCGCGCTCGCGCGACGAGCTGCTCACGGTCGATCACTGCGAGCGTCGACAGCGCCGCGGCCGCCGCCATGTCCCCGCCGCCGAAGGTCGATCCGTGGACGACGCTTCGCTCCATCGAGTCGAACGTGGCGTCGAACACCTGCCTGCTCGCAAGAAGCGCCCCCGCCGGGACAAAGCCGCCCGACAGGGCCTTGGCCAGCGTGACCATGTCCGGCTGCAACCCCCAGTGGTCCAGGGCCAGAAACTCCCCCGTGCGCGCGAGGCCGGTCTGAACCTCGTCGATTATGAGCAGCGTCCCCGTGCGCTTGCAGAGTGACTGGGCCTCGGCGAGGTAGCCTTCCGGCGCGACAAATACCCCCTTGCCCTGGACGGGCTCGACGATGAAGGCAGCGACGTCGCGGGGTGCGAGCTCGCGTTGCAGAGCGGCAAGGTCGCCGAAGGGCACCGCGTCGCAGGCCTCAAGCAGGGAGCCGAACCGCTCCCGGAACTCCGTGTTGCCATTCACCGACAACGAGCCGATCGTCAGCCCATGAAAGCCGCGGTCGCAGTACACGATGCGCGGCCGACCGGTGGCGGCGCGCGCGAGCTTGAGCCCCGCCTCGACCGATTCCGTTCCCGAGCTCGTGAGCACGACCGCGGACAGCGAAGACGGAGAGCGCGCGATCAGCTGCTCGGCGAGCACGCCAGGGAGAGTCGATACGCCGAGCTGCGGGAGGTTTGGAGTATTGGCTGCCAGCACCCGAGCGAGCTGGTCCTTGACGTACGGGTGGTTGCGGCCCAGGGAGAACATCCCGTACCCGGACAGCAGATCAAGGTAGGCATTGCCCCGGCGGTCGATCAGGTGGGCGCCTTGCGCTCGGGCCCAATCGACGTCGAAGCCGAGCGTCCGCAGCACGCTCCCCAGCTTGGGGTTGAGGTGGCGCTGGTTTAGCGCCAGCGCTTCGCCGGCGCGCGCTTCCAGCAGGTCGGCGATATCGGGAAGCTGGGGGTATGAGGGCATGGATGCTTGACCCGGATTCTGCCGCAGCATCTCGGCGGAGCGGCTACCTTGCGCCCTCATGGCATACAAGATTGTCTTGCTAGGAGGCGATGGCATCGGGCCGGAGATAATCCCGGCCGCGGTCGAGGTCCTGGATGCAGTCGCTCCGGGCCAGTTGGAATACGAGGAGCATCTGTTCGGGGGGGCCGCGATCGACGCCCATGGAACCCCGCTCACCGACGCGACCCTTGCGGCGTGCCGCCACGCCGACGCCGTGCTGCTTGCGGCGGCTGGCGGGCCCAAGTGGGACACCACCGAGCCGGGGCTGCCGCGGCCCGAACAGGGACTGCTCTCGCTGCGCAAGGAGCTCGGTCTGTTCGCCAACCTGCGCCCGGTCCGACCGCTGCCCGCGCTGTATGAGGCCAGCCCGCTCAAGCGCGAGCTGATCGAGCACACCGACCTGTTGGTGGTGCGCGAGCTCACCGGGGGCATCTACTTTGGCGAGAAGACCCGTACCGACTCCCGCGCATCCGACGCGTGCGTCTACACCAGGGCCGAGATCGAGCGCATCGCGCGCGTGGCCTTCGCGGCCGCGCGCTCCCGGGTCACAAGCGTCGACAAGGCCAACATCCTCGAGACCTCGCGCTTGTGGCGAGAGGTCGTGCGCGAGGTGCACGGGAACGAGTTTCCCAACATCGAGGTCGAGCACGTGCTAGTCGATACCGCCGCGATGCGCCTGGTGGCCGCGCCCCGGCACTTCGAGGTGATCCTCACCGACAACATGTTCGGAGACATCCTCTCCGACGAAGCGGCCATGCTGACCGGTTCGATCGGATTGCTGCCAAGCGCCTCGCTCGGGGAGACGCCACCCGGCCTGTTCGAGCCTGTCCATGGTTCGGCCCCCGACATCGCAGGCACCGGCACCGCCAATCCGTTGGCCATGATCCTCTCCGCGGCGCTGATGCTGCGCCGGGGCCTGCGCCTTGAGCCCCAGGCCCTGGCGATAGAATCGGCAGTCGACAAGGCGCTAGCGGAAGGGCTGCGTACGCCCGACCTCGGGGGCGATGCCACCACCGCGCAAGCCACCCGCGCCGTCCTGGAACATCTGTAAGGAGCCCTCGTGGAACAAGCGGATCTGATCTGGCACAACGGGGAGCTGATCGATTGGGAGGACGCCAAGATCCACGTGCTCACGCACGGTCTCCACTACGGCACGGGCGTCTTCGAGGGCGAGCGGGCCTACGACACCCAGCTCGGGACCGCGATCTTCCGCCACCGCGACCACCTCGAGCGGCTGCTCAAATCGGCGGAGCTCTACTACATGCCCGTTCCATACAGCCTCGACGAGCTGCGTCGGGCCACACACGAGCTGATCGCCGCCAACGGCTTGCGCGAGTGCTACGTCCGCCCGATCGTCTATCGCGGCTACGGCCAGATGGGGCTGTACCCGCTCGATGCACCCGTCGACGTGGCGATCGCGGTCTGGAGCTGGGGCGCATACCTCGGGGAGGAGAGCAAGCTCCACGGCGTGCGCGCGAAGATCTCGAGCTGGCGACGGATCCCGCACGACGCATTGATCCCTCACGCCAAGGCCTGCGGCCAGTATCTGAACAGCGTGCTGGCCAAGATCGAGGCTTCCAAGGCGGGCTACGAGGAGGCGATTCTGCTCGACGCGCAGGGCTTCGTCTCCGAGGGTACGGGCGAGAACATCTACGCCCTTCGCGACGGCGCGATCGTCACCCCGCCGCAGACGGCGGGAATCCTAGACGGGATCTCGCGCCGCTCCGTGATCCAAATCGCGCGCGACCTCGGCTACGAGGTGGTCGAGCGCGACCTCGCGCGAGCCGAGCTGTACCTGGCCGATGAGGTGTTCCTGTCTGGAACCGCGGCGGAGCTAGTCCCCGTGCGCGAGATCGACGACCACCCGATCGGGGGCGGTCAGCCGGGCCCGGTCACCAAGGAGATCCAACGGGTCTTCGACGACGCGCTGCACGGCCGGGATCCGCGCTACGGAGAATGGCTCGACGTCGTAGCGGTTCGCTCGAGTCAGGCCGCCTGAGCCCACCGCGCAGACCGGCCATGACCGCGATTGAGCTGTACGACACCACCCTGCGCGACGGCATGCAAGGACAGGGCATGTCGCTGTCGGCGGGGGAGAAGGTGCGAGTCGCGCACCGGCTCGATGAGCTCGGCATCGACTTGATCGAAGCCGGCTTCCCCGCGTCCAACCCCAAGGAGCTCGACTTGTTCGAGCTGCTCGCGGGCGAGCGCTTGCACCACGCCCAGATCGCCGCCTTCGGGATGACCCGCCGGCGCGATCTGGCCGCGGAGCGAGACCCGGCGCTGCGGCTGCTCGCCGACTGCTTTGCGCCCGTTTGCACTGTCGTCGGCAAGACCTGGACGCTTCACCTCGAGAAAGTCCTCGGGGTCGGCCGCGACGAGAACCTGCGCATGATCGCTGACACAGTCGCCTTCCTGGTTGGCCAGGGGAAGCGTGTCATCTACGACGCCGAGCACTTCTTCGATGGTTTTGGCGATGACCCCGAGTACGCCCTCCGTTGCCTGCGCCAGGCCGCGGAGGCCGGCGCGGGCACGGTTGTCCTTTGCGACACCAACGGCGGCACGCTGCCCGACCGCGTCGCCGGCGCGGTCACGGCCGTGGTGGACGAGCTGGGCTCCGCTCACCTGCGCGTGGGCATCCATTGCCATGACGACGCCGCGTGCGCGGTCGCGAGCTCGCTGGCGGCCGTGCAGCGCGGCGCGACCCACATCCAGGGGACGGTCAACGGCTACGGCGAACGCTGCGGCAACGCCAACCTCGTTTCGATCATCCCCGGACTGCAGCTCAAGCTTGGCCTCGAGTGCGTCACGCCCGACCAGCTCCGCTCGCTCACGGCGACCGCCCACTTTCTCGACGAGCTGCTGAACTTCACTCCCGACCCCAACCAGCCGTACGTGGGGCGCAACGCCTTCGCGCACAAGGGTGGGATGCACGTCGCCGGTGTGACGGCCGACCCTGCCACGTTCGAGCACGTCGAGCCAACGCTCGTCGGCAACCACCGGGAGCTGCTGATCTCGGAGCTGTCGGGCAGGCGCACCGTGCGCCAACGGGCCCAGGATGTCGGGCTCGAGCTCTCGGACAGCGCGGCAGGGGAGGTGGTCGAGCGTGTCAAGGAGCTCGAACACCGCGGCTACCACTTCGAAGCGGCGGACGCCTCGTTCGAGCTTTTGCTGCGCAAGCAGGCGGGGTCCTACGAACCTCTGTTCCGGCTCGAGTCCTGGCGGGCGATCGTCGAGAAGCGCGCCGATGGCCGGGTCGAGACCGAGGCCACGATCAAGATCTGGGTCGGCGGTGAGCGCTATATCCGCACCGCCGAGGGCAACGGGCCGGTGCACGCCTTGGACAGGGCCTTGCGCGCGGCGCTGGTCGAGATCCACCCCGAGCTGGCGGGAATCGACCTGGTCAACTTCAAAGTCAGGATCCTGGATGAGGCCAAGGGCACCGGCGCGGTCACGCGCGTGCTGCTCGACGCCTCCGATGGGGAGGACGTGTGGGGCGCCATCGGCGTATCGGAGAACATCATCGAAGCATCGTGGGAGGCGCTGGTGGACTCGCTGGAGTACGGGATGCAGGTCCGCGAGCAACCGCGCGGCCCCCGCCGCGGCGCCGGCAGCGTGACCGCGGGATCGTGAGCGCGTCCGATCGGAACCGGTTCGCCGACTCCTCGGAGCCGATTCCCCTGGCTCGCCCGGTCATCGGCAAACGCGAGGAGCAGCGCATTCTTGAGGTGCTGCGTTCCGGCCGTCTCTCGCTCGGACCCCTGGTCGATCGCTTCGAGCACGCCTTCGCCGCCCGCGTACAAGCGCGGTTCGCGAGCGCGGTCTCGAGCGGCACGGCCGGGCTTCACCTTGCCCTGCGGGCGGTCGGCGTCGGCGACGGGGACGAGGTGATCACGAGCCCCTTCTCGTTTGTCGCGAGCGCCAACGCGGCCCT
>JAFAPR010000235.1 GCA_019247075.1 Solirubrobacterales bacterium
GGGCGTGCTCGGGTTTCTGTTCGGTGGCGGAGCGCTTGGCGGCCTGTGGCTCGCCTTGATCGGCTGGTTCATCATCGTGGCCGCCCGGCAGCAGCACGAACGCATCGGCTCGCAACCCCGCGCGGGCGAGCTACGCGTGGCCGACGCCATGACGCGCGAGCCGGTCACGGTCTCGCCCGCAGTGACCGTCGCGGAAGTCATCGAGCACTACGTCGCCCGCACCCGCTTCTCGGCCTTCCCCCTGGTCGATGCCGGTGGCAGGCTGGTCGGGCTGGCCACAGTGCAGCGGATGGCGCAATACCCCCGCGACCAGTGGCAGACGACTCCGGTCACCGCGGCGTCCGCGGCGACCTTCGAGATCGTGCAGTGCCGACCGCAGGACCAGTTGGCCGAGGTGACCATCCGGCTTCAGAGCTCCCGGGATCGGCGGGCAATCGTGCTTGAGAACGGACGGGTTGTGGGGATCCTCACCCCTTCCGATGCGCGCCGCGCAATAAGTCACGCGCAGCTCTTTGGCAAGCCGTGGTCCACGCCGGATCGCGGGAGCGTGCCAAGCGGGCCCGGCGAGGCGGCGGGCGGGATCCCTGCCCGACCGGTGCCGCAACCGTAATGCTTGCGAATTCTCGGCTTGCTCACATCTGATTCTGATCTTCGCTAGCCAAAGTCACTCCCATGAAACTCTCGATGCCTTCAACCACACGGGACAGCACGGCTGCCCCGGTCGCGCCGAATACTTCCGCCCTGACCGGCGCCGAACCCTCGATCCCGGTCGTTGCGCCAGCAGCTTCCGACCCCTCGACGCCTGATCCGGAGGGCGCCCCTACACACCCTCCCGTCGGCGTTCCCGCGTCCGCGCCCATCCACCTCGCCTCGCCGCCGGTCCCGTTGGCGGGGCAGGTTATCGGGCAGGTTTTGCCGATCTACTTCGTCGGGGACGAATCCCACTCCATGAGCGGAGATCCGATCGTCGCGGTCAATCAAGGACTTGTCGACCTGCGCGATGAGGTGGCTAAGCACCCCCTGATCGGCAAAAAGGTCCGCTTCGGGATCATCACCTTCGCCGACTCCGCCGAAACCCGGCTCGAGCTCTCCGAGCTCAGCGAGGATCTGATCCTCCCCACCCTCTCCACGCGCGGTCGGGGGACCAGCTACGCCAGCGCGTTCGAGGCCCTGCGGCATACCATCCCAGCAGACGTCGCGCTGCTCAAGGTGAGCGGATTCCAGGTTCACCGGCCGACGGTCTTCTTCCTCTCTGACGGCCAGCCGACCGAGCGGCAGGCAAAGTGGCACGACCGGCTGATGGAGCTCAAGGACCAGGGCTTCAAGGAGCGGCCGAACCTCCTCGCGTTCGGCGTTGGCGACGCGGACCCGAAGGTGATCCAGCAGCTTGCGACCTCCCCCCGCCACGCGTTCATGATGCGCGAAGGGGTCTCCACCGCGGGTGCGATCGCCGAGTTCGCGGCCTCCATGCTCAATTCGATGGTCTCCTCGGCCGAGCGCCTGGATCGCGGAGAGCAGTCGCTCGAGTTCGAGAAGCCCGAGGGCTTCGTGCAACTCGACGCCCCCCTCGTTTAGCCCTCGCGGGAAATGACCTCGCCCCAGCGCCAGCAGGTCGTCGTGCGGAAAATCCGCGACGACGACAAGCTCGCGGTCCGCGAGCCGCAGGTCCGGAGGTCCAGCGGGGGCCCACCCGCTCGGCGTCGCACCCGCCTGGTTAGAGGCCCGTTGACCGTCGGGGAACCCGCTCCCGCGATCGATGCCCGGCTGTCTGCGGCAGACCCGTACAGGCCTGACACGGTAGCCGACGGCGGAGAGGCCTTCGGACTCACCGCGAGGGCGGCGTCGGTGCGCGGTCTGTTCAAGCGTTACGTCGGCGGGCCCCGCCAGGATGACCTTTGCCTGCGTCTTCATGCTCCTACCCGCACGCTGATCGTGGCCGTCGCCGACGGCGTCTCTTCTGCGCCACGATCGCACCTGGGCGCCGCGCTGGCGGTGCGTCAGGCCGCGGCTACAGTGGCGCGCCAGCTGGACGGGGGCGCCGTCGAGATCGACTGGGGCGAGATCTTCAGTCAAGCCGCTTGGGCGCTGCTCGAGGAGCACCGCCGCGAATGCGCCGACGCCCACGCCAGCGTCGAGGACGCCGCCGAGGCCCTCGCCACCACGCTCGCGGTCGCCGCGATCACGGAGGGGGAGGACGCGGTTGGGCGAGACGACCGTGGCGAGGACGCGGCCAGCGGCGACGACGGCGGCGAGGACCCCAGCCACGATCCCGACCAGAAGGCGTGCCGCCTCCAAGCGGCCGCGGTCGGCGACTCAATCGCGTTCGTGCTTGGCGGAGACAGGTTCGAGCGCCTCGTGGGCGAGGAGCAGTCCGCCGACGAATTGATCGGAAGCGGCGTGCGCGCGCTGCCGCGCCATACGAGCCCCGCAGGCGCGCAAACGCGGAGCCTCACCCCCACAGATGTCTTGCTTGTGTGTACCGACGGACTCGCGCTACCGCTCGCGGACGGCAGGGGCGAGGTAGGGCGCATGCTCGCCCGCGAGCTGGCCACCCCTCCAGACATCGTGGATTTCGCTCGGCTACTCGACTTCAGCCGCAGCACCTACGACGACGATCGCACTCTCATCGCGGTCTGGCCCCGGCCAGAAGGGTGAGCACGATGGCCGTCGAACGGCGGGAGGGTGCAGCTGCTCAGGCGCAGACGGCCGTTTCGGTGGTGCGCCTCGAGCAGCTCGGAGAGCTTGTCCCGCTCGGTCGCCCCGGCGGCCAGGGACGGGCCTGTCGGCCGACGCGCTTCCCAGCAGCGCTCGCCACCGCTCCCATCGTAGTAAAGCTCTACCACCGCCAACCGTCCGACGCCGCGATCGGCGCTCTCGCCGCGATGATCGCGTGGAGTCAGACGCTGGATCAAGAACAGCGCGCGCATCTGTACGGCGTCGCCGCTTGGCCGCTCGCGATCATCTCGGGATCTCAGGGGCCAGTGGGCATCGCGATGTACGACGTGAGCGGCCGATTCGAGGTCCCCTTCTCCATGCCAAGCGGCCGCCAGCAGCGAGTCCTGCTCTCGCTCGAGCACCTGCTGGGGCGCGATGACTTTTTGCGGCTGCGCGGGTTGCCCGTGCGCCTCGACACGACGACGCGCACCCAGGTGGCCCAGCAAATCAGCGGTGCGCTGGCCTTCTTGCACCGCCACGGGGTCGTCGCCAGCGACATCGCTCCAAACAACCTGCTTATCGGCTTCGCCGGCGGTGAACCCAGCGTCTGTTTTATCGACTGCGACTCGATGGTGCTGCACGGCCGTCAGGCGCTCAGCCCGGTCGAGACCGCCGACTGGCAGATTCCCGCGGGTTTCACCGAGCGTCCGCAGACGCGCGCCGCCGACGCCTACAAGCTCGGCCTGGTAGTTCTGCGGCTGTACGCTCGCTCCCACGATGCGCGCGAGCTGGCTCCTCATGTCCGCCACGTGCCGGCCGAGCTGCGGGGCCTGGTCGCACGCTCGCTCAGTTCCGCCGCCGCGAACCGGCCACCGGCCGGCGAGTGGCAGCGAGCGCTGCGCCCAAGCGCTTGTCCGCGGCGGTCTCGCCGAGCGCTATCCCGGCCCCACGCCCAAGCCAGTAGCGGCGAGCCGCCGCGTCGCCCCGCTCCAGAGTTCACGTTACCGGGCTCCCGAGGCCGACACCTGTCACTGCTGGACGCAGTGCCCAGCGCGGTCCCACGCGACCAAACCGGCACAGGCCGCTCTCGTTCGCCTGGCTTATCGTCGCCGTCGTCGTGCTCATACTGCTGCTTTCGCGCCTGTTCGCGGCGGCCGCTCCTTCACTCGGCGGCTCAGGTCTTTCGGGCCAGTCCGGCGGCGGGAACTCGAACGCCCCGTTCAGTATTACGTCCCCTTAGGACCGGGAGCGGGGTAGCGTCCCGGGGGTGCAGTTCAGCCGCGAGTTGCGCAATGACGTCCTGGCCGGGGACATCACGCTCTCGGTCCGACTGTGGAAGCGACCACGGGTCAAGCCAGGCGGCCGCTACCGGGTCGGCCCTGGCGAGATCGAGGTCGACGCCGTCGAGCTCGTCCCGTTCGCGGCAGTCAGCGGGAAGGACGTCAGACGGGCCGGCGAGCCTGACCGCGAAACGCTGCGCCGGCGCGCTGCGCACGCCGGGCCGATCGACGAGGACACGCTCGTCTACCGCATTGAGTTCCACACGGTGCCCCCCTGATCAAGACAGGCGACCGCCTCGCCGGTGTCGCATGGACCTAGTTTGTTGCGCGTCGAGAATCGCGCCGGAGGTAATGCGCGCCTGCGCCGAGAGCGGCCGCTTCGTCATCGGGGTTGAGAAGCGAGCAGCGGTCGATTGATAGGCAGCCGCACCCGATGCATGTGGTCAGGCGATCGCGGAGCGCTTGGAGGGTAGCGATCCGGCGGTCGATGTCGGCGCGCCAGCTCCGCGAAAGGCGATCCCAGTCGCGGCGTGTTGGAGTCCGGTCGGACGGCAACGTGGCGAATGCGTCACGGATCTGGCGGAGCGGGATCCCGGCGGCGCGGCCTGCCTGGATGAGGGCCACGCGCCGCAAACTGGCGCGGGCATAGCGGCGCTGATTGCCGGCGGTGCGCTCGGCCTCGATCAGGCCCTGGTCTTCGTAGAAGCGAAGCGCGGAGGACGGCACCCCGCTGCGGGCAGACAGCTCGCCGATGGTCAACGGGATCGACACTTGACTTCAAGGATACTTGAGGTTCTAGGATGCGAGAGGTGATCGTGAATAAGGGAGGGCCGATGAACGCTGTCTCGTCCGCACGCCTCGTCCGGGCCACGTCGCTCCCCGAACTCCGCGCTGCCGGATGCCTGGTAGTGCACGCCGATGGTCACTCGCTGTGCCTGTTCGCCGACGGCGATCAGGTGCACGCCGTCGACAACCGCTGTCCGCACATGGGCTTTCCGCTCCACCGCGGGACGGTCTGTGACGGGATCCTCACCTGCCACTGGCACCACGCGCGCTTCGACCTGGCGACGGGTGGGACCTTTGACCAGTTCGCCGATGAGCTCAGACGCTTCCCTGTCGTGGTCGAGGACAATGCGGTACTGGTCGACGTCACAGCTCCGGAGGACCCAGTCAAACACCAGCGTAGACGCCTCCAGGACGGGCTCGCGCGCAACATCCCGCTGGTGCTGGCAAAGGCAGCGATCGTGCTTCTGCAAGCCGATTCCACGGGCGTCGAGGCATTCCGGGCTGGCCTTGACTTCGGCGTGCGGCGTCGCGGCGGCGGTTGGTTCCGCGGGCTGACGACATTGACCTGCCTCATGAATCTGGTTCCGCATCTGGACCCGAACGATCGGGCAGCAGCGCTTTATCACGGGCTGTCAGACGTAGCCCAAGACTCGGCGGAGCAGCCACCACGTTTTGCGATCGCGCCGCTGCCGGGCAAGACAGCCGACATAGCCCGGCTAGCTGGCTGGTTTCGGGAGTTCGTCGAGGTTCGGGACCCCGAAGGCGCGGAGCGCGCGCTCGTGTCCGCCGTGCAAAGCGGGGCCTCACCGACGGCGCTCGCAGACATGCTCTTCGCCGCCGCTACCGATCATCGCTATCTCGATGGCGGTCATACGCTTGACTTCATCAACAAAGCGCTCGAAGCGCTCGATATAGCGGGCTGGGAGCGGGCCGAGCTCGTGCTGGGCTCGCTGCCCGTGCAGCTGGCTCGGGCGCAGCGGATGGAGGAAGCCAACTCATGGCGGAGTCCCGTCGACCTGGTCGGGCTGCTCGAGCGCGCATTTGAGGATCTGGGGCGAGCGCACGAGCAAGGAGCCGCCCACCAGCCTCGCCCGGAACTGCGTGGCGAGCTCGTAGACACGGTTCTGAACGACCAGGCCGAGGTGATCCTCGAGGCGCTGCTTCAGGCGCTGCGTGAAGGAGCGCACCCGGTCGACCTCGCCTCAGCCGTGACGTTTGCCGCCGCGACCCGCATCGCCCGCTTTCCAACCAGCAACGAGTTCGGCGATTGGGACACCGCGCTGCACACGTTCACGTTCGCCAACGCAGTCGAGCAGGGATTGCGACGCTCACCATCGTTGCTGCTGCTACGCGGCGTGCTCGACGCGGCGATGAGCGTACACCTGGACCGGTTTCTCAACGTTCCCGCCAAACGGCTTCCCCACCCCGAGCCTCACGTCGACCCAGAGTCGCTGCTCAAGCGGCTTCCGCGGCTCCTAGATCGCCAGCAACAGGTGGGGCCGGCGCGAGCGCTCGTCGCTTCGTACCTCGCTGCAAATGGCCCGCCGGAATGGCTGATCGCGTCGCTCGGGGGCGCGCTGCTGCGCGAGAACCGCAACTTCCACACGATCCAGTGCGTCGAGGCTGCAGTGCGTCAGCACGAGCTACTCGGCGCAGCGCCCGACGCTGGAATACCCTTGATTGCGGGCGCTGGATATCTGGCCGCACACTCCACGACCACGCGCTCGCAACGTCAAACGTTCGAGATCGCGCTTCGTCTGCACCGCGGCGAGAAGCTCTACGAAGACGAGGACGTCGCCTGATCGGCGTCGACTCGCCCGCTTGCGTGGTTCGGGAGCCATGACGTGCCTCTTGCGGTGTGGGAGCATCCGCGCGTGACCTCCTTTGCGGTGGTTGGGGGTGGGTTCGGTGGTGTCGCTGCCGCCCTCATGCTGCACCGGGCGGGCTACGACGACGTGACCGTGTTTGAGCGAGGCGAGCGCATCGGTGGCGTGTGGCACCACAACACCTATCCGGGCGCCGCGTGCGACGTTCCGTCGCATCTGTATGAGTTCTCGTTCGCCTCGAACCCGCGCTGGTCGCGGCGCTACGCGCCGCAGGCGGAGATTCAGAGCTATCTCGAGCAGGTCGCGCGACGCCACGGTGTGCTCGGCCAGATCCGGACCGGCACCGAGGTTCACCGGGCGCGGTGGGAGGATCACCGCAGCAAATGGGTGTTGGAGACGAGCGCCGGCGGTCACGAGGCAGAGATGCTGATCGCCGCTTGCGGGCAGCTTTCGGTGCCGAGCCTCCCTTCGTTCCCCGGCCTTGAGAGCTTCGCCGGACCCGCGTTTCACACAGCTGCGTGGCGGGACGAGGTGGACCTGAGCGGCATGCGAGTCGCGGTGGTCGGGACGGGCTGCAGCGCGATCCAGGTCGTGCCTGCGATCCAGCCGCGTGTCGCGAGCCTAGGCGTTTATCAGCGCTCGCCGGGCTGGACGATCCCGAGGCTTGACTTTGCCTACCGGGAGCGTTCCAAGCGGCTGTTCGAGCGCTTCCCTGTCCTGCAGCGACTCGACCGGATGTCGATCCTCGCCTTCTACGAGCTAGTGTCCTGAGTCGGAGATTCGCTGGCAGTAGGTGGCGAGGGTGGTGAGTATCTCTTCGGCGCTCTTGTGCCAGGTGTAGGGCTTGGGGTTCTGGTTCCAGTTGGTGATCCAGGTCCGGATTGAGGCCGTCAGGTCTTTCACCGAGCGATGCGCGCCACGTTTGATCCACTTCTCGGTCAACTCGGCGAACCACCGCTCCACGAGGTTTAGCCAGGAGCTGTAGGTGGGCGTGAAGTGCAGCATGAACCGCGGGTGGCGTAGGAGCCAGCGCTGGATTGATGGGGTCTTGTGCGTCGAGGAGTTATCGAGCACCACGTGCACGTCGAGATGCGCCGGCACCGAGGCATCGATCACGTTGAGAAACCGGCGGAATTCCTCGGCCCGGTGCCGGGGGCTCATGTCGGCGATCACGTTGCCCGAGGCAACATCCAACGCGGCGTAAAGGTTCGTGGTCCCGTTACGCACATAGTCGTGGGTGCGCCGCTCAGGCACCCCTGGCATCAACGGCAAGATCGGCGCAGAGCGATCCAGCGCTTGTATCTGGGCCTTCTCATCCACGCATAAGACCACCGCGGCCTCGGGCGGGTTGAGATACAGCCCCACGATATCCCTGACCTTGTCGATGAACTGCGGATCGGGCGAGAGCTTGAAACTCTCGCTCTGATGCGGCTTGAGCCCAAACGCGCGCCAGATCCGGCTGATCGCCGACTGGCTCATCCCCGTCGCAGCCGCCATCGAGCGCGTCGACCAATGCGTAGCATCAGGCGGCTGCTCCTCCAGCGTCTTGACGATCACCCGCTCGATCCGATCATCTGAGATCGACCGCGGCTTACCCGGACGCGGCTCGTCATGCAACCCGTCAAAGCCGCGTCGGGCGAACCGTCCCCGCCACTTGCTCACCGTATTGCGATTACAACCCAGCCGCTGCGCGATCCCGATCGTCGACTCCCCATCCGCTGCCGCCAGCACGATCCGACACCGCAGCGCCAACGCCTGCGAACTCCGCGGACGCCTCGCCCACCGCTCAAGCACCGCCCGATCCTCACCACTCAAAACAACCTCGGCACGCTCAGCCATCACCCCTCCATCGTCGTAGATAACGACGATGGATTCGACCCCCAGCACCCAACGCCTGCGAACTAACGACTCAGGACACTAG
>JAFAPR010000236.1 GCA_019247075.1 Solirubrobacterales bacterium
GCGCCAGTTGACGATGGCCGGACGAAAGGCGACGCGGCCAGCGTAAACGGTGGTGCCGAAGTAGATCTGACCGTTCTCGAGGACGGCGTCGCCGAGGCGGCGGTTGAGCGCGTCGAGTTCGCTATCCAGAGCGTCGCGGGGGTGGTAGCGGAAGCACACGACGTTGAGCACGACGTCGGCGAGGCGCTCCAGGTCCGGCTCAGCGTCGATCTGGTCTGCCAGGCGCCGCGCGAGTTCGAGGTGTCGCTCAATCATCGCCCGGTAGCCGTCACGGCCGTAGGCGCGAAGCGTCGCCCATGCCGGCAGGGCACGCGCGCGCCGCGACATCTCAGGCGCGAGGTCGCCGAATGCGGGGCGCCCGGGGTCGCCGCTGCCGAGGTAGGCTGCCGACGCCGAGAAGGTGTCCCGGTGAAGAATGGGATCGTCGATGAAGGCGGCGCCGCAGTCATACGGCACGTTGAGCCATTTGTGACCGTCGACGCTCACCGAACGCGCGCGCTCGATCCCGTGCACTAGATGTTGTGTGGACGGTGAGACCGCGGCGAACAGCCCGAAGGCGGCGTCAACATGCAGCCACGCGCCGTGCGTGTTGGCCCGGTCGGCCATGTCCGCGATCGGGTCAAACGCGCCGGCGTTGACCTCGCCGGCGGTGGCGATCACGATCGCCGGGCCCGTGCGCCTGTCGATCAATGCTGCCTCCAGCGCGCGGAGATCGAGTCGACCGGTCGGGTCCTGGCGTGAGGGTCCGTACCTGTGCCCGCCCGATCCCCAGCTCGGCGAGCGCCTTGAGTGCGCTGGCGTGAATATGACCGCTGCTGAGCACCGGGACGGGGGGCAGGCTCGCCAGACCGGCCGCTTCGACATCCACGCCGTGCTGTTGACCCCACCAACGACGTGCCGCGGCCAGGCAAGTGAAATTGGCCATGGTGGCGCCGGTGGTCAGCACGCCGCTCCAGTCCGACGGCAATCCGAACAGCTCCTTGAGCCACCCGAGCGTGATCTGCTCGATGCGCACCGCCAACGGGGAGCTGACCCAGTTGAACGCGATCTGATCCAGCGCGCTGGTCAGCCAGTCGGCCGCCACGGCCGCCGGCGTCCCCCCACCCATCACAAAGTGAAAGAACCGCGGGCCGGCGGATCGTGTGGCGCCCTGCTCCGCCTCAGTGAGCAGCAAGCGCACCGCCTCCAGCGCGTCGGTTCCCTTCGAGGGCAGCGGTCCGGCGAGCGCGGCGCCCGGCTCGGCGATGGGCGGACTTACGGCGGCGTCATCGAGCTGGTCGAGGTAGCGAGCGGCGCCCTCGGCGACCAGCATGAGACCTCGTAGAGAGCGCCCCGGTCAAGGAATGGGTCGGGCACCTGATCCATTCTCGCGGCTAGGACGCCGCCGGCGCGAGTTCGCGCGGCCGCATAGGATCCCCTGCGTGGATCGACCTGCGGCGGAATCGCTGCTCGCCTTCGCCGAGCAGGCAAGCTCGGATCTGGACGGACTTGACCGCAGCGCGCTATTTGCCGCACTCGAGGGGCGCTATGACGAGCTGCTGGCGGCGATCCAGTGGTTCGTCGACCAGCAACGAACCGACGACGCGCTGAGGACGGCCCGGGCGCTTGCCGGGTTCTGGACCGCGAGCGGCAAACTGGAGGAGGGCTCGAAGTGGTTAACCCGGGCGCTCGCACTCCCCGGTGGCACCGACGGGCATCGGGCGACCGCCAGCTTTGAGGCGGGGATCATCGACTTCTGGCTCGGTGCGGACGAGCGCGCGCGGGCGCTCCACACCGAGGCGCTCACAATCGGTCGCCAGATGCGAGACGGCAACATCGTCGCGCTCGCTCTAACCGGACTCGCGCGACTTGCACTGCGGTCCGACGACGTCGAGCAGGCGCGCACGCTCTGCCGAGAGGCACTCGAGGCAAGCCAAAGCACCGCAGACCCAACGGGTCGAGCAAACGCGCTTCATGTCCTTGGGGTCGCCGCGCAGATGGCAGGCGATCTCGACGAGGCTAGAACCTTCATGAACGAACGAATGGATCTCGCCCGCCGGATGGGCAAGTTCGGCGGACTGGCCGTCGAAGCCGCGAACCTTGCCATGGTTGAACACCAACTCGGGCACATCGACCGGGCCCACAGCCTCGCTCGCGAGTCACTCGAGATCGCAGTGCGGCGCGAGGACGAATGGATGTTCCCCTACCTGCTCAGCCGACTGGCCGCGGTCGCGACCGCCCGTGATCAGCTCACGCTGGGCGCCACGCTGATCGGCGCCGCTGAGAAGATGATGAGCACACAAGGCACGGCCTGGCCCCCCGACGAACGCCCGCACTACGAACAGACGGTCACGACCCTCAAGGCCGGCCTGGGCGCCAAGGACTTCGAAACCGCCTCCGACAGAGGACGAGCACTGTCGACGAAAGAGGCTGTCAGGCAGGCGCTTGTCACCTCGTGACCCGTGCCAGGGGCACAGTCCGCAGTTATCGCACTACTGCCGCAGATCGAACCGTCAGCCCGCACGCCCAGACGTGGACCTGGCCTGAGCCGGGAGACCCCGCTTTGGCTCAGCGCGGAGCACCTGCGACAGCGCAGCGAGAGCCTTGCCTTGCGCGGACGGCGCGTCGCACGTGGTTCAGCGCCCGTCCGCCACGCGCCGATCAACCGAGCAGGCTCAGCGGAGCAGAATCACTGAATGCGGGGCGCGATCTCGGCGGCGAGCTCAAGCTGCCGTGTCTCGTCGCCCACCGGCCACAGGTAGACGCGCTGGCATCCGGTCTCGGCGTAGCTAGCGAGTAATTCCGCGCAGTGATCCGCGGATCCGACGCACACCTGCGCGCCCAACTCGGCGGAGTCGCGCCTGAGCAGCGGGCAAAGAACCTCGCGTAGCACCCGGTCGCGATCGGCGCGGTCGTCTGTGATCCAGGTCCACATCGTCACCAGCGCGTTGGGGAACTGCGCAGCGCTCTTGTTCTGGCGGGCAAGCTCGATGGCCAGCGCCTCGCGGGCGGACGCGAACTGCTCGGGCGTCGTGTTGTATGCGGAAGCCAGCCACCCGTCACCCAGTCGGGCCACGCGCCGGAGCCCGGCGGGGGATCCCCAGCTTCCGATCCAAAGAGGGATGCCCTCCGCTCCCGGTGGTGCTGGCGCGAGCGGTGTGTCCGGCAGCGCGAAGTGATTTGGGCGAACGGGCACCGGCTCGTCCCGCAGCAGTGCCCGCAAGATCATCACCGCCTCATCGAACCGCTTCCAGCGGTCTTCAAACGAGATGCCGAGCGCGTCATAGTCGCGCTTGGAGGACCCGGGGCCGACACCGGCGACCAATCGCCCGCCGGACAGCAGATCAAGCGCGGCCAGCGTCTTCGCCAGCGGCACCGGGCCGCGCAGCGACGCCAGCGAGATCGTGGTCGCCAGCGTCATGTCGCCCGAGCGTTCGATCACCGCAGCCAGCGCCGTGGGACCGTCAAGCCAGATGTGGAGAACACGAAGTGGTCATTCGCCGCTAACGCCACGAAACCCGACTCGCGGGCCGCGTCGACGACCGCACGCAGCCGCCGCAGCGACAAGGCCTCGTTGCCGAACTCCATCAGCGGTAAGTGCACGCCCAGCTCCATGATCGCGATCTTTACAAATCGCCGGTGCCGGTGCCCGGTCGCAACCAACGCACGGCATACGGCCGTACTCCACGCGCCATTCCGGTCGCGTCGCGGCTTGTCCGGCCCCTCCAGCTTGGACACGGTGCCGGCCAGGCCGCCCGAACAGCCCCAGGACACCTGCTCTCATCGCCGGGCGAGCATCCCGCTGCACCGACAACCGGCCGCGCCTTTGCGCGGATTGCGCGCACGTCACGGTTCAGCAGCCTGCCGCCCGCGTCAGGGCATGCCGCTGAGTTGCGGATCCCGCGCGAAGGGGGTGCAGGGTCGCCATGGCCGGGAGGCGGGTGCGGTGAGCGATGCGGGTCTGGAGGTGGTGTTGCTCAGTGATCGGGCGTCGAGGTCATTGGCGTTCTGCTGCTGTGGCGGGCGCGTCGGGCCGGGTCAGGTCGCGGTCGCGCTCCTCTTGCGCTGCGGGGCGAGAAGCGCTCGGGATAGGGCGTCGACGAGCCAGTCCTCGGCCTGGTCCCAGTCGAGCTGATAGCCGGTGGTGAGTTCCCGCCAGGCTTGGTGACTGGTGCTGAGCGCGAGCAGCGCTTGTGCTCGTTCCGCTGATACGTCGTTTCGCAGTCCGTGGAGTTCTTGGATCCGGTCGATGGTGATGCGGGCGCCCTCGCGGTGACGTCGCTGGCCCTCGGCGACGGCGTCGGCGAGTTCGGGCTCGGCGCCGGCGGCGGTGAACAGCGCGTCGATGATGTCCCCGCAGCGTTGTTGGAAGCTTCTGGTCAGACGCACGCCGGCCCGTAGCGTGGTGAGCGGCCTGGTGGCCGTAGTCACGGTTTCGGCGAGCGGCCCGACGCCGGCTTCCTCATCGATCAG
>JAFAPR010000238.1 GCA_019247075.1 Solirubrobacterales bacterium
GGTGACGAGGATGCCTGCGCGGGACTTCACGTACAACTCATGCGCAGGTGGGGTCCAACGTCGGCGGGAGCGGGGAGGTGCCGCGTGGACGGATGCGTAGGCCGATGGCGGTGACGGACTGCGGCACCGGCACGGGCTTGCCGTTGACCTTCATCTGCACGTTTGCGTTTCCCAGCGTGAGCAGGAACTCCCGCGCGGTCTCGCTGGGAATCGTCTGTCCGGGGCTGTACGTCACCCCGCCGATCAGGCGCTTGCCCGCCCCATTGACAAGGCAAACGTACACCGGCGCGGTCGGGACGAGTTGAAGCGTCACCTTCCTGAAGTGGTGCACGGCCGCGGCCGATGTGTGGGTGGTTGGACGATGGTGCGCGTGGTGGTGGACGCCAGCGTGGATGCCCGCCTGCGGCGTGTTCTTGGGCTTTAAGGCGTACTCCCCGATCACGAACAGGGCGACCACCACAGCCCCCAGCACGGCCGCGATCGCCAGCCACGGGGGCGGCGCGAGGTTACGACGGGGGCGGCGCTCGCGCTCCCGCTCCCGCCGCAGCGACGCGATCGGGTAAGGCTCATGATCGGCTGGCTGTTCGCAGTGGCGTTTGAATTCCTCGACCAGCATGCGCGAGTCGAGTCCCAGATGGTCGGCGTATGTGCGCAGGAAGCTCTTGGTGTAGACCGGTCCCGGAAGGACGTCCCACGCCTCGTTCTCCATCGCGCGCAGGTAGCGGGCGCGGATCTTGGTCTGCGCTTCGACTTCCGCCAGGTCGATGCGCGCGCGTGTACGGGCATCTCTGAGCGTGGGGCCGATGCTGGCCATTTGCCCGAAGGCTAGCGACGGTTAGGCCGCCGGAAAAGCTGCTCTTTGACCTCTTTTGCAAGTCGCTGCGACGCGGCGCAAACCGACGCGGCGTCCCAGCTGGCCGGGATTAGCCGCGCTTGGCGCTCCAGTGGTCGGTGCCGGTGGTGCAGCCGGTGTAGGGGGGGTAGTTGCCGGTGACCCTGAAGGTGCCACTGACTTTCTTGTAGTTCGATGAGAACCTTCCCGTGACGGTTTCGTGCTGCCCGCCCGTGGCGACCGATTTCGCGACGAACGTGTGGTGTCGGACCGTGGCGCCGCCCGCGGTACCGGCAACTACGCCGCTGAACCGGCTTTTGCAGGTTGTAGGTACCCCCCTGTAGTTGAATGTGCCAACGCGGGTCACCCTGCCGTGGTTGACGGCGGCCTTGAACGAGATCGTCCCGCCCTGCTCGATCTTGCCCGAGTAGCTCTTCGTCCCGGCGTGAGCGGCGAGCGCCGCCGGCGCCGCGAACGCGCAGACCAGCAGCAGTAGGCCGGCGGCGCGCAGCGTCGCCAGCGGCCGCGAGATCGCACTGCACCCGATGCTCATCCTTCAGGGACCTCCTGCGTTGAACCTTTTCGGGGCAACCCCAGCGGTCGACCCCACACCAACGGCGGCCAAAGCCTCTCGCCCCCACCGCGAAGGCGTCAATAGCCAATTTTGGCTAATGCGGCCCGGGGCGGCGCCAGGCGCCTCACTCTTCCGGGACGCCGCCCGATTCCGAGTCGGCGTCGTGCGAGAGGTGCGCGAGGATACGCGGCACGTCGGCCTCGCTGATCAGCACTTGGCGCGGCTTGGATCCCTCGTAGCCCGAGATCACGCCGCGACGCTCGAGCATGTCGATCAGGCGCCCGGCTCGGGTGTAGCCAAGCCTCAGTCGCCGTTGAAGCATCGACGTGGACGCGGTCCCCATCTGGGCCACGAGCGCGATCGCCTCCTCGAGCAGGGGGTCTTCGTCGGGGTGAAAGGCCTCTTCCTCGGCGGCCTCGCCCTCGATCGGCTCGACCTCCTGGAGCAGTTCCTCGGAGAACTGGGGCTCCCCCTGATGTCGCCAGGCGTCGCTCAGTTCGGCGATCTCGGCCTCACCGATGAACGCGCCCTGGATCCGCTGGAGCTTGGAGGAGCCCAGCGGCGAGAACAGCATGTCGCCCTGTCCGAGCAGCGACTCGGCGCCGTTGTGGTCGAGGATCACGCGCGAATCGGTTTGGCTGGAGACCGCGAAGGCGATCCGCGAGGGGACGTTTGCCTTGATCATGCCGGTGATCACGTCCACGCGCGGCGACTGGGTCGCCAGCACCAGGTGGATGCCCACCGCTCTCGCCTTTTGCGCCAGGCGGATGACCGAGTCCTCGACGTCGGCAGGCGCGACCATCATCAGATCGGCGAGCTCGTCTATCACGCACAGCACGTACGGCAGCGAGGGCTCGCCGCGGCGCTCGCGCGCGCGGTTGAGCTCCGGCAGCGATCGGGTCCGCGCCAGCGACATCATCCCGTAGCGCTGGTCCATCTCCTTGACCAGATTCTGGAGTGCGTTGGCGGCCATCCGCGGGCTGGTGATCACCGGCGTGAGCAGGTGCGGGATCGACTCGTAGTGGTTGAGCTCAACCTGCTTGGGGTCGACGAGCACGAATCGAACCTCGTGCGGGGTGGCGCGCAGCAGGATGCTCGCCAGCATCGCGTTCACGCTCGCCGACTTGCCCGAGCCCGTGGTACCGGCGACCAGCAGGTGCGGCATCTTGGCGAGGTCGGCGCCGATCGCGCGCCCGGCGATGTCCTTGCCCAGCCACACCGCCAGCGGCGACCAGTCCGGAGGGGGGTGCTGGAAAACGTCGCCGAGGTGGACGATCCGACGGCGCGCGTTCGGCACCTCGACGCCCACCGCCTGTTTGCCGGGGATCGGCGCGAGGATCCTGATCTCGGTGGCGGCCAGCGAGTAGGCGAGGTCGTCCTTCAGCTGCGCGACTTTTGAGACCTTGGTCCCCGGCGCCAGGCGCAACTCGTAGCGGGTGATATGGGGGCCGGTGACGCGGCCGACCACGGTCGCGTCGATGCCGAAGTGCCCGAGCGTTTCGATCAACGTGCGCGCGACCTGCTCCTGGCCGGCGGTGTCCGGCCTCGCGGCGTCGCCCCCGGATCGGACCAGGAAGCGGGAGCTCGGGACGCGCCACTGGAAAGAGGGATCATCCGTGATCGCGGCGCGGAAGCGGCCCTGCGGCGTCAGCTGCGCCGACTGATCCCCTGCGGCCTGTGCGCTTGCTCCCTCTCCCCCGGTCCCGCCCCCACTGCGGCCATCGCTCGCCGATGCCCCTTCATGTGACAGGTCGGCGCCCTCGTCCATCGCGCGCGGGGGCGGCGCCTCGACATGGGTGGCACGGACGACCAACTCGTCGGTGTCGGGCTCGGGGGGCAGCAGCGTCTGACGCTGCCCCGGATCGACGCCGCTGACTGCAGGCACCGCCGCTTCCCCTCGGGAGGCCTCGGCGTCAGCGCGGCTCAGCCGCGCCGCGGCGCGCTGGAGCGAATGCGAGCCGGCTAGCTGCTCGCTCGAGCGGGCCAGCACCCGCGTGGCACGCCCAGCGCCGGCTCGTGTGGCTCGGAGCGCGCCGGCAAATGTGACGCCGCTTGAGAGCATCACCCCGGCGAGGAGCAGGAACAGCGCCAGGATCTGCGCGCCGAGCGTCGAGACAAGGTGACCTGCCAGCCATAGCTCGCCCTGGCCGACGACGCCCCCGCGCGCTTCGAAGGCCTGGGGCCGCCAGAACGTGTGCGAGGAGATCGGCCCCGGTCCGACGCCCAGGGTGCCGGCGGCCATCGCCAGCGTCAGCCCCGCGCTCAGGCACAGCGCCCCCGCGCGCAGCGGTCTCCCCGGGACGTGGAGCTCGCGCGAAAGCACCAGTCCCCCGGCGACGAGCAAGGCCGCGGGAACGGCGTAGCCGATCACGCCCAGGAGGAACCGCAGCGCCACCACCAGGGCCGAGCCAAGCGCCCCTCCGTTCAGTCCTGCGTACGCCACGCATACCAGGAAGATCCCGAGCGCGAGCAGCGCAAGCGCGATGATGTCGACGTGGTGGGCGGCGAGCTGTAGGCGCGGTACGGAGGGCCGGGTGCGGGCGAGCAGCGAGCGCCGGGCCCGCTTTCGAGGCGGCTTTCTTGCAGCGCGAGTGGCCATCTGCCGTCAGGCCTGCTTCGACGCCTGCGGCTTTGCTCCTTCCTTATGTCGATCCCTAACCTGTTGGCTGTAATGTCCGATTACGAACGTCCCCCGCGGGTGCTCGTCGTCGAGGACGACGACGCCATCGCGCACGTGTTGCAGCGCTCGCTGCGGCTCGAGGGCTATGAGGTCAAGATCGCCGGCGACGGGATCAGCGCGCTTGACTTGGCTGGTGTGTTCCTCCCGGACCTCGTCATTCTTGACCTGGGCCTGCCCCGGCTGGACGGCATCGAGGTGGCGAAGACGCTGCGACGCCACGATGACGTGCCGATCCTGGTGCTCACCGCCCGGGACGCCGTGGAGTCGCGCGTCGAGGGGCTTGACTCGGGCGCCGATGACTACCTGGTGAAGCCCTTTGAGCGCCAGGAGCTGCTGGCGCGCTTGCGGGCGCTGTTGCGCCGGCGACCGCCCCGGGGCCAGGCGACGCTGACGGTTGGCGACCTGAAGCTCAACCCCGATACCCATGAGGTGTTGCGGGGCGAGCGCGAGATCGACCTCACCCAGCGCGAGTTCGAGCTGCTCGAGTACCTGATGCGCAACGAGCGGATCGTGATCTCGCGCCAGCGGCTGCTGGATGAGGTCTGGGGCTATGACCCCTTCTCCATGACCAACACAATCGAGGTTTTCGTCTCGAACCTGCGAAGGAAGCTTGAAGCCGGTGGAGAGCCTCGTCTCCTCCATACGATCCGCGGCGCGGGCTACGTTCTCCGCATATAGGTCGATCCCCGTCCGCTGGCGTCTGGCCGGCGGTTCGGCGGCGTTGACCCTGGTGATCCTCGCTGCCTTCGCGGCGATCGTCGGGGCGCTGACCGAAGGACAGGTCAGGCGCCAGTTCGACGGACAGGTCCGGTCCGCCGCCAACCGGCTGGCGCGCCAGATCAAGCCCTTTCACGACGCCGCGACCAAGCAGCTCAACTGCACGCAGCACGTCGCCCTGGACACCTTCGCCCGCCCCGACGACGCGCAGATCCGGGTCTTCAGCGATTCCGGGCAGGTGATGTGCTCCCAGAACGAGACAGCCAATCCCAACGGTCTCAACAAGCCCGCGTTTCTGCCCCCTCACCAGCGGGGCACCTACGAGCAGGACGGCTACCGCGTGGAGGTCCGCAAGATCGGCTGGTACCCCTCGGGCGAGGGCTACCTGCTGTACGCGCGACCGCTCTCGCAGATCGACCACACGCTCGCCCGCGTGCGCCTGTTCCTGGTGCTCGGCGTGCTGGGAGGAGCGGTGCTAGCGCTGCTGGCGGGACTATTCGTGGCACGGCGCGCCATGCGCCCGATCGCCGAGCTCACCGATGCCGCCCGCGAAATCGAACGCACGCGGGACCCCAGCCTCGAGTTGCCCTATCCGGAAGCGGATGACGAGGTCGCCGAGCTTGCGCGCACCCTCGACGGCATGCTGCGCGCGCTCGATGGGGCCCGCGGAGAGACCGAGGCGATGCTCCAACGCCAGCGGCAGTTCATCGCCGATGCTTCGCACGAGCTGCGCACTCCGCTGACGAGCGTGCTCGCGAACCTGGAGCTGCTCTCGGAGGAGCTGGGCGGCGAGCAGGCCGAGACCGCCCACGCCGCGCTGCGTTCCACGCGCAGGATGCGCCGGCTGGTGGGCGACCTGCTGCTGCTGGCGCGCGCTGACGCCCACCGGGTGGCGGCGCGACGGCCCACGGACTTGGGCCAGGTGCTGATCGAGGCTGCCGCCGAGCTCGAGCCTGTCGCCGACGGCCACGAGCTCTCGATCGACCCCGGGCGCGCGGAGATCGATGGCGTGCAGGACGACCTTCACCGGCTGGTGCTCAACCTGCTCGAGAACGCAGTTCGCCACACCCCGCCCGGCACGCATGTCCATGCCTCGACGGCCGTCGAGGGTGGTCAGGCGGTCTTGGTGGTCTCCGACGATGGCCCCGGGATCGCCCCCGAGCTGCGACGCAGGGTTTTTGACCGCTTCGTGCGCGGAGGACGTGACGGCGGCCGCGGCTCCGGTCTGGGACTGGCGATCGTCCGGGCGGTGGCGGAGTCCCATCAAGGCACGGTCAGCCTCGATTCCTCGGCGGGGATAGGCACGAAGTTCGAGATCCGGATCCCGGCGGTCAGCGATCACCATCCCCGCCGAGCGCAACCGAGGCCTGCTCGAGTTGCGCCCGACGGAGATCGGTGGCCCAGCTAGGAGCCAGTCACCGCTAGGGGAGCGCTGCGCGCTTGCTCTTGCCCTTCTCGGGCATCGGCGCTCAGACCTCCACCACCACCGGCAGCACCATGGGCCTGCGCCGCAGGCGCTCGTAGACGAACGCGGCGAGGTCGTCGTGGAGCTCCTGCTGGAGCATGTCGATCTCGCGCACGCCGTCGCGGGCAGCCGATTCGAGCGACCGTTCCACCTCGCCGCGGATCTCCTCGACCAGCCCGTCGGCCTGGTCGGCGAACGGGACACCGCGGAAGATCACCTCGGTTGGCGCGACCGACTCGCCGGTCTGCTCCGAGATCGTGGCCACGACGATGAAGATGCCGTCCGCCGAGAGCATGCGGCGGTCGCGCAAGGCCACGTCCGCCGGGTCGCCGATGTCGACTCCATCGACGAACACCATGCCAGAGCGCTGGGGGTCGCCGAAGCGGGCCCCGAAGCGCCCGATCTCGAGGGGCAGGCCATTCTCCGCGCGGAAGACGCGCTCGGGCGGAATGCCCACGGCGCCCGCCAGCTCCGCGTGAAGATGGAGCCGCTTGTAGTCGCCGTGGACGGGCATCACGTAGCGAGGTTTGAGCAGGTTGAGCATCAGCTTGAGCTCCTCCTGGTGGCCGTGTCCGGAAGCGTGGATCATCGCCTCCGCGGGGGTGACTACGTGGCAGCCGAGGTGGTAGAGGCGATCGACGGTCTCCCCCACGGCGCGCTCGTTGCCGGGGATCGGCGTGGCCGAGAAGACGACCGTGTCCCCCGCGCGCAGCTTGACCTGCGGATGGTCGTTGTATGCCATGCGCCGCAGGGCCGAGAGGGGCTCACCCTGCGAGCCGGTGGAGATGACGACGACCTTATCGTCGGGCCAATCCTCCACCTCGTGTGCGCCGATCATCATCCCTTCGGGAATTTGGATATGGCCGAGCGAGCGCCCGATGCCCACGTTTTTGCGCATCGAGCGGCCCACTAGGGCGACCTTGCGTTGCAGCGCCGCCGCCGCGTCGACGACCTGCTGGACGCGATGGATGTTCGAGGCGAAGCTTGTAACGATGATGCGCCCTTCGGCGCGCGCGAACACCCGCTCGAGCTCGGGTCCGACGATCCTTTCGGAGGGCGAGAATCCGGGCCGGTTGGCGTTGGTGGAGTCGCCCAACAGCAGCAGCAGGCCCTGGCGTCCGAGCTCCGCGAGGCGCGAGACGTCCGCCGGCGGGCCGTCAACAGGTGTCTGGTCGAATTTGTAGTCGCCGGTCACGAGCACCGTCCCGACCTCGGTCGTCAGCGAAACAGCACACGAGTCGGGGATCGAGTGGGTCATGTGGACAAGCTCGACCGTGAACGGTCCGAGCGCCACGCGCGTGGCGGGATCGAGGTCGATGACCGGGACGTCTCGCAGGCGGTGCTCGTCGAGCTTCGAGCGGGCCATCGCACCGGTCAGCCGCCCGCCGTAAACCGGCGGCAGGTGAAGCGGCGCGAGCTCGCGGAGGATCCACGGCAGCGCGCCGAGGTGATCCTCATGGCCGTGCGTGATCACGATCCCTTCGATCTCCGCGGCGCGCTCGCGGAGGAAGGTGAAGTCGGGCAGCACGAGGTCGATGCCCAGCATCTCGGCGGTCGGGAAGCGCAGGCCGGTGTCGACGACCACGACCCGATCGCCGAACTCGAGCACGGTCAGGTTCTTTCCGATCTCGCCCAGCCCGCCGAGGGGCAGGACACGCAAAGCGTTCACGCCGCTGCGGCGAGCAGGCCGTGGCGCTCGAGCAGCTGCCGTACCGCCTGCAGTTCGGCGGGGTCGAGCGCGACGTATGGAAGCCGCGGCGGGCCGACCTCGATGCCCATCAGCGACAGCGCCGCCTTGACCGAGCAGGCGAGCGGCGCGATGGTCAGCCCGCCGTAGACGTCGTGCAGGCCTCGGTCGATTTCGTGCCGGCGCTGCGGCTCGTCCACCATGCGGCGCATCTCCTCGCCCACCAGGTGGCTTGCGACCAACACGCCGCCGGGCTCGCCAAGGTCGAGCACGTCGGCGAGCATGTCGTCGTTGCCGGCGTAGATCTGGAGGCCATCGAGCTTGGCGAGGTTGTCAGGGTTGGCCTGCTTGACGGCCGCGATTCTCTCTATCCGCCCGAGCTCCTCCAGCAGGTCGTTGGGCATGTCCTGCGCGGTCCGTTGCGGGATGTTGTAAAGCACGATCGGCAGGTCGGTGGCCTTCGCGACCTCCTCGAAGTGACGGATGAGTCCGCGGCGCGAGGGCTTGTTGTAGTAGGGGTTGACCACCAGCAGCGCATCGGGTCGCAGCTCGGTGGCGCGCTGCGCGAACGCGACCGTGTGACGGGTGTCGTTGGTGCCCACGCCGGCAACGATCGTGGACCCCGGGTGTGACCTCCTCCCCTCCTCGACACCAAGCCGGATGAGACGGAGCTTCTCCTCGTCCGAGAGCGTCGGCGCCTCGCCGGTCGTGCCGCACAGGACCAGCCCGTCGGAGCCGTGGTCGAGCAGGTGATCCATCAGGCGCACGGCGGCGTCTTCGTGGAGCTCCCCACGCGCGTCGAACGGAGTCACCATCGCGGTCAGGATTGCCCCCAACTCGGCAGCCATTGGCGCGGATTATCGCAGGGCACCGGCCGGCCGCTTATACGGTGCGGCCTCCATCGGCTGCGACGCCGCCGGCTGCTGACGAGCTTCTCTTACGACAACAAGTGCTCGAGCCCGACCAGCGGCGAGGAGGGCAGCTCGGCGATCCGCCGAATCGCCAGTAGCACGCCGGGCATGAACGATTCGCGCGCCAGGGAGTCGTGGCGGATCGTCAGCGTCTGACCTACGTCAGCGAGCAGCACCTCCTGGTGCGCGACGAGGCCGGGGAGCCGCACCGAGTGGATCGGGACCTCGAGCTGCCGGTCCGCGGCGCAGCGCATCAGCTCGGCCGTGCGGGCTGCCGTGCCGCTCGGCCGGTCGACCTTGGTCGCGTGGTGCAGCTCGATGATCTCGGCGGCTGCCATGTGCTTGGCGGCCTCGGCGGCGAAGCGCATCATCAGGACCGCGCCGATGGCGAAATTTGGCGCGACGAATACCTTCGCCCTGGCGCCCTTGAATTCCGAGAGTGCCTCCACGTCGAAGCCGGTCGTGCCGATGACCGCGTGCACCCCCGCGGAGACCGACTCGCGGGCGTTCTGAAGCGCGCTCCCCGGGACCGTGAAGTCGACCAGGACCTCGGGGCCGGCCTCGAGCGCTTCCGACACGGGGCAATCAAGCCGCGGATCTGCACGCGCGACGAGCTCCAAGTCGGCGGCCTGCTCGACCGCCCGGCAGACGGTCTTTCCCATGCGGCCCTCGGCCCCGGCGACCGCGACCTTGATCACGCTGCCGCCCCCGCGGCGGGCGCTTCCACCGCCACCGCCGCGGGGGCGACGATCGCCATGGCTTCCTCGAAGCGCGCCGCGTCCGGTCCAATCGCGGCGGCCGAGCGCCGCTCTGGAGCCCACAGCTCGCCCGCCAGCAGCGCGAGGTCTGAAAGCGTCACCGCCTCGATCCGCTCGACGATCTCATCCAATGACTCGAGCGGTGCTTCCGCCAGCACCTCCGACCCCAGCCGGCTCATGCGCGCGCCCGTGGACTCCAGCGCCAGCACCACGCGGCCCTTCAGGTTCTCCTTGGCGCGCGCGAGCTCGTCGGCGGTGGCCGGCTCCTCCAATAGCCGTTCGAGCTCGCGGCCGATCACGCCTATGGCATCGCTCAGGTTCTCGGCCCGCGTGCCGACGTACAGTCCGACCTGCCCGGAGTCCTGGTAGCCACTGGCGAACGAGTACACCGCGTAGGCGAGGCCGCGCAGCTCGCGGACCTCTTGGAACAGCCGCGACGAGCTGGTGCCACCGAAGACGGTGTCGAGCACGCGCAGCGCGTAGCGGCGCTCGTCGTGGCGGGACAGCCCAGGCGCGCCCAGGCAGACGTGGTACTGCTCGGTCTCTTTGCGCTCGAACCGCCGCCCCGGGCTGGACGCCTCCGGCGGCGAGCCCATCGATGGGGCGGCTCTACGACGTCCATTCGGCACTCGCTCGGCGGCCAACTCCGCGAGCGTGTCGTGGTCGACGGCGCCCGCGGCCGCGATAACCACGTTCGCGGGCACATAACGCTGACGATGAAAGCGGGCGATCTCCTGCACGGAGGAGCCCGCGATTACCGCAGCGCGGCCGATGATCGCCCGCCCCAGGGGGTGCGCGCCGAAGACCGCCTCGCCGAGCAGGTCGAAAACCTTCTCCTGCGGGTCGTCCTCGTACATCGCGATCTCCTCGAGAATCACCGCTCGTTCCGAGTCGACCTCCTTGAGCGCCGGCCGGAAAACCATCTCGGCCATCACGTCAAAGGCTTCGGGCAGATGGGAGTCGATCACGCGCGCGTAGACCGAGGTCGTCTCCTTGCCGGTGCCCGCGTTGAGCTCCGCCCCCATCGCATCAAAGATCTGGTCGATCTGGAGCGAGCTGTACTTGGCCGAGCCCTTGAACAGCAGATGCTCGAGCAGGTGGGAGAGGCCCGCGTGCGCTTCGTCCTCGCCGCGCGAGCCCGAGCCGATCCAGATGCCGAGCGCGACCGAGCGCACCGCGTCCATCGCCTCGGTGACGACGCGGACCCCCGAGCCCAGCGTCGTCAGCCGGTGCCCGTCAGCCACGGCGCGGGCTGGGGCCGTCAGGAGGCCGGTCGATCGGGGTCGCGGTCGCGCACCCGGTCGGGGTCTCTGTCGCGCACGCGCCCACGGTCGCGCGGGCCCCGCGGGCCGCGGCCATCGCGGCCCCGCTGCCCGCCAGTGCGACGAGCGTGTCCCGAGTCCCCGGTTCCCGCTGCCTGGAGCTCTGCGACCGACTTGCCCAGGATGTCGGGGTCTGAGGCCAGCCGCAACCCGATCCGGCCGCGCTCGCGGTCGACCTCGACCACGCGCACGGCCAGCTCGTCGCCCTTGTTCAGGACCTCCTCGACGCTGGCGACCCGCCTCCCGGGTGCGATGTTGGAGATGTGGAGCAGACCGTCGGTGCCCTTCGAGAGCTCGACGAAGGCCCCGAAGGCGGTCGTCTTCACCACCTTGCCGGTGAACTCGTCCCCCACCTCGACCTCCTTGGTCATCGCCCGGATGCGGTCGACCAGCGCGTCGCCGCGCTCACCGTCGGCGGCATACACCAGCACCTGCCCCTCGTCCGAGACGTCGATCTGGGCCTCGAACTCCTCCTGCAGGGCGCGGATCGTCTCCCCACCCTTGCCGATGAGCAGGCCGATCTTCTCGGGGTCGATCTGGATCGTGGAGATCCGCGGGGCGTGGGCCGAGAGCTCCGACCTCGGCGCTGAAATGACCTGGCCCATCTCGTCGAGGATGAAGCCGCGCGCGACCCGGGCTTGCGCCAGCGCGTCGCGCAGGATGTCGAAGGTGACACCGGTGATCTTGATGTCCATCTGCAAGGCGGTGATCCCGCGCTCGGTGCCGGCGACCTTGAAGTCCATGTCGCCGAGGTGATCCTCGACGCCGGCGATGTCGGTGAGGACGACGTACTCGTCGCCCTCCTTGATCAGCCCCATCGCGATGCCCGCCACCGGCCGCTTGATGGGGACGCCGGCGTCCATCAGCGAGAGCGAGGAGCCGCACACGCTGGCCATCGAGCTCGAGCCGTTCGACTCGAGGATGTCGGAGACCACGCGGATGGTGTACGGGAACTCCTCCTGGCTCGGGACCATCGGCACCAGCGCCCTCTCGGCGAGCGCGCCGTGGCCGATGTCGCGCCGCTTGGGCCCGCGCATAAAACCCGCCTCCCCGACCGAGAACGGCGGGAAGTTGTAGTGGTGGAAGTAGCGCTTGGAGGTCTCGAGCCCGAGCGTGTCCAGGCGCATCTCCTCGCGCGTGGTGCCGAGCGCCACTGCGCTCAGCGCCTGGGTCTGCCCGCGGGTGAACAGCGCCGACCCGTGCGCACGTGGAGCCAGCCCGACCTCGATCGAGATCGAGCGGATCTCTTCGGCGCTACGGCCGTCCGGACGCTTCTTGTGGACGGCGATCCGTTCACGGATGAGCGTCTGCTCGAGCTTGTCGAACGCGAGCTGCACCGCCGCCCGGCGCTCCAGATACCCGGCCGAAGCGGCGCCCTCACCGGAACTCGGCGCGGGCGCGTGCTCCTCGAGCACCCGCTCCTCGACAGCCTTGGTGGCAGCCTGGCGGTCGAGCTTGTCCACGACCTGGGTCGCGGCGGCGAGCTGCTCGCCGTGGGTCGACTTGATCTGCTCGTAGAGCTCCGGGTCGACCTGGGCGGCCTGGACCTCGAGCTTCTGCTTGCCTGCCTTCTCGGCGAGCTCGCGCTGTAGCGCGCACAGCTTCTTGATCTCCTCGTGGGCGATGTCGAGCGCGTCGAGTATCTCCGCCTCCGGGATCTCGTTGGCACCGGCCTCGACCATCAGGATCGCCTCCTCGGTCCCCGCCACGATCAGGTCGAGATCGGTCGCCTCGTGCAGTTCATCCTCCTGCGGGTTGATGACGAAGTTCCCGTCGACCTTGCCGATGCGCACCGCGCCGACCGGCGTGGGTAGCGGAATGTGCGAGACCATCAGGGCTGCCGAGCAACCGTTCATTGCCAGCACGTCGTAGGGGTGGACGTGGTCGACCGAGATTGGGATCGCGACCAGCTGTGTCTCGTAACGCCATCCCTTGGGGAACAGCGGACGGATGGGACGGTCGATCAGCCGGGCGGCAAGCGTGGCCTTCTCGCCGGCACGGCCCTCCCGCTTGAAAAACGAGCCGGGAATCTTCCCGGCCGCGTACATGCGCTCCTCCACGTCGACAGTTAACGGGAGGAAATCCACCTCCCGCAGGTTGCCCGCGGTGGCTGTGCACAGAACCATCGTGTCGCCCGAGCGGACGAGCACGGCGCCGGAGGCCTGCTTGGCCAACTTGCCGGTCTCGAACGAGATCTCATTGCCCTCGATCTCGACGGACACGCGCGTAACGGCGTCAGACATATATATTCAGTTTCCTTCCTTGCCCCGCCCTTCGGTTACCGAGGGCGCTTCGATTCTCTTCTTTCCGAACTCAAGGGCGATGTTAGCGGCAGGACGGCGATCCGCCCCGGGCGGCGTTCGCCCCAGCCGCTGCGTCAGAGTGAGTCCAGCGCTCGGTCGTCGATCCGCCCGGCCTGCATGTGACCGCGAGCAAACAAAGTCGGCGTGGTGACGACGCCGGCCCGTACCCCGCCTCGGAAGTCGTCCTGGACCCGGGTTCTGACCGCTTCGCTGCGCCGGTCTGAGTCGAACCGCTGCACGTCGAGACCGAGGTCGCGGGCTCGTTGCCAGAGGTGAGGGTCCTCGAGCCGGCCCTGGTCGGCGAACAAGGCATCGTGCATGTCCCAGAAGCGGCCCTGTAGGGCAGCCGCCTCCGCTGCGCACGCGGCCGGCCAGGCGCGGGGGTGGCTCGAGCGCACCGGGAAATGGCGGAAAACGTGGAGTAACCCATCCCGCCGGTGCAGCCTGAGCGACAAAGCGGCGCAGAACGGGCACTCGAAGTCACCGTACTCGATCAGCTCGACGCCGTCGGCGGGCCCGCGCGCGTGGTCGTCGGCGCAGAAGGGTGGAAGCGGCGCGGAGCGGAGGTCCCTCAAGTCGGCAAAACGTCTCAGACCGCGGCCAAGCCGTCGAAGATCAGGTTCGCGCCCGGCAGCTCCCCTGGCGTGGGCGCCTGATAGCTCCACCGTACGACCGCGTCCGGCCCCACCACGACGAGCGCGCGCTGGGGGAACCCGCCCTGGTGATAGACGCCGAAGGCGCGACACGTCTCGCCCTTGGGCTCGAAGTCGGAGAGCTGTTCGATAGTCACGCCCAGCTGCTCGCGGAAGGCCTTCTGTGAGTAGGCGGCGTCGCACGAGACCCCGTACACCGTCGCGCCGCCGGCCTCGATGTCGCCCAGCAGCTCCTGGTAGAGGCTCAGCTGGTCAGTGCACACCGGGCTGAATGCGAACGGATAGAAGACCAGCACCGTGGTCTGACCCTCGAGATCGGCACGCGTGAAGGCGCTGCCGTCCTCGCGCCGGAGGGTGAATTCGGGCGCCGGCGCGCCGGGCGAGACCACAGCGTCGCTTTCTTGGGCAGCCAAGGCGCGCGCCTCACCGGCGCAGGCCGAGCTCCCGTATCAACGAGCGGTAGCGCCCGAGGTCCGAGCGCTGCAGGTAGGCCAGCAGCCGCCGGCGGTGCCCGACCAGCATCAACAATCCCCGACGCGAGTGGTGATCCTTGCGGTGGACGCGGAGGTGCTCGGTCAGGGCCGCGATCCGCTCTGTCAACAGGGCGACCTGTACCTCGGTGCGGCCTGTGTCGCCCGGGCTTGAGCCGAACCGCTCCACGATCTCGCGTTTACGCTCCTGGGTGACGATCATCTGATTGGCCGGGGAAGGTGGTATTGGCGGACGATGGTCATGCGGAGCCCGAGGCTAGCAAGGCGCGGGTGCGCTCCACGTCGTCATGCATCTGTGTGACCAACGCGCGGGCCGAGTCAAACCGGCGCTCTCCCCGCAGCCGCTCGATGAACTGGACCCGCAGCGTGCGACCGTAGAGGTCGACCTCGCGGTCGATCAGGTAGGCCTCGATCAACACGCCGCGACCGGTGCCGAAGGTGGGACGCACGCCCACGCTCACCGCGGCCGGCACGCCGTCGGCATAGGCGGCGTAGACGCCGTGGCCGGGGTAGACGAGCGACTCGTCGGGAACGACGTTGGCGGTCGGGTAGCCGAGCGTGCGGCCACGGCGCTCGCCGGCGACCACCTCTCCCTCGGTCTGGAACGGGGCACCCAGGAAACGGGCCGCGTGCTCCACCTCGCCCGCCAGGACGAGACCACGGATGTGGCTCGAAGACACCACCTCGCCCTCGACCTCCACGAGTGGCACCACTCGCGTCTCGAAGCGGCGATCGGCGGCCAGCAGCCCCGGTTCGCCGACGGCGCGGTGCCCGAAGCGGAAGTTCTCCCCCACGGACACCAGCTCGGCGCCCAGTTGCCCCACAAGCACCTGATCGATGAACTCCTGCGGCGTCTGGTGGGCGAACCGCTGGTCGAAGCGGATCACGACCAGCTCGTCGACCCCGAGCCCCGCGATCAGCTCGGCCTTGACGGCGAGGCTGGTCAGAAGCCTCGGCGCGGCCTCCGGACGGACCACCTGCAGCGGATGGGGGTCGAAGGTCAGCACCGTGTCGCTGTCCGCGATCACCTCCCGGTGGCCGACATGGACGCCGTCGAACTCTCCCACCGCCACCCGCCGCGGCCGGGCCCGCGCGTCCTCGAGCATCGTGGTTTGCATGTGGCGGGGAAGCGTAACCCGGACGCCGGGCAACCTAGCGGCGCCCCCTGCTGCGACACCCCTCAGCCCCGCAGCACGACCACCGGCCGCAGCATCCCGGCTGCCGCCGGTTCCGCGACCGCGATCAGGCCGCGCTCGTCGACCAAGCGCACCGGGCCGAGGCCCGTTCCTGCCACCGCGCCACCGTGGGCGGCGGATCGGGCCGCCTCGGTGCAGAGCCGGACCGCGGGCAGGAACGACAGCGTCTCATCCAGCCCCAGGACGCGTTCCGGATCAGCTTCGGCGACGACGAACGGCCCGATCCGCGTGCGCCGGAGCGTCTCGCAGTAGGCGTCGCCGAGATCGGCGACGAGGCTGCGAATGTACGTGCCTGACGAGCATTCGATCTCAAAGCCGCGCCGGTCGCCGTCCCGCCAGCGCTCCTCGAAGCGGTGGACGTGAACATCGCGCTCCGGCAGCTCCACCTCGGCGCCGGCGCGAGCGAGCTTGTAGGCGCGGTGGCCGGAGACCTTGAGCGCCGAGAACGCTGGCGGTCGCTGGCGCACCGTGCCGGTGGGAAGCCTCAGATCACCCTCGGGCACGCGACCGGTGTGGATGATCTCCCCTTCGGGGTCGCCCGTGCTCGAGCGGGCGCCGAAGCGCGCCGTGACCTCGTAGGTCTTGGGCAGCATGAGCAGGAATCGCTGGACGCGCGTGGCGCGGCCGAGCAGGATCAGCAGCAGGCCGGTCGCGAAAGGGTCGAGCGCGCCGCCATGGCCCACCTTCGCTCGGCGCTCGAGAGACTGGCGGATCCCGGCGACCGCGGCTGCCGAGGAGATCCCCTCAGGCTTGTCGAGCAGGATGAGACCGTCGCGGCGCAACCGCGCCTACAGCTGTGCCGCAAGCTGGTCACGCAGAAAGCCGACGAGCTCCTCGTGGGCCATCCCGGTGGTGAACCCGGCGGCCTGGCGATGTCCTCCGCCCCCCTGGGCACGGGCGATCCGCGAGACGTCCACGGTGCCGTCGGTGGCACGCAGCGAGACCTTGTGCAGCGGCCGACCGTCGCCCTCCTCCGTGCGCTCGCGGACCAGCGCGGCGACGAGCGTGCCGCGAACCGCGCGCAGCACATCGACGAGACCCTCCGAGTAGCTCGGCTCCGCGCCGGCGTCGGTGAAGTCTGCGGCGTCCAGGGCGGTCATGGTCAGCCTTCCGCCGTCGTAGCGCTCGATCTTCTCAAGCCCGCGCGCGAGCAGCGCCACTTTGGCGTAGGGGACGTCTTCGTAGACGCGCCGGGAGATCTCCTGCACGTCGACGCCCGCGTCGATCAACTCGGCGGCCATCACGTGGGCGCGGGGGCCGGTGTTCTCGTACATAAAGCGGCCGGTGTCGGTGATCAATCCCACGTACAGCGCTTCGGCGATCGTCGGGTCGGGCCGCACGTCGAGCTCATGCATTAGCTCCCACACGATCTCGGCCGTACACGAAGCCTCGGGGCGGACGTAGTTGATCGTGCCGAAGCGCGTGTTGTCGTGGTGGTGGTCGATGTTTACGATCTCGGCGCCTGGCCGCTGGAACACCCGCCCGGGGGTCCGGTCGGCGTTGCCGCAATCGAGGAACAAGATGGTCCGCTCCACCACGTCGTCGGGTGGCACGTCGATCAGGCGCGGGAGCGGGAGGAAGTCGTACTCCTCGGGCAGAGGGAAGTCGCTGGGGTCGATGAACATGAGGCTGTCCTGGCCGCGGGCGCTGAGAATCTCCTGCATGGCGATCAGCGAGCCAAGCGCATCTCCGTCGGGGTGCTCGTGGGTGACGACCACGAACTTCTGCGCCCGGCGCAGCTCGGCCAGCACGTGCTCGCGGTCCGGGAGCGCGCCGTCTTCGCTCATCCGGCGTCCTCCCGCCCGTGATGGTCGAGCATGCGCGTGATGCGCATGCCGCGGTCGATCGATTCGTCGTAGACGAAGGTGAGCGCCGGGGTGTGCTTGAGCTTGAGCTCGGTCGCGAGCAGCCCCTGGAGAAAGCCGTGAGCCGAGCGCAGCCCCGCGAGGGTCGCGTCTCTGGCCGCCTCGTCGCCCAGCACGCTCACGTACACGCGCGCGTGACGCAGGTCCGAGCTGGTCTTGACTCCGGTCACCGTCACAAATCCCACCCGCGGGTCGTGGAGCTGGGTGGCGATCCCGTCGCTGAGCACGGCTCGTAGCGCCTCGTCGACTCGCCGCATGCGGCCGGAGCGCATCCTATTCCTCCTCGACTCGGTCAGAACGACCGAACGTGAAAGATAGCGGGAAGCCCGGGGGTAACGGGGACTTTCCGGCCTCTGCTGCCGCCTTACCACGCGCCCGCGCTCACCCGCGCAGCTCCTCCACCGAGGCGACGATCCGCTCGATCCGGACGCCGTCAGGAAACCTCCCTGAAAGCCACCGCTCGAGCCGGTCCGCCGCCTGGGTGACCGCGGCAGGGGACGCGCCGGTCAGCGCAGCGGTGAGAGCCGCCCTTTGCCATAGGTCCTGGTGGTCGATCTCCGCCACCGCGGCGCCTAGCCGGCGGTGGAGGATGGCCTTGATCGAGGAGAGCTCTTTGCGCTTGTGCTTGAGCGAGCCCGCCTCGGGAAAGTGGAGGTCGATCACCAGGACGGCGACAAAGCCGTCATTGCCAGACACCGCTTTGGGGCTACGCGAGCTCGCGCTCTCGCAGGCGCGTGGTGTATGGCTCGAGCATGTCGCCCTCCTTGATGTCGGCGAAATCCTTGAGCACGATGCCGCAGTCGTAGCCGGCGCTGACTTCGCGGACGTCGTCGTTGAACCGCCTGAGGCTCGCCACCTCGCCGTCGTAGACCACCGTGCCATCGCGCACCAGCCGCACCTTGGAGCCGCGCGCAATCCTGCCCTCGAGCACATGCGCGCCAGCGATCGCGCCCACCCGCGAGGCGCGGAAGACCCTGCGCACCTCCACGGTGCCCAGCACGTCCTCGATCTCCTCGGGGGCGAGCATCCCCTCCATGGCGCTGCGCAGTTCCTCGATCGCGCGGTAGATCACCGAGTAGTGGCGGATCTCGACACCCTCGCGGTCGGCCACGACGCGCGCATCGCCCACCGGTCTCACGCCAAAGGCGAGAATGATGGCGTCCGAAGCGGCCGCGAGCATCACGTCGGACTCGGTCACGCCGCCGACGGCGCCGCGAATCACGTTGACCGAGACCTCCTCCTGCGGCAGCTTTGCGATCTCGTCCTGTATCGCTTCCAGCGAGCCGGCCACGTCCGCCTTGATCACCAGGTTGAGCTCCTGCACGCCCTCCTTGAAAATGTCCTCGAGCGAGATCCGCTTGCCCGCGCGGCGCGCGAGAGACTCTGTCTTCAGCCGGGTGGCGCGTTCGGTGGCGAGGTGGCGGGCCCGGCGCTCGTGCTCGACCACGCGCACGCGCTCTCCGGCCTCGGGCACCCCGTCGTACCCAAGCACTTCGACGGGCTCGCCGGGAAGCGCCTGGGCGACGCGGTTGCCGAGGAAGTCGTGCATCGCACGCACCCTGCCCCAGTGGGCACCGGCGACGAGTGCGTCACCGACCTCGAGCGTCCCTCGGCTGATCAGGATCGTGACCACGGGCCCGCGTCCTGGGTCGAGCTTGGACTCGATCACGGTACCCGAGGCGGGCGCGTCGGGATTGGCGCGCAGCTCCTCGACCTCGGCCATGAGGATGATCGTCTCCAGCAGGTCATCGAGGCCCTGCTTGGTCTTGGCCGACACCTCCACGAACTCGGTGTCTCCCCCCCACTCGACCGGCTGCAAGCCGAGGCTCGCCATCTGCGAGCGGACGCGGTCGGGCTGGGCGCCCTCCTTATCGATCTTGTTGATGGCCACGAGCATCGGCACGGCGGCCTCCCGAGCGTGATCGATCGCCTCCTGGGTTTGAGGCTTCACGCCGTCGTCGGCGGCGACCACGATGACGGCGATATCAGTCACCTTGGCGCCGCGGGCGCGCATGGCGGTGAACGCTTCGTGGCCGGGCGTGTCGATGAAGGTGACGGTCTTGTCGCCGTGATGCACCTGGTAGGCGCCGATGTGCTGGGTGATGCCGCCGGCCTCTCCGGCGGCGACCTCGGTCTCGCGGATCGCGTCGAGCAGCGAGGTCTTGCCGTGGTCGACGTGGCCCATGATCGTGACGACGGGGGGCCGCTCCACGAGCTCCTCATCGGCGTCGGCGAAGACAGGCTCCGTGACCGTCTCGTCTTCGGTGTGCACAAGCTCGACCTCTCGGTCGAACTCGGAGGCCAGCATCAGCACGGCCTCGTCGGAGAGCGTCTGGGTCAGCGTCTTGAGCTCCCCGAGCGCCATCAGCTTCTTCATCACCTCAGGCACCCCTACGTTCAGGTACTCGGCTACGTCCTTGACGGTCGAGCCGGAGTTGACGCGGATCGCCGCCGGGCGGGTCGGCTCGGGCGCGGCTGCGGGCTGGGCCGCGGCCTCCTCGTCGTAGACACCGCGCCTGCGACGACCCCGTCGCTGGCGGCGAGGCGGCTGCACGGACGGGGCGGCGCCGCTCGGCGTTCGCCGGGACGCCTGGGAGTCGATCACCACCCGCCGGCGGGCGGGAGCGCTGCCGGGGGCCCGCTCGCCCTGCAGGGAGTCCCGCGTGGGGCGCTTGTACTGGCGGCCCGCCTCGGTGTCGGCCCGGGTTCGCCCTGCCTCTGCGCTCCCCGACGCACTCGCGTTCGCCGAGGGATCTGTGGCGGGCCGGGGCCGATCGGTGCGTGCGGGCGCGCCGGCGCCAGAGCGAGCTTGTTGGTCGCCGCCGGCGGCCTCGCGCTCCGCTGCGGGCGGGGCGCTCGCCGGCCGCGCGGCGGCCCTGCGGGTGGAAGGCTCGCGCGAGGCTTCGGCGCGGCTTGTGGCGGTGCGGGGGCGCTCCCGTGCAGGGGCGGTTGCGGGTTTGGCATCCGCGGCGCCGTCGCTGCCGCCGTCCTGCCTGCCGTCGTCGAGCACGCGCAGCGCGACCGACTCGTCGACCGAAGAGGACACCGCTTTGACCTCGATGCCAGCCTCGCGAAGCCGCTCCAACACCGCTTTGGCGGAGATTCCCCTCTCCTTGGCGATCTCGTGTACGCGCTTGTTCATCTGCCCAGTCTAAGGTCGTCTACGGGGTGGCGCCTTCCGTGGAAGCCGCGCCTTCTGCGGGGGTGATGCCATCTGCCGGAGGCGTGGTCTCGCTCTGCGCGGGAGCTTCACCCTGGCGCTCCCCATCCTTGTGCTCGAGCGCCTGGTGAGCTTCAAGCCCGCAGTAGCGCGAGCCGGGGAGGGCCGCGTTGGGACAGCGCCGGCCGTTGGAGAGGATGGCTGCGCAGCGACCCTGGAGCTCCTCCTGCTCGTAGCCCCGCTCGGCCTCCTCGGCGGCGAACTCGGTCTCGGAGCGGATGTCGATCCGCCACCCCGTCAGCCGCGCGGCGAGGCGAGCGTTCTGCCCCTCGCGTCCGATCGCGAGCGAGAGCTGGTCGTCGGGCACGATCACCGTGGCTTGCTTGCCGGCGTCGTCCACGAGCACCTCGCGGACGCGCGCAGGCGACAGCGCCTTGGCCACGAAGCGCGCGGGTTCGTCGTTGTACGGGATGATGTCGATCTTCTCGCCGCGCAGCTCGGAGACGACCATGCGCACCCGCGAACCGCGGGGTCCCACGCACGCTCCCACGGGGTCGACGCCGTCGACGTGCGAGACGACCGCGATCTTGGACCGGTACCCGGGCTCCCTCGCCACGCCCGTGATCTCGACCAAGCCATCGGCGATCTCCGGCACCTCGAGCTCGAACAGCTGCTTGATCAGCTCAGGGTCACGACGCGAGACGATGATGCTCGGGCCCTTGGTCGAGTTGGAGACATCCTTGATCACCGCCTTGATCCGCTGGGAGTGGTCGTAGCGCTCGCCGTCCACCTGCTCCGACTTCGGGAGCAGGGCCTCGACCCGCTCGCGCAGCGCCACCAACGTGTAGCGCGAGTCGGACTGCTGCACGATGCCGGTGATCAGCTCGCCTACGCGGTCGCGGTACTCCTCGAACATCATGTCCCGCTCCGCCTCACGGATGCGCTGCAGGATTACCTGCTTGGCCGTCTGCGCGGCGATGCGGCCGAAGTCTTCGGGGGTGACATCCTCGACGTCGATCTGGTCCTCGTACTCCTTGAGCTTCTCGGGGTCGAGCTCGGGCTCGGGCGGCTCGCGCATCTCACCCGTCTCGGGATCGACCGTGGGCTCGGCGTCGAGGCTCGAGTCGAGCAGCACCTTCTCCTCGAGCTCGGGTGGGATCTTGAGCTCCCAAACGATGAAATCGCCGCTTGCACGGTCGATCTCGACACGCGCGTAGCGGGCGGCGCCGGGCGTCTTCTTGTACGCGGACAGGAGCGCGTCCTCAAGCGCCTCCATCAGCTTCTCAGCGGAAATGTTCTTCTCGGCGGCGAGGCCTCGTACGGCTTCGACGATCTCCTTGGACATGTGCGTCAGTCTCCCGGAATGAGGTTGCAGCGAAAGATGTGTTCGTAGGGGAGCGTGACGACGCCGTCGCCCGCGGCCACAGTGATCTCCGCGTCCGAGGCGCCAACGAGCTCGCCGGTCAGGTTCCGGCGGCCGTGGGGGGATGCGCCGGCGACGTGTGGCCGGCCCGCCTCACGCAGCCGCACCCGGACCTTGCGCCCGCGGAAGCGGCGGTAGTGCTGGGGCTTGGTCAGCGGCCTGTCGGCGCCCGGCGAAGACACCTCGAGCGAGTACCGGTCGCGGTAGTCGTTGAGCCGCCCGGAAATGCGTTCGCACAGCGCGAGCGTCACGCCGTCCGGGTGATCGATGAACAGACGTAGCGTCGCCCCCGAGACGACCTCAGCGAGCAGCACCTCCACCTCAGGCTCAACATCGGCGAGCCTGGTTTCGATGTCCGTCTGCAGTGCGCTCACGATCTCCTCCGACAAAACTCACAAAAAAAGCGGGCATGCGCCCACTTCCGGTACTTCACCGGGAAGCGTCCCGGCGCGGAAAAACCTCACGCGGAGGGTAGCACCGGAACGCCGCCTCTGTCACCAGCCGAGCGTCGCTCCGCGTGCCTCAACTTCCGGCTTGCGCGGCGCGCGCGCGGGCGCGGTCGCGGTAGATGCGGTAGTCCCGGCGGCCGGGCTGCATACAGGCCGCCAGCGCCAGCGGCCGACGGGCTTCGGCGTGGCGTCCGAGGAGTTGGAGCGAGCGCCCCAGGCAGAAAAGGGCGAAGTCGTTCGTGGGGGCACGATCCACCACCGCCTGGAACTCGACGACCGCCTGCTCGTAGCGCTGGGCGCGGAACAGCGCGCGACCGAGCGCCTCGCGGATCGAGGTCTTGTCCGGCGCCAGATCGCGGGCTCGCGACAGCGGCACGGTCGCCTGATGGTTGTGGCCCGCCTCCAGCAGCTCCGTCCCCCGCTGGAAGAGCTCATACACGTCGTCTCGGTCCATCGCGTCCAGTTTAGGTGGCCCGCTCCCGATGAGCGCGCCGCCGCGGAGGCAGCGCCCACCACGCCCGGATCCACCCCGTCGGCCCCAGGCCCGCGGCGAGCTGCGCCCGCAGGGCACGCCGCTCTGTGCCAGTGGGAAGCTCTCCGTCCACGCCGTAGCGAGCGAGTCGTAGCCGCCGGAGGTAGCCGGCGGCAGCTGGAGATTCGCGGAACCGATGCTCGAGCGCGCGCAATGTCACTCCATCCCCAGCCGGCCGTCCGCAGCGCGCAAGCGCCCGCTCGAGCTCGCCGATGAGCTGCTCGGGGGTGTGCCGGCCGCCGCGCAGCCAAACGGCGGCCGCCGTCGCCAACAGCGCCAGCCCGAGCGCCGGCAGCAGAATCAGCCACAGCCCCGCGGCGCCCGAACGCAGCGCGGCGCGCCTCCGTCCCGCCGCGCCCCCGGTGGAGGCGTTGCGCCGGGCGGTCACGTGCGTCGCCGAATGCCCTTGGCCGGCGCGGACCGACAACGGGCTGCCCTGGTCGGCAATCGCCGGGGCACTCGGCGGAGTGGGGTTGAACCGCACCCATCCGTAGTGGGGGAACCACGCCTCGACCCACGCATGGGCGTTGCGGTCCGAGACGAGGTAGGTGCGCGTGGGGGGGTTGTAGAAGCCTGTCGTGAACCCCGTCGACACTCGCGCGGGTATGCCTCCCAAGCGCAGCAGCAGCGCCATCGCGCCGGCGAACTGCTGGCAGTAGCCTCGCCGATCGCCAAACAGGAAGCTCATCAGCGGGTACCGATGCGAGGCGGTGTGTTCGTCGTAGCTGAACCCGTTCGCCGGCGACAGGTACTGCTGCACCGCGGTGACGAAGGCGTAGGGCGTCGGGGCACTGGCGGCCAGCGAGCCGGCAAGCGCGTACGCGCGGGCGTAGGGCGACTGGCGCAGTAGCTGCCCGCCGATCGGCCCGTACGGCTCCGCCAGGTTGAGCACGAGACCCGACGAGTGAAACGGGGGCAACTCGACCTGGGGCTTGCCGTAGGCGGCGCTCTCGGAGGGCAGGTCCACCACCCGATAATCGGCCAGCGGCGCGTCGGGATAGGCCCGCGCGGGGATCGCCTGAAGCTGCGCCGGCGAGGGACGGGGAGAGTAGGTGGAGACGGTATACGACGCGCCCGGTGCGAGGGGGGCGCTGGCGGTCCAGGTGCCACTGCTCTCGCCGGGGAGCACGACGGCGTCCACGTGCGCCGGCCGGCGGGAGTAACCCGCCGCGATCACCGCCGTAGTGCGCATCGCCTGCATCGTGACGGTGATCGTCTGCGACCACCGGCGCACGGCCTGCGGCGTCGGCGCGGACGGCGACGCGGTGATCGGCCCCGAGCCCTGGCTCCAGCCGAAGCCGTCGAACACGTCCAGGTTCTCGGCCTTCCAGTAGTCGGGATGGCGCGCCTTGACGGTCATCACGGTGCGGTCGTCGCGGGGCCAGTTGTAGGGGCCGTAGCGCTGCGTCCAATCGAAGGTCTCCACATGGCCTGGCGAAAACGGACCGGCCAGTGACCGGTAGTTCAGCCAGGGCCGGTGGCCACCGAACGCGGGGGCGAGCGCCGTCGCGAGCACCGCGGCGAGGCCGATGACGGCGATCGCCCCGCCCGAGCGCCGCGAGACCACCCGCTCCCCCCACATGAACGCGGCCACCAACGCGAATAGCAGCAGCCCCTGGAGATACGGAAACTGGGGATGCATTACCCGCGCCGGGATCACCGCCAGCGCGGCAAGCTGAAGGGCCGCCGCGGCGCGTCGCGCCTCCGAGGGCGAGCGAGTGCAGATCGTGAGCGCCGCGCAGAGCAACAGCAGTCCTGCGCCCAGCGACATCACGATCCGCACCCACGGGTTGACGCCGAGGTAGGGGAGGAGCAGGCCGGGGAACGACGAGAGGCCCTCTTGCACTCCCCGGGCGATCACGGCGACGCGCACGCCGTAGAGCCAGGCGACCGGGATCCCGGCGAGCGCCAGCATCGCACAAAGCGACAAGAGGCAGAAGAAGGCGACCAGCGCGCGCCGCCACCAGCCGCGGGCCATCCAGCTGACCCGGTTCCAACCCTCGTACCACGCCCGCTCGGTGAGCGCCGGCAGGGCAAAGGTTCCCAGCGCAGCGATGGCCACCGCTAGCACGAGCATCCCGGCTAGCCGCATTCCCGGAGCCGGCTTGGTCAAAGTCGCCCACCGCAGCACCCCGTAGAGGGCGAGCGCGGCGAAGGTGATCAGGCGAACCGCGGGACGGCCGGCGGTTGGGACGCTCCGCAGCCCCGAATGCGGGAGCGTCCTCGCGCCGGTGAGCGCGGGCGGGGCCGACCCCGATGCGCGCTGGAGTGCGCTCATCGTCCGTTCCCGCTGGCGGCGCCGCTCCCGGGTGAAGCAACGGCGGCGGCTTGGGTGAATGGACGCGCGGCGCGCCAGGTTCGGGAGTGCCCGTCGCCGGGCAAGCCGACGCAGCCGGCCACCGTGAAGGCGGCCGTTCCCGCCCCTGGCGGCGCCAGCGGGGCGGGCAGGACGAGCACCGTCGGCTGCCCGTGGCCCCGGCGCGATGCCGCCGGGGGCTGTTCAAGTCGCGCCGACGTGACGTAGAAAACGGGACCGAGGGCGCCATGGACGGCGCTCGGCGAAGGCGCCCTCGCCTCCGGCCCTCCTTCCAGGACCGCTAGTCGCGCGTGGGCCGCGGGCCATGCGAGCAGATCGGGCGAGATCTCCAGCGCGCGCCGGTCGCCCGACAGCAGTAGCCGACACCCTCGCGCCCGGGCGAGCTCCAATGTCAGCGACGCCGCGGCTCGGACGGCGGCGTCGAGATAGTCGGCCTGGACCCCGACCGGTTCGGGCCCACGAGCGTCGAACACCACCAGGGGCACGGTGTCGCCCGCCACTCGAAGCTTCCGTTCGAGCAGGCCGGCGCCGCGGGCGAGCGCGGGCCAGTGGATGCGCGAGGCCGGCGTCCCCGGAACGTAGGTCCGCAGCCCGTCGAGCTCGACCGCCGCGAGCATGTCGCTGGTGCGGCCAACGAGGCCCATCGCTCGGGTGCCGCTGCCGCCGTGAAAGCGCACCGGCTCGGTGCGCGGCAGCACGAGCAGCTCCTGGGGCGGCTGGGGGCTTACGCGAATCGTGCGGGCGAGCTCGAGCGGATCGTTGATCACCAGCGCCGGCGGCGCGAGCCTTCGCAGCCCACGGCGGTCGAACCGCGCTACAACCCTGATGTGCGCTCGTCGCCCACGGGGAATGCGCATGCGCTCGCGCGCCAGCGGATCTCGCACTTCGCCGCTCGGCAGCCCCAGCCAGCCGCCCCGGAGCGCGAGTGTCGCCTCGAGCGGCTGGCCCTCGAGGACTCGCTCGGCCGGAAGGTGGCGCCGGACGCCGACGCCACTCGCCGACAGCCAGGTCCAAATGGGGGCGGCTGCGCCGACGAGTAGGAGGCCCATACCCAGGACCCACAGCGGCGCGGGCCCGATGGCCAGCGCCACCAGGATCGTCGCGATGCCGGCGCCCACCGCCACCGCCGCACGGCCGACCGCGAGCGAGCCCTCGTGTCGGGGAGTCCGCGGTCCCCGGCCAAGCTGCCAGCGATCGATCACAGCGCTCTGACCGACAGGATCGCGTCCGCGATCACGTCCCGCGCGATCGTGCGGGGGAACTCCGGCGCGAGCACCAGGCGATGCGCCAGCACGGGCTCGGCAAGCGCCTGCACGTCGTCGGGGAGCGCGTGGTCGCGGCCTTCCAACATCGCCCGCGCTTTTGCGGCCCGCAGCAGCATCAATCCCGCCCGCGGGCTCGCCCCAAGATCGACGCGTGGGTCCTCGCGCGTGCGCCAGAGGAGGCGGACGACGTAGTCGCGGAGCGGCCCGGAAGCGTGGATCCGGGCGGCTGCGTCCTGTGCTTTGAGCACGTCGGCCGCGCTCACGACCGGATCGAGCGCGGCCACCTGGTCGACCGCCTCATGGTGGTGGAGCATGGAAGCCTCGTCCGCGGGTTCGGGGTAGCCCAGCGAGGTGCGCACCATGAACCGATCGACCTGGGCCTCGGGGAGCGGGTAGGTTCCCTCATACTCGATCGGGTTCTGGGTGGCGAGGACGATGAACGGGCGCGCCAGCTCGTGCGTATACACATCCACGGTCACCGACCGCTCCTGCATGCACTCCAGCAGGCCCGACTGGGTCTTGGGCGAAGCGCGGTTGATCTCGTCGACGAGCACGACGTTCGCGAACACCGGCCCGGGGCGAAACTCGAAGCGGTGTTCGCGCTGGTCGTAGACGTTTGTGCCGACCACGTCGGCTGGTAGCAGGTCGGGTGTGCACTGGATGCGCGCGAACTGGCAGTCGATGGAGCGGGCCAGCGCCCTGGCCAGCGCCGTCTTGCCAACGCCGGGATAGTCCTCGACCAGGATGTGGCCCTCCGCGAGCAGGGCCACGAGCACGTGCGACAGCGTCTCGGGGCGGATCTGGACGGCCTGGGCGATGTTCTGCCGAAGCCTCCGCGTCAGCGCGCTCGAGGCCTCAAGCTCCTGCGCCGGCGCGGGAGCGTTCTCGCCCGGCTCCATCCCGCTCGCCTCCTCTCTGCAGCTCGTCAGTTCGCTCCAGCGCGCGCAGCCGCTGCACCTCGTCCAGCACGGCCCGCGCCACCCGCTCCTTTCCGGCAAGCGAAACGGACCGCTGAGCGCCGTCCCGGGAGAGGATGACGACCTCGTTGTCTGCCGCATCGAAGCCGATCTCGGGGCGCGAGACGTCATTGACGACGACGGCGTCGACGTCCTTGCGCTCGAGCTTGCAGACCCCCTCCGCGATCGCGTCCCCCCCGTGTTCGGCGGCGAACGCCACCAGGACCTGGCCGGGTCGGCGACGAGCCGCCAGCCCCGCAATCACGTCCTCGGTGAGGACGAGCTCGAGCGGCCCGGGGGCAAGCGGGGGGTCGCCCTTCTTGACCTTCCCCAGGCCTGGCTGCGCGGGTCGGAAGTCCGCCACCGCGGCGGCCATCAGCAGAACGTCTGACTGCTCGAAGATCCGGTCGCAGGCGCGCTGCAGCTCGGCTGCTGTCTGCACCTCGACGACAGCTACCCCGGGCGGCGCGGGCACGGTCACGGCGGCGGCAACCACGGTCACGTCGGCGCCGCGACTCGCGGCCTCGGCTGCCAGCGCGAACCCCATCCTCCCCGAAGAGCGGTTGCCGATGTAGCGGACGGCGTCGATCGGCTCGCGGGTGCCGCCGGCTGTCACCAGCACTCGCGTGCCCGCCCAGCCGGCGCCCCGGCTCAGCAGCGCCTCGCAGCTCGCGACCAGCCGCTCGGGCTCGGGGAGGCGGCCGGGGCCGTGCTCGCCGTGCGAGGCCAGCTCCCCCTCTCCCGGCGGTAGCACGACAGTTCCGCGCCGCCGCAGCAGCTCCAGGTTGGCCTGGGTCGCCGGGTGCGCGTACATACGGTCGTTCATCGCGGGGGCTACGATGAGCGGGCAGGTGACCGCCAGGGCCGCCGCGGTGAGCAGGTTGTCTGCCTGTCCGTGGGCGAGCTTGGCGATCGTGTTCGCGCTCGCGGGCGCGATCAGGTAGACCTCGGCCCGCTCGGCCAGCGCGAGGTGGCTGATGGGGGTCCGCTCGGCGGGTGGCTCCCCCGGATAGCGGCCGCGATCGGGATCCCGCTCGAACTCGTCGCTGAGCACGGGCGCTCCCGTCAGCGCCTGAAACGACGCGGCGCCCACGAACCTGGTGCTCGCGGGGGTCTGGATGACCCGTACGGCGTGTCCCCGCTTGACCGCCAGTCGCGCGGTCTCAAGCGCCTTGTAGGCCGCGACTCCGCCGCTTACGCCGAGAAGCAACCGGGCCACTGTGCGTGCCTCCCGCGGGTTTCGCTCCCTACTTACCGGTAGCTGTACTTGAGCTTGCCCTGAGCGACCTCTTCGAGCGCGATGGTCAGGTAGTTCTTGGAGTGCGTCTCGACCATCGGCGGCGGGAACTCATCGAAGGTTCCCTCCCCCAGGTTGTGGTAGTAGGAGTTGATCTGCCGCGCCCGCTTGGCGGCGACGATCACACTTGCGTAGTCAGAGTCGACATGCTCAAGCAGCTTGTCGATGCGCGGAGAGATCAAGGGCGCTCACATTCCTCGTGGGTGGGGTAAAAAGCTTAGCGTTCCGTTAGCTCCGCCGGTCCCGCTCGGCTTGCGCTTGCAGCGCGCGACCCACCAGCTCCGCCAGTCGCTCGGTGGCCTCCTCCAGGCGGTCATTTACGACCACGTGACCGAACTCGGCGCTCGACTCGAGCTCCCGGGCGGCGGTCCGCAGCCTCTCATCCACCTGCGCGGCGGCGTCGGTTCCGCGCCCGATCAGGCGAGCGCGAAGTGCCTCCTGCGACGGAGGCGCAATGAAGACCGTCTGGGCGTCGGGCATCGTCTCTCGCACCTGGCGGGCGCCCTGCACCTCGATCTCGAGCACCACGGGGACCCCGCGTTCGAGGCGCCGCTCGAGCTCGGAGCGCAGCGTGCCATAGCGGTTGCCTGAGTAAGTGGCGTGCTCGATGAACGCGCCCTGGGCCAGCAGCCGATCGAACTGCGCATCCGAGAGGAAGTAATAGTCGACGCCGTCGCGCTCACCGGGTCGCGGCGGTCTGGTGGTCGCGGAGGTGGAAAGCTCCAGCTCCGGGATGCGCTCCCGCAGCCCACGAATAAGGGTCCCCTTCCCCACTCCCGATGGCCCCGTGATCACGAACACCTTGGCCACGAGCTCGTCTTCGCCAGCCGCGGGCGAGCGCCGCCGCCCCGGCTACCGCCGGCGCATGAAATCCACGAGCTCCGTGCGCTGGCGCTGAGAGAGGCCCCCGATCGTCTTGCTGGGTGAGATCCGGCACTGAGCAAGAATCTTGTTGACCTTGACGCGCCCATACTTGGGAACCGCGAGCAGCAAGTCGAAAACCTTCGCGGTCTCGAGGTAGTTGGGTGGCTCCAGCAACATCTCGTGGATTGGCTGGCGGCCAGCCTTGAGATCGCGCTTCAGCTGCGCCCGGCGAGTGCGGATGTCGTTGGCGCGCTGGAGCGCCTCCATGCGCTGCATCAGCGAGCGCTCCGGCGCGAGTACTGCTTTGGGAGGCGATTCGCTCACCGGCGGCATCCGCGGCGACTATACATCTTGCCGCCGGGCGATCAACCCCCAAAACGGCGAATTTAGCTGTACCTCAACCTGAGGTGAAGCATTGTCGAGCCAGGTTGCGGGAATAAATAGGCTTTGCAGGGGTTTTGCGAGGCTTCCTCAAGACCGCGGCGGGTATGCGCCGGAAAACCTCGTTGTTTGCGAGCAGTTCCCCCTCGCGCGGACATGATGGGCGTCACCGCGCTCGCGCCGCCGCGGATTGGCCGTGCCGCGCGCGCAAACCATGAATTTCCTGCAAGGAGCGGACGTCCGGCGCGCCGCGGCGCGCGGCGGCGATCGCCCGCGCGGCAGCCATCCCCCCGGCCATCGTTGTGATGCAGGGGATCCGTCGTGCAACCGCCGCGGTGCGGATCTCGTAGCCCTCCGCGCGGGCGCCCGTACCGACGGGCGTGTTGATGACCAGATCGACGTCCCCCCGCTCGATCCAATCGACCACGTGAGGAGAGCCCTCGCCGAGCTTGTTGATCGTCTCCACCGGGATGCCCATCTTGCGGATCGCCTGCGCCGTCCCCCGCGTCGCGACGACCTTGAAAGAGAGATCATGCAGGATGCTCGCGATGCCGGTGGCGGCGGGTTTGTCGCCGTCCGCGACGGTGATGAAGGCCGTCCCGGTCGGCGGCAGGTTGGAGCCCGCGGCCGCCTGCGCCTTGGCGAATGCGGTCGGAAAGTCGGCCGCGATCCCCATGACCTCGCCGGTGGAGCGCATCTCGGGACCGAGCAGCGAGTCAGCGCCCGTGAAGCGCTCGAATGGAAGCACCACCTCCTTGACGCATACATGGCCATTTGCGGTGCTCTTGGGAAGCTCGAGATCGGCGATTCGCTCGCCCAGCATCAGCCGGCAAGCAAGCTTGGCAATCGGAACCCCGATGGCCTTGGACACGAAGGGCACCGTGCGCGATGCTCGCGGGTTGGCCTCGAGCACGTACAGCATCTCACCGTGGATCGCGAACTGCACATTGAGCAACCCAACCACGCCCAACGCCAAGGCGATCTCCGACGTCTCGGCGCGGATCTGGGCGAGCATCTCCTCGCCAAGCGCATGCGGCGGCAGCACGCACGCCGAATCCCCGGAGTGGATACCGGCCTCCTCGACGTGCTGCATGATGCCGGCGATCCAGACCCGACCGCCCCCGCCGGAGGCCGCGCTGCCATCGCACAGCGCGTCCACGTCGATCTCGATCGAATCCTCGAGAAAGCGGTCCAGGTAGATCAAACGTCCTGCCTCCGGCTCGGCTCGTTCGAGGTATTCGCGCAAATCCGCAGCTGTGTAAACGATCTCCATCGCGCGGCCGCCGAGCACGTAGCTGGGCCGCACCAGCAGCGGAAAGCCCACTTTACCCGCTCGACTCAGGGCCTCGTTCACCGACCGCGCGGTCGCGTACGGGGGGGCCTTGAACCCAAGCCGGTCCAGGAGCGGACCGAAGCGCGAGCGGTCCTCGGCCAGGTCTATCGCCTCGACGCTAGTGCCGAGGATCGGGATACCGGCCGCGGCTAAACCGGCCGCCAGCTTGAGCGGCGTCTGACCGCCGAACTGCACCACGACGCCGTCCAAGCAGCCGGCTCGGCGCTCCTGCTCGCACACCGCAAGCACGTCCTCGAGGGTCAGCGGCTCGAAGTACAGCCGGTCGGAGACGTCGTAGTCAGTGGAGACGGTCTCCGGGTTGCAGTTGATCATGACGGCGGCGCGGCCGAGCTCCCGCGCGGTCTGCGCGGCGTGGACGCAGCAATAGTCGAACTCAATGCCCTGACCGATGCGGTTGGGCCCCGAGCCGAGAATGACCACCGTTGGGCGCCCGCTCCTGACGACCTCGCCACCGTCTGCGCCGGCGATGCGGGCCGGCCGCTCCCAGCTGGAGTAGAAGTACGGGGTGCGCGCCTCGAACTCGGCCGCGCAGGTGTCCACGGCCTTGAAGGTCCGCTCGCCCACGGGCTGGCCCGGCGCGGCCACCAGTTCTGCGAGCTCGTTCAAAAACCAACGGTGGATATGTGTGCGCCTGTGGAGCTGTTCCACATCCGCGCCCCGCCGCAGTGCTTCCAAGAGACGGTCGAATCGCTCGGCGCCCGGCCGAGAGACGGTTTCCAGCAACTCCTCGAGCGTCTCGGGGAATCGCGGTCTGGAGTCCAGCTCGCGCGAGCGCAGCGCCTTCGCGAACGCTTGCCTGAACGTTCGCCCGATCGCCATCGCCTCTCCCACCGACTTCATGTGCGTGGTCAGCGCGGGCTCAGCGCCGGGAAACTTCTCGAATGCGAACCGCGGCCACTTGACCACGCAGTAGTCCAGTGCAGGCTCGAAGCTCGCGGGCGTGGCTTTCGTGATGTCGTTGGGGATCTCCTGGAGCGTGTAGCCGACAGCCAGGCGGGCGGCGATCTTCGCGATCGGGAACCCCGTGGCCTTGCTGGCGAGGGCGCTCGAGCGAGAGACGCGCGGGTTCATCTCGATCACCACGACCTCGTCGGTGTCAGGATTGACCGCGAACTGAACGTTGGAACCGCCTGTCTGCACGCCAACCGCGCGAATCACGTCGATGGCCTGATCGCGTAGTCGCTGGTAGGTGCGGTCGCTCAGGGTCTGCTGTGGCGCCACGCACACGCTGTCGCCGGTGTGCACGCCCATTGGGTCGATGTTCTCGATCGAGCAAACGATCACGACGTTGTCGTCGCCGTCCCGCATGACCTCGAGCTCGAACTCGCCCCAACCAAGCACCGACTCCTCGAGCAGCACCTGGCCGATCGGCGAGACAGCCAGGCCCCGGCCCACTACGGCCTCGAGCTGGCGCTCGTCGCTGACCACGCCGCCCCCGGTGCCCCCGAGCGTGAAGGCCGGCCGCACGATGAACGGCAGCCCGACCTGACCGAGCGCCGCGCGCGCCTCCGAGACCGAGTGCGCGATCGCGGAGCGCGGCACTCTCAGCCCCGCCTCGATCATCGTCTCCCGAAACCGCTCGCGGTCCTCCGCGCGGGCGATCGCCTCGTAGTCTGCGCCGATCAGCTCAATGCCATAGCTGTTCAGCACGCCGAGTTCGTGCAGCTCCTTGGACAAATTCAGCGCTGTCTGGCCCCCGAGCGTCGGCAGCAGCGCATCCGGCCGCTCGCGATCGATCACCTGAGTGACGGCGCCGGGCTGGAGAGGCTCGATGTACGTGGCGGTCGCGAGCTCCGGGTCTGTCATGATCGTCGCCGGGTTGGAGTTGACCAGCACGACCTCGTACCCCTCCTCCAGCAGCACGCGGCAGGCCTGCGTCCCCGAGTAGTCGAACTCCGCCGCCTGCCCGATCACGATCGGGCCCGACCCGATCAGCAAGATCTTCTGGAGGTCGTCTCTACGCGGCACGCGCGCCCTCGATGAAGCGGTCGAAGAGGTGAAGCGCGTCGCGGGGTCCGGGTCCGGCCTCCGGGTGGTATTGGACGGTCGCGGCCGGGACATCCCGCATGGCGAGGCCCTCGACAGTGCGGTCGTAGAGGTTGATGTGGGTCAGTTCGGCGGTGCCGTATGCGGTCTCCCAGCTGACGGCCTCGTCGCCCTCGATGGTGCGCGAGCCGTCTGGTCCGAGGACCGCGAAGCCGTGGTTCTGGCTGGTGATCTCGATCTGAGCGCGGACCAGGTCCTTGACGGGATGGTTGGCGCCGTGGTGTCCAAAGGGGAGCTTGTAGGTTTCAAGCCCGAGCGCGCGACAGAGCAGTTGGTGACCCAGGCAGATCCCGTACACGGGGACCCGTCCGACGAGCCGCCCGACGGTGTCGACGATGTAGTCAAGGGCGCCGGGATCTCCAGGGCCGTTGGCGAGAAGGACGGCATCCGGGCCAGATTCGAGGAGCTCGGGTGCGGAGGCGGTGCTCGGATGAAGCTCCACGGTCGCGCCGCGTGAGTGGAGCTCTGAGACGATCGACCGCTTCACCCCTGTGTCAAGGATCGCGATCCGCAGAGAGCCCCCCTCGAGCACAGTCCGCTCCGATGCGGTCACCGCCCCGACCAGGTCGCGCCCGCCCATTGGCGGTTCGATTTCGATCAACTCGCGTGCCCGGTGCTCGTCCAACCAAGCTGGAAACAGGCCACCCCGCATGGCTCCCTGCCGGCGGATGTGGCGCACGAGCGCTCGCGTGTCGAGTTCGGTGATCGCGGGGACTCCGTGCTCTTTGAGCCACGAGAGCCACCCCTGCTCCGCGTCAGGGGCGTCAGCGCGGTCGACGCCCGCCCGCATGATGGCCGCGCGAGCATGGATCCGATCGGACTCCATCGCGCCGCGGCTGACCCCGTAATTACCGATCTGGGGATACGTGAAGACGAGCAGCTGGCCCGCGTAGCTGGGATCAGTTACCGCCTCCTGGTAACCCGACATCGAGGTGGTGAAAACGACCTCGCCGACCGCCAAGTCATCGGCCGCGCAGGCCACGCCGTCGAACCGGGTGCCGTCCTCGAGCAGGACGTAGGCCGGATCACCATCGTTCACTGGCCTGCCTTGAGCGATGCTCATTTCACAGCCGTAAGCGCGGCGGGCAGGGCGGCGCTGACCGCGCGGAAAACGACGGCGCCGGCGGCAACCGTCAGCAGCACGCGGCCGCGCAGAGTCTGACCGTGGAAGCAGCAGTTCTCGGATCGGCTGACATATCCCCGCCCTCCTACTTCCCAGCCTGCTCGGAGGTCCACCAGGCAAACGCTGGCCAGTTGACCTGGGCCGATCGTCGGCTGCGGGAGGTCAAACAGCGACGCCCCGGCGGTCATCCGTTCGACCAGCGCAGAGAGCTCCAGCTCGCCGGCCTGCACGAGCTTCGTGAACAGGGCGGCGAACGCCGTCTCGAGGCCGGTGGTCCCCATCGCCGCCTGCTCGAAGGGGACCTCTTTCTCGTGGGTGGCGTGCGGCGCGTGGTCGGTCGCCACGCAGTCGATCAGTCCGCTGCGGAGCGCCTGCACCAGCGCGGTGCGGTCGGCCTCCGTGCGCAGCGGGGGGTTCATCTTGAAGCTGCTCTCGAGAGCCCGCACTGACTCATCGGTCAGCGTCAGATGGTGGGGAGAGACCTCGGCCGACACGAGGGCGGATTGCTCCTTGGCAGCTGCCAGCGCTGCCACCGACTCCCGGCAAGAGAGGTGCTGGAAGTGGACCCGTCCCCGCTCATATATGGCGAGCGCCGCGTCCCTGGCCACCATGGTCGACTCCGAGACCGAGGGGATGCCCGCCAGCCCCAGACGCGCCGAGACCGCTCCTTCGTGCATGGCACCGCCCGCCGACAGCGCGGGGTCCTCCTCGTGCAGCGTGAGCACGCCTCCGCACACGCGCTGGTACTGGAGGGCCTTTCGGAGCATGCCGGCCGATACAACCGGCCGGCCGTCGTCGGTGAAGCCCAGCGCGCCGGCTTCGCGCAATTCGGCCATCTCCGTCAGCTCCTGACCGTTCTGCCCGCGGGTGATCGCGGCCAAGAAACCGACCGGAACGCGAGCCTCGCGATCCGCGGTCTGTGCCAGCGCTCTCAGGACCGAGGCGTTGTCGACGGGCGGCGAGGTGTTCGGCATCGCGATCACCGCTCCGAACCCTCCGGCCGCGGCAGCGGCGGTCCCGCTTGCGATCGTCTCCTTGTGCTCCTGGCCTGGTGTCCGCAGGTGGACGTGGGGGTCGACGAATGCCGGGAAAAGATGCTTGCCGGTCCCGTCGACCACGTCGCAGTCGTCGGGCGCAGCGATAGACCCCGGCACGGCGAGCTCGGCGATGTGGCCGCCGCGGATCAGGATGTCCTGGCGGGTGTCGATCCCGGCCCGGGGGTCGAGCACGTGGGCACCCCGGATCAGCAGTTCGGCGGGGCGGCAGAAGAGAGGCGCACCCATCAGGCGACCGCCTCCAGCACGGGCGAGCCCACCAGCAACTCGTAGAGAACCGCCATCCGCACGGCGACCCCGGCCTTTACTTGGTCCGAGATCAGCGCCCGCGGCGAGTCGATCGCGTCAGCGGACAGCTCCACTCCGCGGTTGACGGGTCCGGGGTGCATCAGCAGCTGCCGCGCATCAAGGTGCGTCGAGGTGATTTGATAACGCTGCACGTATTCGCGCAGCGAGGGCACGAACGCCTCCCTCATTCGCTCCTGCTGCATGCGCAGCACGTAGACCACGTCGGCCTGGCTGAGCCCCTCGAGCGACGGCTTTGCCTCGCAACCGAGAGCCTCGATCTCGCGCGGGAGCAACGTCGGCGGCCCGCAGACCGTCACGCGTGCGCCCATCCGCCGCAGCGCGAGGATGTTCGACCGCGCCACGCGCGAATGGAGCACGTCCCCCACGATCCAGATGCTCGCGCCCTCGAGCGATCCGAGCCTGCGCCGCAACGTGAACACGTCCAGCAGCGCCTGCGTCGGGTGCTCGTGCTTGCCGTCACCGGCGTTGATGACCGAGGCAGCTGTCCACCCCGCGACCAGCGCCGCCGCACCCACGTGGGGAGAGCGGATCACAATCGCGGCCGGGTCGTATGCCGAGAGCGTCTGCACCGTGTCCTTGAGCGACTCTCCCTTCTCCACGCTCGAGCCGATCGAACGGACGCTGACCACGTCAGCGGAGAGCCGCTTTGCCGCCAGCTCGAAGGATGAGCTCGTGCGCGTGCTCGCCTCGTAGAAGAGGTTGACGACCGTCCGGCCTCGCAGCGCGGGAACCTTCTTGATCTCGCGGCCCGAGACCTCGGCGAACGATTCGGCACGGTCGAGGATGCGCTCGATTCCCGCTCGGTCGAGATCCTCGATCGAGAGCAGATGCCTTCCGATTCCGCTCATCGCCAGCCACCTGTCATCTCGAGCCACGGCACCGCCGGCCCGATCGTGACCTCGTCCACCCCGTCGAGTTCGCGTACGTGAACGTTGACGCGCTGCTGCCGCGAGGTGGGCAGGTTCTTGCCGACATAGTCGGGTCGGATCGGAAGCTCGCGATGACCCCGGTCGACCATCACCGCGAGCTGAATGCGGGCGGGTCTCCCGAAATCGAAGATCGCGTCGATCGCCGCCCGTGCCGTCCGGCCCGTGTAGAGCACGTCGTCGACGATCACGATCGTCCGACCCTCGAGCGGGAACTGGAGCTGGGTCGAATGGACCACCGGAGCGCTGGGACGTATACCCAGATCATCCCGGTAGAACGCGATGTCGAGCTCCCCGAAGGGAACGTCGGTGTCGAGCAGCTCGCTGGTGAGCGCGTGGAGGCGGTGGGCTAGCACAGCGCCGCGGCGGTGGATACCTACGAGCGCGATGCCGGCACTGCTTTCCGCAACCGGATTCTTCTCGACGATCTCGTGAGCGACCCGCACGAGTGTGCGGCGCATCGCCTCGGCGTCGAGGACAATCGTTGCGTCAGCCGACATCCAAGCTCCTTCCTGGCCTCGCCGGACCGGGTTAAAGGGGCCAAATCCCTCGCGCAGCCTAGCAGTGGGCGTGGGCGGAACCCCACGGGCGCCCGCGACATCGCCGGTAGAGCACGAACGGCTCCCGCGCGAACGTGATGTCGCGTTCGTAGACGAAGCCAGCCTTCTCCATCACCCGGCGCGAAGCGATGTTGTGCGGCTGTGTGTAGGCGATCACCTCGGAGAGCGCAAGTGGTCCGAAGGCGATCTCGACCGAGGCGTTGGCAAGCTCGGTCGCGAGCCCTTCACGCCAGCGCTCGGGCGTAATCACCCAGCCGATCTCGACCTCGTCACGGCCGGACGCCATCGTGTGCTGAGGACCCCCTCGCCCGACCATCGCTCCGGTGGCGCCGTCGCGGAAAAACCACTGCCCGAAGCCGTGGCGGTGCCAATGGAGAAGCTTGCGCTCGAGGCCGGCGCGAACGTCCGCGCGCGTTCGCGTCTCGCGCGGAGACCACATGGTCTCGGCCACACGCGGGTCGAGCAGCAACGTCGCAAGGTCGTCTTCGTGGTCGAGCGCGAGCCGTTCGCCGACCATGCGGAAGGTCTCGATCCGCTCAGGCGCGATTGGCGCTGATATCGGCTGAGCGGTGGGCGCTGTGCGCAGCGCGCCCTCCCGACGGCCGGCCGAGCGCGGCTCAAACGGGCCCATCGCTGACCGCCGCAGGTTCCTCCTCGCGCTGCTGGTCCGTCCAGCGGACCAGCTCGGGCCCGCCTCGCTCGGGAAACGGGACCTCGATAAGGTCGAAGTCCCGCGGGACCACGGTGTTGGCGAAGGTCGCGCGCGCTTCCTCGCGCAGTAGGCCGACCGGGTACCGGGTCGAGAAGTGAGTCAGCGCCAGCATCACGACTCCCGCGTCGCGTGCCATCTCGGCCGCCTGGGTAGCGGTCGAGTGGCCAGCCTCGGCCGCGCGCTCGCGCTCCTCCTCGGCGAAGGTCGCTTCGTGGACCAACAGGTCTGCCCGGTACGCGGCGACCAGCAGGCTCTCGCATGGCATCGTGTCGCCTGAGATCGCCAGCTTGCGGCCGGGGCGAGCGGGCCCCATCACCTGGTCGGGCGCGACCCCGTGGACGGTCTCGCCGTGCTGCACACGACCGAATTCGGGGCCCGGGGTGAGCCCCAAGCGCACGGCGGCGTCGGGATCGAACACCCCCGGGCGCTCGTCTTCATATGCGACGTACCCGAGTGAGGAGCCGCGGTGGGTGACCGCGAACGGCGCGATCCGGTAGCCCTCGCGCGTGATCTCTTCTCCCGGCTCGAGCTCGCGAAGCGCGAGCTCAAACCGCACGCGACCGACCGCGCGTACCACGATCGCGAGCAGCTCCCGGAGCCCGCGGGGACCATGGATCCGGAGCGGCTTCTCCCGCGCCCGGAGATCGAAGGTCTTGAGAAGCCCGGGGAGACCCAACCAGTGGTCGGCGTGGTAGTGCGTGATGAAGATGTCCGAGAGGTCGGCGAGACCCACCGTGCCGACGAGTTGCCGCTGCGTGCCCTCCCCGCAGTCGAACAGGACCCTCTCCCCGCCACGCCGCAGCAGCAGCGCCGGCATGCCCCGGCGGGCCGTGGGGACCGAGCCGGCCGTGCCGGCGAAGAAGATGGAGAGGTCCATCGGGCCAGTGTGTCAGGGTCCCTCGCACCGGCCCGTGGGGGGTGCGGTCGCGCGATAGGCTTAGCGGCGTCCAAGCGCCCGTAGCTCAGGGGATAGAGCGGACGCCTCCGGAGCGTCAGGCCGCAGGTTCGAATCCTGCCGGGCGCGTGATCACCCGTTAGGGACGTTAGGTGCGGCGACCGCCGCGACGCGGGGGCTCGGGGGCGCGCGACGAGCTCTGCTCGTGAACGGTCACGCCGGCGCCGCCCAACGCGCGGCGGAGGCCGCGGCGGGCAGACATCGAGGCCGCTATGCGTACGGTCGAATCCCTGTCTTGCAAAAACAGGAACGTGTTCGCCCACGGCGGGCACAGCCGTCCCTTGACCATCGTGATGTCGCCTTCGGAGTGGTCAAAGCGCGCGGGTTGGCCGAGGTCACGGCTCGTAAAGGCAACCGCGTCCGGCGAGATGAATAGCTCGCCCTTGCGACGCTTCTGTTGGCCGCGTCGCCCCGAGCCCATGAACGTGGCGCTGACGGCAAAGGTCGCTGTTCCCTCCAGCGCCCGGGCCTGAGCCAGCCGGCCGCGGTCCGGGCCTCTCGGCGTCGGGACATACGGCGGGGGGGCGGGGTTTTGCATGGGTCCGAACGACACGCGTGGCGAAGGATACCTCCGGTCTGGGCCGTAACGGCCCCGAATGGTGCCGTGCTCACGTGGCGGCCGGCCCGTGGCCGTGTTGAGCGATCGAGGCGACATCCCCTATCGTCCGCGATGTGACCGATGCGACACCGAGCGAGGTCGATCTCGACGACGCGAGGGCGTTTGTCCAGGACGCCTATCGCAGGCGAAGCTCAGACGGCGAGCAGGCCGCGCAGCACCCGCAAGCCGTTGCGCGGCTGCTGAGTGAGGACGGCCAACCCCCTCGGCTGGTGCTGGCGGGTCTCCTGCACGATCTGCTCGAAGACACGGAAGTAGGCCCCGAGGAGCTGCGCGCGCGGTTCGGTCCGGAGGTGACGGGACTGGTGCAGGCGCTCACGCAGGATCCCGCGATCTCCGACTACTACGAGCGCAAGGCTGCTCTGCGCCGTCAGGTGCTCGATGCCGGCCGCGACGCGGCGACGGTCGCGCTGGCCGACAAGTCCGCGAAGCTCGCCGCCGAGAGCTCGCGGCCCAAGGAGAGGCGCCTCGGCCATTACCAAGCGACGCTCGAAGGGATCGAGAAGCGATACGGCCGCAGTCGGCTCAGCGAACGATTGCACCAGGAGCTACAGCGCTTCCCGGCGGAGAAAGACGCTTCCCGGAACTAATGGTCGCCTCCACTGGTTCCGCCTACTCGACAAGCCTGCGCAGCGCCAAGGCGTTGGCCGGCGCGTAGCCCTTCCAGTCGTTGTTGAAGTAGGCGTAGACCTCACGGGAGCGGCGCCAGCGGCGGATCTCGGCGCCCCACCCGCCGAGCTCGGAGGCCGAGTAGTTGCCGCTGCGACCGCGGCTGCCGTGGTGGAAGCGCAGAAACGTCCAGGACGCCGTGGGCACGCGCAGCTGAAATGGGCGCTTCGGGTGGTCGCCGATGACGAGCGCCACGTCGTGCTCCCGGAGGGCGGCGAGTACCGGCTCTTCGAACCAGCTGGGGTGGCGGAACTCGATCGCGTGGCGGGTTCCGCGCAGCGCCTGGGGCTCGTGGTTCGCCAGGACGTACAGCCACGCGCCGAGCTTCTCGTCATCGCGGCGGAAGTTCTCGGGCAACTGCCAGAGGAGCGGGCCGAGACGACGCCCTTCGGCCAGCGGCTCGATCCGCTCGGCGAAGAGCGCCAGTCCGCTTTCCGTGTCCGAGAGCCGTTTGATGTGCGTCAGGTAGCGGCTGACCTTGACCGCAAAGATGAAGCTCTCCGGCGTCTGCTCCACCCAGCGCGCGACCGCATCGCGTGTGGGCAAGCGGTAGAAGGTGGAGTTGACCTCAACCGTGTCGAAGCGCTCGGCGTAAAGCTCAAGCCAGCGGCGTTGCGGCTGTCCTTGGGGGTAGACGCGCCCGCGCCAGTCGGCGTATTGCCAGCCCGAGCAGCCGATGTGGACGGCCTTCATCTACTCGTGGAGCCTGAACGGAACCCGGGCGACGATCACGTCGGTGCGCGCCTTCAGCACCGCCTCGAGCAGGCGACCCCGTTGGTTGTGAAGGATCTCGTGGCGGCGCTTGCGCGGGACGATCTCGGGTATCAGGACCGTGATGAGCGCGTCTTCGTCCTCGACCGACTGGATGTAGCGCAGGACCGTGCGGAGCAAGGACCGGCGCGCGTCGAGCAGCACTTCGATCGGAACGCCTGGATGCCACTCGTCCCATGCGTGCTTGACGCGTGCGCACTCGTCCTCATCGCCGGCGACGGCCACGGCGATCACGGTTTCGCCTAGTGAGAGGGCGGCGCCGATGGCCTTTTGGGTCAAGGTGTTCACGGTCGAGGTAGGCACGATGACGACGCTCTCGCGCTTGCGCGGTGGCGGTGGCGTCTTGCCGAGCCTGAGCTCCGAGGCGACCTCTCGGTAGTAGCGCTCGATCCGCGCGAACAGAATCATCATCAGCGGAATCGCCACCACCACCACCCAGGCCCCCTCGAGGAACTTCGAGGTCAGGAACACGATCACCGCGATCGCGGTCATCGCCGCACCGGTGCCGTTGAGCGCGGCGCGCAGCCGCCAGCGGCTGGGCCGCTCACGGAGCCAATGGCGCGCGAGACCGACCTGGCTGATGGTGAAGCCGATGAACACACCGATCGTGAAGAGCGGAATCAGCCGCTCGGTCTTGGCGCCGACCGCGACGAGCAGCAACGCCGCCGCCAACGCGAGCGCGGTGATGCCGTACCGGTACACGGGCCGCTCGGCGCGCAGAGAGAAAAGGTGCGGCAAGCGGTGGTCGCGGGACAGAAGCTGCATCAGCACGGGAAGCCCGCCGAAGCTCGTGTTCGCGGCCAGGCCCAGTACTAGCGCCACCGAGACGTTCGCCAGATAGAAAGCCCACCCCGTGCCAAGCGAGGCGGCGGTCAGCTGGGCCAGAATCGTCACACCCCCACGGGGCACGATGTGGTGCGCGTGAATGAGCAGGGAGATCCCGATCAGCATCACCGCCAGCAACGCGCCGAGGACGAGCTCAGTGCGCTGAGCCGTCCGGGGCGAGCGGAAGGCCGGCGCGCCGTTGGCGATCGCCTCGACGCCCGTGACCGCCGAGCAACCGGCGGCGAACGCCTTGAGGATCAGCAGGATGCCGACCGCGGTGGTCGCTTGGAGCGGGCCGAGGCTCGTGCCGATGCGGGCGACGGGGTGGGAATGAAAGGGCCCGAGAATGATCACGGCAAACGTGCTGACGAGGAACACCGCCGTGGGCAACGTCAGCAGCCTGGCGGACTCCTGGATGCCAAACATGTTCACTCCTGTCAGGATCACGAGGCCGGCCAAGGACACCAGCAGCAGGTGGTGTGACAGCGCCGGGAACGCGCTGCCGAGGCTCGCGGCGCCGGCCGCCAGGCTGACCGCGACCGTGAGCACGTAGTCGACTACCAGCGATGCGGCCGCCAGCTGCGCAAAGGGGCGGCCGAGGTAGGCCTTGCCCACGGCGTAGGCGCCGCCGCCGTCGGGATGGGCCGCAATGACCTGCGTGTAGGAGAGGATCAGCAGTGCGAGCATGCCGACGATCACGAGCGTCAGCGGCACGACGTACGTGAGCCCAGCAGCCCCCGCCGTGACCAGCACCAGCACCATCGCCTCGGGCCCGTAGGCCACGCTCGAGAGCGCATCGAGGCTCAGCGCCGCCAGTCCCCCAAATACGCCTAGGTTGTGGCCCTCGTCGGAGTGCTTGCCAAGCCTTGGTGAAAGCGCCGCCGGTTGGCCGCGCGCTAACGCGAGTCGCCTCGCGCTGACGTCTATCGGGAGCGCCATAGCCTCTGGGAAGGCTATGCCTCCGCTACTGCGTCATGGCGTTATTCCGCTAGGCCCAACGGCGCGCTGCGCGGCAGCAGCTAGACGAGGTGATTCGCGGCCAGGAACTTGTGCGCGACCACGGACGGCGACTGTTGGTCGATCGCCACCGCGAAGTTCATCTTGCGGATCGCGTCGAGTGTCAACAGCGAGCTGACCTTGTTGAGCGTCTGCTGGAACGCCGGTCCCTCGGCCTTGAGCACGCTCGCCTTGACGATCGGGGCGACGTTCTGAAAGCCGAACACGTTCTTCGGATCGCTCAGCACCGTGTACTTGCCTGTCGTCAGTTGCGGGTCTGTCGTGAACACGTCCGAGATCTGGACCTGGTGGGTGTCGAGCGCCTTGTAAGTCAACCCAATCGCCAGCGGCTTGAAGGTCGGGTTGAGGCCGTAGACCTTCTTCAATCCGATCAATCCCTCGTAGCGGGTGGCGAATTCGGGGGCACCGCCAATCGTCAGCGAATGGCCGAACTGCTTGAGATCCGAGATCGCCTGCAGGTGGTGCGCGGTCGCGAACGCCTTGAGCGCGCCCATGGCATCGGTGTCGTAAAACGGAGTGGGATTCAGCAGCGCGAACCCGTGCTTCTGCACAAACGCCTTTGCCTCGCCGTAGGTCTGCGAGGCGCTATGGGGCGGCTTGGTGTTCCCGGCGAGCACCGACACGATCACGCCGGTGTACTCGGGGTACATCTGAATCTGGCCCGAGGTCAGCGCCTTGTAGGTGATCTCGGAGGTCCCGATGTTGCCCTTCAGCGTGACGTGATAGCCCTTGGCCTCGAGCGCTTGTTGGTAGAGCGACCCGAGGATGAATTCCTCGGTGAAGTTCTTATCGCCGATCACGATGGCCGGCTTGCCCGAACCAGGCGTCGAAGCCTTCAGGCTTGATGTCTTGCTCTTACCCGACGACCCGCATGCCGCGAGTGCCAGCCCCAGCAGCAATGTGACGATGCCGAATAGGATTTTCCGTTTCATATTGCTTCCTCCAAAGGTGTCGTTCTTGCCGATATGCGCCCGATTCACACCTTCTCCGCGAGCGGCGGCCCGATGGCTTCTTGGCGAGCCGCGTGCTTTTCGAGCGTCGCGCCCCGCGGAGTCAGCGCCCGCTGGATCAGCGCTAGCAAAAGATCCGTGAGCAGAGCGAGCGCGGCGATGCAAATCGCCGCCCCCAATACCCCGGACAGGTGGTAGCTCGCCTCGTTGTTGATGATGTCGCCGAGGCTGCCGCTGTACCCGGTGAGCGCTGCGATCGTAGTCGTGGAGACGACGAACAGCGCGCCCGTGCGGATCCCGGCGAAGATCAAGGGCACCCCTAGCGGCAGTTCGACCCTGCGCAAAATCTGCCACCCGCTGAGGCCCATGCCGCGGGCCGCGTCGACCACGTCCCGGTCAACCCCATCGACCGCCACATATGCGTTGGTGATCACCGGCGGGACCGCGAGCACGATCAGCGCGAGCTCGACGTTTCCAAGGCCCAGGCCCAGAAAGGCCACCCCGATCGCCAGCACCGCCAGGCTCGGGAGCGCTCGCCAGATGTTGCCGACGTTGATCGCCAGGAAAGATCCCCGATGCATATGCCCCAGCCACACGCCTATGGGCAGCGCGATCACCAAGGCGATGCCGATCCCGATCCACGCGATCCTGACCGTCCCCAGCGTCAGATGCACGAGCGTCGGCAGCTGAGGCTCTCCCGGCACCTGACCGTTGCGGGCGATGAAGTCAAGCGCCTGCGAAAAGCTGTTCATGTGCGCACCTTCGTCCACGGAGTGAGCGCCCGCTGAAGCAGAACCAGGAGCCCGTCGGCCAGCAGCGCGAGGGCGATCGCCATCCCGCCGGCCACTATCAGCTCGGTTTTGAATACTTCGTTTGAGATTGCTTGCAGGATTGGGGCGCCAAGGCCCTCGTCGTCGATCAGCGCCGCCACGGTCGCCAGCGAGATCACCGTCACGGTCGCGATCCGCACGCCGGCGATGATCGCCGGCATGGCGAGCGGCAGGTCCACCCGCAGCAATGAGCGCATCGGCCCCATCCCCATGCCGGCGGCGGCGTCCCGCACCTCCGCGGGAACCTCGCGCAGCCCCGTGAGCGTGTTGCGGAACATGATCAGCAGGGTGTATGAGACCAGCGCGACTTCGGCCGTGGTCCGGCTCAGGCCAAGGCCGGGGACCCCCACGAGCAGCTCGAACAGCGCTAACGACGGGATCGTGTAGAGGATCGAGGTGACGATCACCACCGGCCGCTCGACCCAGCCCCGGCGGTAGGCGATCAGGGCTAGCGTGGTCGAGATCCCAAAGCCGATCACGACCGCGATCACGGTCAGTACCACGTGCTGGCGGAGCGCGGGCCATAGCACGGTGCTCCAGTTCTGCGAGACCCAGTTGGGGCAGAACAACCGGTTTGCGCGCTCGCAGGCGTACGCAGCGCTGCTGCCGCCGAAGTTGGGGATCACCGGTCCCGAGGCGAAGACGATCATCGGACCGCGCTCTCCCCGCTCGCACGCTCGCCCAGCGCACCGTCGTGGAGAAGCCCGCCGAGCAACTCGAGCGTCACCGCGCCGACCGTCTCGGCGCCATCGACGACCGCCAGCGGAGCGCCGCCCGCGTCAAGTACTCGGGATAGCGCGTCGCGCAAAGTCGTCGTCAGCGGCACCCGGCGATCGCCAACATCAATCCCGTGGGCGTCAAGCAGCTCGATCTCGGCGAGCGTCTGCAGCCCGAGCCGCTTAAGCGCGCGGTCCGCACCCACGAACTGAGCGACGAACTCGTCGCCGGGCCGAGTTAGGAGCTCCGCCGGAGTGTCGTACTGGGCGAGCGTCCCACCCTCGCGCAGAATCGCAATTCTATCCCCCAGCTTGATCGCCTCGTCGATGTCGTGGGTGACAAACACGACCGTCTTGCGCAGCCCCTGCTGCAGCCGCTGGAACTCGTCCTGGAGGCGGTTGCGGTTGATCGGATCGATCGCGCCGAAGGGCTCATCCATCAGCAGCACCGGCGGGTCGCCCGCGAGTGCGCGGGCCACTCCCACGCGCTGGCGCTGACCGCCCGAGAGCTGGGCCGGATAGCGCTTGCCGATCTCTGGCTCCAGCCCGATCAAGCGAAGCAACTCCCCTACGCGAGCGCCGGTCCGGGCGCGGTTCCAACCGAGCAGGCGGGGCACCGTGGCGATGTTCTCGGCCACGGTGAGATGTGGGAACAACCCGATCTGCTGGATGACGTAGCCAATCTCGCGGCGCAGCTTGACCGGATCGCGCTTGAGCACGCTCCGATCCCCGATCAGGATGTCCCCGCCAGAGAGCGGGATCATCCGGTTGATCAGCCGCATGGCGGTCGTCTTGCCGGATCCCGACGGGCCGACGAGCACGCACACCTCGCCCGCTCCGACCTTGAGGCTCAGGTTCGCGAGCGCAGGACGGGGCTGCTGCGGGTAGACCTTGGTTACGTCCCGAAGCTCGAGTGTCGCGGCCTGCTGCCCCGCGCCCGGTCGCGCCTGAGCGTAGACCGACGGCCCCTCATGTTGGGCCTTGTTGTCGTTTGCCAAGAGAAGAACCGCCCGATCGGGGTCCACTCAGGCTATCGGCTTGGGCGGAACCCATGCAGGCCAGGACTACGATCGAATCGGTGACCGACATCGGAACACAGCCGTGCACCCGCTCACGGCGACTCTTGATCCTCGCGATCTGCTGTATGAGCCTGCTGATCGTCGGCCTCGACAGCACGATCGTGAACGTCGCTCTGCCGGCGATCCACAGGGACCTCCACGCGTCGGTGGTGGGGTTGCAGTGGGCGGTGGACGCCTACACGCTCGTGCTCGCGAGCCTGCTGATGGTCTCTGGCTCGACCGCCGACCGCATCGGGCGCCGGCGGGTTTTCCAGACCGGGCTGCTGATCTTCTCGCTGGGCTCGCTGTTGTGCGGCGTCGCCCAGAGCCTGCCGATGCTGGTCGCCTTTCGTGTCCTCCAGGCGATCGGTGGCTCGATGCTCAATCCGGTGGCGATGTCGATCATCCGCAACGTGTTCGATGATCCGCGAGAGCGGGCCCAGGCGATCGGCCTGTGGGGAGGGGTGTTGGGACTCAGCATGGCGCTCGGGCCAGTGCTCGGCGGGGCGCTTGTCGACAGCGTGAGCTGGAGGGCGGTGTTCTTCGTCAACGTCCCAATCGGAGCGGCGGCGATCCTGCTGACCGCGAGGTTCGTGCCCGAATCGCGCGCGTCGCATCCCCGGCGCCTCGATCCGGTGGGGCAGGTGCTGGTGATGGCCGGATTGGCGACGCTGACCTACACGATCATCGAGGCCCCGCGAATGGGCTGGACCTCCCCCGAGACGCTGGGGCTGTTCGCAGCGGTCTTCATCCTGTTCGCGGCTCTGATCGCCTACGAGCTACGCCGGCGCGAGCCGCTGATCGAGCTGCGCTTCTTCCGCAGCGCACCCTTCGCGGGCGCGAGCGGGATCGCGGTGCTGGCCTTCGCTGCGCAGGGCGGTTTCCTCTTCCTCAACACGCTCTATTTGCAGGACGTGCGCCATCTGTCTCCCCTTCAGGCCGGCCTGTACCTGCTCCCAATGGCCGGCATGCAGTTGGT